>CAZQVZ010000438.1:0-4766 GCA_964596895.1 uncultured Myxococcaceae bacterium
ACTTCCTCATAGAGCGTGTGCTCGTCGAGCTGGCTGTAGCGAAGGGAGCGCATGACAAAGGAGACCTCTGGGCCCCATAGACGAAGTCCGGCCCAAATTCCTGACAAGCCTCGTCCGCGGGCTGGCCGCGGCAGCAGGCCCGAAGCTCTGGCCTGGATCAAGGCAGGGCGCAGCGGCTGCGCAGGATGCAATCGCTGCGCGCCGCCGCGCCCGGTGCCGGATGGCGCGCGGCGCGGCGCGGCGCATGCATCGCTCTGCGACGCGGAGGAGACGCCCATGATGATCCGGATCGAAGAGCTGATGACGCCGATTGTGATCACCCTGACCGAATCGGACACGGTGGCGCGCGCGGCCGAGGACATGATGCTCGGCGAGTTCCGGCACCTCCCGGTCGTCGACGCGCGGGGGCAGGTGGTGGGGATGGTGTCGGACCGGGACCTGCTGCGCGCGAAGGCCACGCGCGGAGGCGACGGGCTGTTCGTCCGAGAGGTCATGAGCCGGGCAGTCCTGGTGCTGCGGCCGGAGGCGCCGGCGTTCCGCGCGGCGGAGCTGATGATGGAGCGGAAGATTGGCGCGGTCCCGGTGGTGGACGAAGACCGGGCCCTGGTGGGGATTGTCACCGAGACGGATTTGCTCTCGGTGGCGCACGCGGCGCTCCACGGCAGGGTGGGCGCAGCGCTCCTGAGCGTCTGAGCCCACCTGGGCCTAATCGTCGCTGTCGAGGGCGCCGTGCCAGTAGGCCACGTCCCTCAGGAAGGTCTGCCAGGAAGGCGGCATCCCCGCCTCCCAGCCCACCGCGAGCTGCATCGACGGGGGCAGCCACTCCGGCCGGAGCGGCGCCTTGCGCAGACGCATCTTCGCCTGCGCCGGCGTGCGGCCACCCTTGTGCTGGTTGCAGGGCACGCAGGCGATCACGATGTTCTGCCAGTTCGTGAGGCCGCCCTGTGCGCGCGGGGTGACGTGGTCATACGTCGCCTCGCGCCGAGTGAGCGCCCGGCTGCAGTACTGGCACCGGCCGCCGTCCCGCGCGTAGACGTTCTGGCGGCTGAACCGGATGCGCTTGTGGCCCCGGCCGGCGCTCCGGAAGAAGCGGACCACCGACGGCAGCCGCACCTCCAGCGTCACCGACCGGGCGGTCCGGTCTTCGTAGCGTTCCACCACCTCCACCTTGCCGGAGAAGACCAGGGTGAGCGCCCGCTGCCACGGCACCCGGGCAACCGGCTGCCAGCCGGCGTCGAGCACGAGCGTCTGCGTCGAGGTCACGAAGGTCACCGCACACCGTCCAGGAGAGGTCGCGCTGAGGACGATTCTGCCACGTCGGGCCTGACGAAGGGCTCGCCCGGTCAGGTCATTCCGGCGCATGATTTGCGGCCCACCGAAGCGTGCGCGGGTGGGTTGAAAATGGCGCAGCGCGTGCACCGGGTTGCGCGCGTGAATGCAGAGAGGGTGTCGCTCGACGTGGGTTCGGATCGGTGGCTGGGCGCAGTGGGGGCGGTGTGGGGGATTGCCGGCGTCGTCCTGCTGCTCGGGCAGGCGATCTGGCGGCTGACGCCCATTGCGCTGACCGGCGTGCGCGATCCTTCGGTGGGCCCTCTGCACTGGGTGCTGCTCGCGGGCTGGGTGGGCTTCATGCTGTACAGCGAGGGCTTCAAGGGGTTTCAGCGCGGGTTCTCTCCCCGCGTCGTCGCCCGGGCCGCGCACCTCGCGCAGAACCCTCGCCCCCTGCACGTGCTGCTCGCGCCGGCGTTCTGCATGGGGCTGTTCCACGCCAGCCGCAAGCGGCTCATCACGAGCTGGTCTTTGGTCCTGCTGATGGTGGGGCTCGTCCTCCTCGTCCACCGCGTGCCGCAGCCGTGGCGCGGGCTCATCGACGTGGGCGTGGTGGCCGGACTTCTGTGGGGCCTCATCGCCCTGACCGTCTTCGCAGTTCAGGCGCTGGCGGGGCGGTCCCCGCGGGTGGCGCCGGATCTGCCCACCGCTTGAAGAGCCGCCCGGGCTTCAGCGGGCCTTGTCGCGCAGCGCGGCGCGCTCTTCGGCGTCCACCGCCTCGAGCGCCTCGGCCACCGCGCCAATCTCGTCGCGCAGCCGTCCGAGCCCACTCTCCAGCTGCCGCGCGGGGCCGGCCACCACGCCACCGGTGCGCACCTGCACCAGCTGGGCGACGAGCCCTTCGGCGCTGTAGCGAAGCCGCGAGAGCTCCGCCTCCAGGCGGTCCGCGTTCCGCGCCAGCACCTGCCGCTGCGCGCGCTGCGCTTCGAGCGCGTCCTGCGCCTGCCTCAACGCCGTCTGGAGCTGAGGGTCCGTCGCCGCCTGCAGCTTCTCGGCGAGCAGCTGGGCCTCGCGGTCGATGCGGCCCATGACCTCCGGCGTCACCTCGCTGCGCAGGGTGCGCTCACGCTGGTGGAGGTTTCGCAGGGCGTCGCGCATGGAGCCGGTCTGGCGGAGGCTCGTGGCCATCCACTCCTTCATCGATACCGGCGCCTGCTGCAGTTCGGACTCGAGCCGCGTGCACAGAGCGTCCAGCTCCGCCCAGCGCGCGTCGGGCGCCGGCGCAAGAGCCCGCGCTGGGCTCGCCGCGGTGGGGGGCTGGGGATGTTCGGCTGGCTGGAGGTTTGCGAGGTTGGCCCTCAGCGTGCTGCCGGCGCCCAGGTGCGCACCTGCTTCGAGCACCGCGCCCTTTCGGACGGTGGCACCCGCGCCCACGCTGGCGTCCCGCTGCACGCGGGCGCCTTCGTGCACCTCCGCGCCCCAGCCGATGACCGCCCCTGGCTCCACCACCGCGCGCCTGCCGATGGTGGCCCCCATCCGGACCACCGCACCTTCGCCGATGAGGGCGTCGGCCTTGACGGTGGCGCCCATCTCGATGACCGCCCCCGGTTGGATGCGCGCGCTCTGGTGGATGTCAGCGCCCGCGCCGATGCGAGCAGGCGCACCGGGCAATGGGCGCCGTGGCGCGGACTGGAGACCTGCGCGGACCGCCGCGACCACGCCGGAGGCGAGCAGCAGCGCGCCGGCGGGAATGAACAACCACGGCGTCGCCGCGAGTCCTCCCACCGCGAACAGGGCCGAGCCACCCGCGAGCCCGCCGCTGACGAGCTTCAGGATGTATGGCGCGGTGGGCGGGCCGGGAGGGCTCATGGGGTACGCAGGATGTAGTCCACCACGCGCGTCCATACCTCCACGAACTCGGGGCGCCGGAAGCCGGTGGCCGAGATGAGCCAGTCCACGTGCGGCGGCTTGTCGCTGGGCCCGTCGAAGTGGCCGATGACGTCGAGGTGGTCCGCCCAGACCGCGCCGATGACCTCGCCAAAGGGCTGGCTCAAGGTGGGGACGATGCCGTCTGATGCCGTCGCGCTGGGGAGCAGCCCATAGGCCTGGACCAGCGCTTCGCGGTGCGCGTCCGAGAGCGGTGCGGGGCGGGTCGCGGAGCGGCCGTGCAGGAAGGCGTAGACGTTGTGCGTGAGCTGCGCGTAGGGGTCGAAGCCCGTGGCCACGCGCGTGCCGACGCTCGGTGGGCGCGCCTGGGTGATGACGCTGGCGTAGCGGACGCCCGCCCTGTCGGCCACGCCCGCGTTGAAGAGGTCGATGCCTTCCGGCGTGAGCTGCGTCACCAGGGACTGGTCGCTGCTCACCTGGGAGAGGAAGCCGGAGATGGCCTCGCGCCGGTCGCGGGAGAAGTCCGAGAGCAGCTCGTTGAAGAGCTGATCCACCAGCGTCTCCCGCCAGCCGAGCAGGGAGTCCATCTTCACGAACGCGCCCGCCACCTTCATCGCGTAGCGCAGGGGCACCCGGCCGAAGCGCAGCACGTAGACGGTGAACAGCGAGAGGAGCCCGAGCAGCTTCGCGCCCATCAGGCCCGAGAAGAAGGAGGCGGTGCCGGTGCCGCGGTTCGGCGTGGCCACGCAGACCACCGAGCGCACGCGCGCGGCGAAGGACTCGACTGAGGGCAGGTTCGGGTCTTCGCCGCCGAGATCCACGCCCGGCGTGACGAACAGCCGCGCATCCAGCCCGCCGGTGGAGTGGCCAATGAGGTGGATGGGGCCGCCGTCGTCGCCTGCTGTCCGGGTCAACTCTGCGAGCAGGTCCTTCGCGCGGGTGCGGATGGACGCGGTGGGGTGCGAGTAGACGTGGAAGACCTCGGCGTCTACGCCCCGCCGCGCCAGCTCCTCCTTGAGGAGCGTGTACACGTGGCCGAAGTAGACGATCTCCCCGAGGTTCGCGAAGCCGAAGAATCCCGGCAGGAGATAGATGCGCTGCTTCGCCGGCATGGGCGCCACTGTAGCGGCTGTGAGTCGTGCGCCCGAGCGCGTTCTGAGCGCGCTGCCGCGAGGCGGACGGTCTGCGCCGGCGCGGTTTCACGATGGAAGCGAAACCTGGCGGCGCCTGGCCCGGAGCGTTCGCGCGGGTGAACCAGCGTCCTCCTCCCTGTCGTGCGCAACACCGCAGGCAGGGGGCTGCAGTCGTTGGATGTGGCGGTCTGCGCGGGCCCGCACTTTCATGATGAAACCGGCAGTGGGCGGCGCCTGGGCGGAGCATTCGTCCTGGAGGGCCCACGTCCTGCGCCCGGTCGTGCGCAACACCGCAGGCAGGGGGCTGCAGTCGTTGGATGTGGCGGTCTGCGCGGGCCCGCACTTTCATGATGAAACCGGCAGTGGGCGGCGCCTGGGCGGAGCATTCGTCCTGGAGGGCCCACGTCCTGCGCCCGGTCGTGCGCAACACCGCAGGCAGGGGGCTGCAGTCGTTGGATGTGGCGGTCTGCGCGGGCC
>CAZQVZ010000439.1:0-4754 GCA_964596895.1 uncultured Myxococcaceae bacterium
CACCGGGACATCTCGCCGCAGAACATCCTCGTGTCCTTCGAGGGCACGGTGAAGGTGGTGGACTTCGGCATCGCCAAGGCCGCGGACAAGGCGACGCACACGCGCTCCGGCGTCCTCAAGGGGAAGTACTCGTACATGTCGCCGGAGCAGGCGGTGGGGGACCGCGCGGTGGATCACCGCACGGACGTCTTCGCGCTCGGCATCGTGTTGTACGAATTGCTCACCGGGACGCGGCTGTTCAAGCGCACCAACGACGTGCAGACCCTGACCGCGGTGATGAACTGCGAGGTCGCGCCGCCGTCGGAGGTCCATGACCGGGTCCCGAAGGATCTGGACGCGGTGGTGCTCAAGGCGCTCACGAAGCTCGCGGATGACCGGTACCCGGACGCCATGGGCTTCCAGCTCGCGCTGGAGAACTGGCTCATCTCGCACCAGCAGCCGGCGTCCACCGCGCACGTGGCGGGCTACCTGCGCGAGTTGTACGCGGAGCGGCTGGCGGAGGAGGCGAAGCAGGGCGGCCCCCTCTCCGCCGAAGAGCTCGTCCGCAGCTCGGAAGAGGACCTGTCGCCGCGCAAGCGCACCCCGTCCAGCAGGTCCGGGCGCCCGTCGGGCAGCAGCGCTTCGTCCAACCGGAGCGCGTCTCGCGAGGCGAGCGTGGGGCTTTCATCCCGCGCCGCGCCACCCCCGTCGGAGGCGACCACGTCCCTGCGTCCCGAGCGCAGCTCGCGGTCCGGGATGAAGGTGGTGCCGCGCGCGCCCACGGTGTCCCTGCGCGGAGGCTCCGCCAGCAGCAGCGCTGTGCCTGGCGGGGGTGGAGTCAGTGCCTCAGCTTCGCGCCAGGAGCTCTCGCCCCAGACGAACCCGCGGGTGACGGAGGTCAGCCGCACCCAGGCGCAGCCGAAGCGGACGCTCGTCGCCGCGGCGGCCGCGCTGGTGTTGGTGGGCGGCGCGGCGGCCCTGGTGTGGGCCACGGCTGGGGACGGGAGCGAGCCCGTGCCTCCGGCGCGCATCTTCGTGGAGAGTGATCCGCCGGGCGCGACGCTGGTGTTCGACGGGGTGGCGGTCGCAGAGCTCAGCCCCGCGGTGCTGCCGCCCAAGCCGCCGGGCCAGTATCCGTTGCTGGTGGGGAAGGCGGATCACCGGGAGGTTCGCCTGACGGTGGACGTCCCCCGGACCGGCGAGGTGCAGCTGCCGCGGGTGACCCTCTTGCCCCTGGCCTCGCAGACGCGCGTGGAGGAGAAGGACGCGGGGCCCCCGGGCGCGCAGACGGTGACGGCCGTGGGCGTGGGCAAGCCGCCGCAGGAGCGGGAGGTGTCTTTGGTGGTGGCCACCGAGCCTGCGGGCGCGCAGGTGACGGTGGACGGCAAACGCCTGGGCGCATCCCCTGCCGTGGTGTCGGTGCGGCCAGGGACGCAGGTGCAGGTGCGGGCGGAGCTGGCGGGGCACGTGCCGGTGGAGCGGAAGCTGAGGGTGGGCACGGACGGGCTGCGCGAGACCCTGAAGCTGGAGCGGCGGCGGCAGGCTCCTTCCGGGAATCAGACGCAGCAGGCGGATCCGAACCCGCCGCGAATGATGGGGCAGGTGCAGTTCGTGATCATGCCCCTGGGCGCAGGCGCGGAGGTCTCCTGCGGCAGCCACAAGCTGGGGAGCTTCCCGTCACCGCCGAAGTCGCTGCCCGCCGGGACCTACCAGTGCACGTTCTCCAACCCGGAGCTGGGCACGCGCACCGAGCGGGTGGAGGTCCGGGGCAACAGCCTCGAGCGGGTCACGGTGAGGTTCAACTGACCATGGCCCTGACGCTCGAGGCGGGCACGCCGGTTGGAAAGTACGTGGTGAAGCGCAAGCTCGCCGAAGGCGGGATGGCGGAGATCTACGTGGCCGCCTCGCGGGGGCCCGAAGGGTTCGAGAAGGAGGTCGTGATCAAGCGGGTGCGGTCGTATCTGTCGACCGACCCCGAGTTCGTGCAGATGTTCATCGCCGAGGCGCGGCTGGCGTCGCGGCTGAACCACGCGAACATCGTCCAGATCTTCGACTTCGATAAGCACGAGGACACCTTCTACCTGGCCATGGAGTACGTCCGCGGCCGCTCCCTGTGGGACGTGCGGCGGCGCGCGCGCGAGCTGATGATGCCCATGCGGCCCACGCTGGTGGCGCACGTGGGGCTGGAGGTGGCGCGCGGGCTTCACTACGCGCACCGGCTGAACGACCGGGGCGAACCGTTGAACCTGGTCCACCGGGACGTGACCCCGCACAACGTCCTGATGAGCTGGGAAGGCGCCATCAAGCTCACCGACTTCGGCATCGCCAAGGCGGGGAACAAGCTGACCTCGCCGGGGATGTTGAAGGGGAAGTTCGCGTACATGTCCCCGGAGCAGGCGCGCGGGGACGCGGTGGACGCGCGGACGGACGTGTTCGCGCTCGGCATCGTGCTGTGGGAGATGCTCACCGGCGGCCGGCTGTTCGAAGGCGACAGCGACGTGGCGGTGCTGCGCGCGGTGCAGCAGAGCGCCATCGCCCCGCCGGGGCGGCTCAACCCGGACGTGCCCGCCGAGCTGGACGGGATCGTGATGAAGGCCCTGGCGCGCGAGGTGGACGCGCGCTGGCAGAACGCGCAGGAGCTGGAGCGCGCGCTGGCGCGGTACATCCTCGGGAACGCCCAGTCCATCGAGGAGACGGATCTCGGCGCCTACCTGCGCAGGCTCTACGCAGATCAGCTCAGCCCCGAAGGCAACGAGTTCACCACCGCGGGCATCCCCAACCCGCTGCCGCCGGAGCCTGCGCCGCCTCGCCGCGAGCCCACCGCGGTGATGCCGGGGAGCCGCTCCGGGCCGCGGACCCTGCCGGCGCCTCTGGATGCGGCGCCGGGAGGGGAGGGGAGGGGGACCGCTTCGGGCAAGGACGCGGTGCCTGCGCCGCTGCCGCCCAACCCGGACGAAGACCCTCACGGCGCCACCTTCGTGCCCAATCAGCGGAGGACCGAGTCCCTGCCGTCGGTGCGCACGGGCAGCAAGCCGGGGACGCCGGTGCCGGTCACGGTGCCGGTGGAAGTCGTGCCCGAGGAAATGCCGGCGCAGGCTTCGGCGGGCGGGGCTTCGGCGCCGGTCGCGGTGGAGGCTGCACCCGTCGCGCCTGCCGTTGCTGAGGCTGCGGCCGAGCCTGAAGCGTTGCCGTCGGCGGAGGCGGTTGTCGGGCAAGGGCGGGAGACGGTGCGGTTCGATCAGGAGGAGCTGCGAGCGGCCATCGCCGCGCGCCGCGCCGAAAGCGCCAGGAAGGAGGCGACCCAGGTCTCGCGGCCCGCTCCGCCCGCGAAGCGCCGGACGCCCGCCACGCCCAGGCCCAGCGCTGCTGCGCCCGTTGCTCGCCCGGTGAGCGCCCCCGTTCCCAAGGCGAAGGCGCGGGTGGCGCCGTTGGCCATCGTTGGAGCGGTGGTGGTGGTCGCTGCGGTGGCGGGCGTGGTCTGGAAGAGCAGCAGCGCAGGCCCGGAGCCCATCGTGGATTCGGCGCTGGAGGATGTGGTCCTGCCCGTGGTCCAGGACGCAGGCGCCCTGCCAGCCCGAGACGCCGGACACGACGCGGGTCCTCCGGCCATGGACGCAGATGAGGATGCGGGGGGCGAGGTCGAGGTCGCCCCGGATGCAGGGCCGCCGCCGCCGCCTCCTCCAATCGATCTACCGGCGACTGAAAAGTCGCAGTCCGGGAAGGGGAAGGTGGTCATCCGCGCCACCCCCTGGGCGAACGTCTTCGTGGACGGCGTGCAGCTCTTCGCGAACGGAAAGCCGCTGGACGTGGAGGGGACGCGGGAGTTGGAGCTGCCGGTGGGTAAGCGGGTCATCCGGCTCTACCACCCGCAGCGCACGCTCGAGCGCACCGTGATCATCCGCTCCACGGGCCGCCAGCGCATCAACTTCGACGCCTTCAGCGGCGGGCCGTAGCCCCCCGAGGGGCCGCACGCGCTTCTGCAGAAGTGCGACTTCGAAGTGCGTGAGGCGCACGGCGGTGTGCGCTCCTCGTCCCGTCGCCCCTTGAGCCGGAGCCGAACAGCGACGCGGTCGCCGTGACCGAACCGCGCCCCCGCGCGCGAGCGGGCAGCAGTGCCCCGGACGCAAGCCTGCCTCGCTGAGGCCTGAGCGCTGGACCGGCCCTCTGTCCCGGCCGAGCGCCAGCGCGGTCGCCGCCAGTCCGTCCCGGCCGCAGGCACCTCTCGCCTGGGGCGATGGGCCCTGCGCCGACCGTTGCTCGCGCCCCTCAGCCATCCGCCCAACGCGCGCCCGCCCGGGGCGGCAAATCCCCAGGCGACGGGCCTGGACCGCGGGCTCCCTTCACACCTCTCCCCGAAGCGTCGCGCCGTCGCGCTGACTCCGGCGAGCAGGGCCCACGCCTCCCGCCCCGCCGCGCTGCATCCCACGTCCGCTCGGCCGCAAGACGGTCAGGGGGGCTTGACGACTCCATTCAATATCCGCTACAAAGCGCCACATCCTCGATGGAGGATATTGAAAGGAATCCTTTGGAGCTCCTCAGCCCGAACGAGATCGAACGGATCGAGGCCGAGTACGAGGCCGGGCTCTCAGCGCCGGCGATCCTCGGGATCTTCCGGCCGAAGGGCGTGGCGCTCTCGGAGGCGACGTTCCGGAAGTACGTGCAGGCGGGGCTTCTGCCGCGCAGCCGGCGGGTGGGCCGGAAGGGCAAGCACCGCGGGAGCCAGGGGCTCTACCCGGTGGAGTGCGTCCGCCGGATCAACGCGATCAAGAAGATGA
>CAZQVZ010000440.1:0-4741 GCA_964596895.1 uncultured Myxococcaceae bacterium
CCTGGCCTGGGGCCGTGACCGCGTCGCCGAGGAGGTTGTCCGCCTCCAGCGTGTAGGTGGTGTCCTCGTTCGGGTAGACCGTGACCCCGCCCTGCTCCGCGTCGGTCCCGGAGACGGTGAACACGGTGTACTCGCCGTTGGCCACGATGCGCAGCCGCCGCGCGGAGGAGACGTCCCAGGCGAGCGTCACCGGCTCACCGCCGGTTCCAATCTGCGGGGGCGTCACGGTGAAGTCGTTGAGCTGCGTGACGCCCACCGGCGCCACCGGATGCACGCGGGCCGCCTGGCCACCGCGGTCGTTGATGGCGACCAGCGTGTAGGTGATCTCCACCTCCGGCGTGGGGAGCTGCAGGGTGTGGGAGATGGCGAAGTCGCGGCCCGGGGTTTCGTAGATGGGGGCGCCGTCCGCGAGCACGCGCACCCGGTCCGCCTCTTCGGTGGACCAGGCGAGGGTGAAGGTGTCACCCAGGCGCGCGTACCGGGGCGCGGACGAGGAGACGAAGCGCGGGTGGCCGGCGACGTAGACGGTCACGTCGGCGGCGGAGACGATCTCGGCGGAGGTCCCGAACGCCGTGAGCCGCCAGGTGAACGCCGCGCCCGGGTCGAGCGTGGCGGGGATGGCGACCTCCACCTGGCCCTGCGCGACCTCCGCGGGCGCGGTGGTGGTGTGGACGGCGCCGTGGCCGGGCCGGCTGATGGTCACCGCCACCGCGCCGCGGGTCCGCCACTGCAGGGAGAGCGGCTGTCCGGCCGTCATCGAGGAGGGGCTGGCGGCGAACAGGGCCACCGTCGGGCGGGTGCGCACGGTGGCGGTCCACGACGCGCCGTCCACCCGCAGCTCATAGGTGGTGTCCCGCTCCGGCGTCACCGAGACCGAGCCGGTGGTGGTCTGGGTGCCGAGGTCGACGGGCTCGCCGTCCTGCACGCGCAGGCTGACGGATCTCGCGAACGGCGCGGACCAGGCGAGGGTCGCGCTGCCGCTTGCGTCCACCACGTCCGGCGCGGCGAAGAAGAGGACCTCGCGGGAGGCCTCGTGCACGCGCACCGTGACCGCGCGGGTCTCGCGCAGGCCGCCTGCGTTCTTCGCCACCAGCACGAAGAGCGTGTGCTCGTCGACGGTGACGGTCACGGTGCCGGAGAGGCCGTCTGCGCCGGACACCGCGCCTCGGGCGGCGTCCACCAGCTCCACGGTGGCGGCGTTGTTCGTCTCCCACATGAGGGTGACGCTGCCGCCTGGGTCCACCACGTCCGTGCTGGCGCGGAAGTCGAGGATCTCTGGCGCCGCGGGGGGCGGACCGGGAGGCGTGGTGTCCCGGGGGCACCCGGTGAGGACGAGGGCGCCGACGAGGCCGAGGATCGGAGCGTAGAGGTTTTGCATGGTCGGGATCCCTTAGTTCTTCGGCGTGAAGCGGTAGGCGCTGTGCGGCGTGAGCACGGGCTGGTTGACGCCCACGGGCAGCGCGGACGTGCCGGCCGGGTGCTCGAGCCACACGGTGGAGCTGTTGCCGTTGGCGTAGTTCAGGGCGGTGCCGCTCACCATGTCCGCGTAGTGGAACTCGATCGTCCCGTCGTCGAAGAGCTTCACCTGGAAGTTCAGGTCGTCGTTCGGCGAGGTGCTGAAGTGGAAGAAGTGGTGCCACTGGATGACCCAGTGCGCCGCCGGGTTCCCCGCATCCGCGCCGGCCTCGAAGCGGCGGGCGAAGATGTTGTGGCCCGCGGACAGGGTGCCGTTGAGGTCGTCCCAGTTCGGCGAGATGGTGCCCGTGGGGTTGGTCGCCGACGGCGAGGTCTTGTTCGTGATGGTCGCCGCGGTGTGCGGGATGAAGGAGACCCAGCCGTTGGTGCTGATGGTCAGATCGTTGGTGAACGTCTGGCCGAAGTAGGTGAACGGCACGCCGAGGTTCAGCGTCCGCACCTGCTCATCGAGCGAGGTTCCGGTGGTGACGATGGGGAAGCCCGTCGCCGACACGTCGCGGTAGTCCACCGGGATGCTCCGCACCGAATAGGGGAAGCAGGTTTCGTTCTCTGCGCCGGGCGTGCCCACGGTGTCGAGCGCGTTGTAGGTCCCGGTACGGTCACAGGTGAGGGGGGTGCCGCCGGCGGCAAGGGCGCGCTCCGGCGCCTGCAGGGAGACGTTGGCGAGCACCTGGTTGGCGGTCCAGCCGAACTCGGAGATCAGCGCGTTGGCCTCGAGCAGCAGCGTGTCCTCGCCGGCCGAATTCAGCACGAGGTCGGTGAAGACCACGTCCACCGGCGCGTCGCCGTTGTCGTTGGTGTCGGTGCTCTGGCCCACGAGGAGGTAGTCCCCCGCGGCGATCTCCGTGCCCTCCGGGAAGAGGAAGGACGTGCCGGAGGCCGTTGAGGTGAGCCGGGTGCCGGAGAGGTCCACCGTCTCGTCGGAGGTGTTCAACAGCTCCACCCACTGGCCCAGGGGCGCGGCGGGCGGCGGGCTGACCAGCACCTCGTTCACCAGGACCGAGCCTGCGCTGATCACGTTGAGCCGGCTGGAGAACACCCCCCAGGCGCCGCCCTGCAGCCTCCCGAAGAGGTTGAACACGCCGCCGGAGGGGGGCGCCCAGACGAGCTGGCCCTGAGGGGCCGTGGAGGTGAACCAGATGAGCTCGTCGCCTTCGGCGAGGACGGGCGCGCCCGTGGCCATCTCGACGTTGAGGCTCCCGTTCCCCCGCCACCCGAGGCTCGCGGACTCGCCGCCGGCGCCCGTGCCCTGCAGCGTCTTGTACCCGTAGCGGACCTCACCGGATTCGAAGAGCTGCACCTGGAAGGTGAGGAGGCTCTGCGGGTCTGCGTTCAGCCGGACCTCGTCCCACTGGACGATCAGGCGGCGGGGGAAGGTCTGGCCCTCGAGCAGCCAGAGCACGCGGCCGTCGCTCACATCGAGGTCGTCCCAGAAAGGAGCGAGCAGGTCGTTGACCGTGGTGTCGTCGGCGAGGCCACCGTTGTCCGGCTGGGCGCCCACGTCCGCGAAGGCGATGAAGCCGTTGGTGGAGACGAAGAAGCGCCCGTGCGTGGCGCCGGCGAGGCTGAAGTTGAAGGACGGGTCCACCGGCAGGCGCGCCAGCGAGTCGTTCGTGTCGTCGAAGTTCTGCAGCTCCGCGTCCACGTGGGAGTGCAGGTCGTAGAAGTCGGTGGCGGGGTTGTGCTTGATCGCCGGCATGCGGGAGACGCCCACCACGGTGGTCACCGGCGCGCCGGTGAGGTCCCACTCCACGGTCACCTCGGTGCCCCGGACGGCGGGCGTGGGGTCCACGACGAGGGTCGCGGGCAGCCAGACGTCCACCGCGCGCTCCTGCGCCGCCACCTCGCCGGCGTCGTTGTAGGCCTCGAGCACGAAGGTCGTCTGCAGGCCCGGGTGGACCTGCGTGCTGCCGCTCTGCACCTGCGCTGGCGCCTGGGTGCGAAACACCGCCGGGCCGTGTTTCACGCGCAGCACCACCGAGGTGGCGTGCTGGGTGGTCCACTCCGCAGTGGCCGAATCACCGAGCTCGGTCACCGCCGCGGGCATGCTGAAGGTGGAGATGGAAGGGGGATTGACCACGCGAACGTGGCGAACCTGCTGGCCCTGACCGCCGCGGGGGCTCCACACCCGGAGGGTCACCTCGGCGTCCTGCGCCGGCGCGGGCAGGGTGAACGCGCCGTTCTCCAGGCCCGCGGCGTCCGTGGCGAGCGGCTCGTAGACCACGCCCCCGCCGACGAGCACCTGAAGCCGCGAGACGTTCTGCGTGCGCCACGACAGGTTGAGCGGCATGCCTTGCGTCACCGCGAGGGGCGCGAGGAACTCCACGATGCGCGGGCCGTCACCCACGTACGAGTCGACGGTGCGGGTGAGCGCCACCTGCGAGTTCGTCCCCGTCACCGACAGCTCGAAGCGGAGCGGGAAGCCCTCCGCGACCGGCTCGCCGGAGGGGCGGGAGGAGGGGACGGTCCAGGCGAAGAGGCCGTCGTCCACCGAAGCGGTCTCGGCCGGAAAGGTCGCGCGGGTGAGCTCGCCGAAGGTTGCTTCGGAGACGACGACCTCCGCGGCGCCGCGGGTCTTCCAGGAGAGCGTGAGCGTCTCGCCGGCCCTGGCCGCGGCGGGGGCGACCTCGAAGGCCGCCAGCGCGGGCGCGACGCGGAGCTCCGTGGTGGCGCTGAGCGTCTGGGTGCTGTCCGCGCCGTGCGCGACGAGCGAGTACGTCTGCGAGCGCTCCGGGGTCACGTCCACCACGCCGCTGTTCAGCGCCTGTGGCAGGGAGATGGACGCGCCACCGCTGGCCTGGAGCTGCGCGCCCTGGGCGCCGAACGCGGACCACACGAGCTGGGCGGACTCGCCGGACTCAATCTGAGGGGGGACCGCGACGAGGAAGACCTCGCGCAGATCCTCGTCCACCGCGACCTGGACGAACGCGGAATCGCGGCCGCCTTCGCCCTTGGCGCGGAGCACGAAGAAGCGCGTCGCATCCAGCGTGACCGTGGCTTCGCCCGCGGAGGCGTCGCCTTCGAGCGGCAGGGAGGCGCCCAACTGATCCACGAGGTCCACGCTCTGGGCGTGCTCGGCGGTGAAGGTGAGGGTGACGCTCTGACCGGCGGCGATGCGGGTCTTTGAGGCGGTGAACGACTTGATCACCGGGGGCGCGGCCAGCGGCGTCGGCGGGGTGGAATCCGTGCACGCGGCCGACAGGAGGGCGGCGATGGCCAGCCCGGCTCCGAAAACTCTCTTCATGGGTCGACGGTCTCCAGCGGC
>CAZQVZ010000441.1:0-4725 GCA_964596895.1 uncultured Myxococcaceae bacterium
ACTACCTGCACTACAGCTACGGCAAGAGCCCCACCGAGAAGATGATGATGAACCCGGAGGTGACCGTCCGGGCCCGTGGCGTGATGGAGAAGTGCACGTACTGCACCCAGCGCATCCAGCACGCCCGCATCAGCGCCCGCCGCGAGCACCAGCAGGGCCTCCGGGACACCGCGGACATCCGCGACGGCGAGGTGAAGACCGCCTGCCAGACGGTGTGCCCGACGCAGGCCATTGTCTTCGGGAACCTCAATGACCCGAACGCGCCGGTGACCAAGCTGCACGCGGACAAGCGCCGGTACGACCTGCTCTACCCGCTGGGCACCCGGCCTCGGACCGGCTACCTGGCGCGCTACAAGAACTACAACCCGGCGCTGCCGCGCCCGGTGAAGGCAGAGGAGCCCCACTAGCCATGGCAGCCACCGAGCACGCGCACGCAGCGGCAGCGGACCCCCTGGCCGGCACGCCGGTCATCACCGGCAAGCACACCGACGAGACCCTGACCGAGACGCTCTTCGGTCACGTCTGGCGCAAGCCCGGCTTCGGCTGGTACGCGCTGATGGGCATCGCCCTCTCGCTCTTCGGCCTTCTGGGCCTGTCCATCGCCATCCTCCTGGCGCGGGGCATTGGCGTGTGGGGCAACAACGTCCCCACCGCCTGGGCCTTCGACATCATCAACTTCGTCTGGTGGATCGGCATCGGCCACGCGGGGACGCTGATCTCGGCCATCCTGCTGCTCTTCCAGCAGAAGTGGCGCACGTCCATCAACCGCTTCGCAGAGGCGATGACCCTCTTCGCGGTGATCAACGCGCTGCTCTTCCCGCTCTTGCACACCGGGCGGCCCTGGTACGCGGCGTACATGCTGTTCCCGTACCCGTCCACCAACGCCATCTGGCCGCAGTTCAAGTCGCCGCTGCTGTGGGACGTGTTCGCGGTCTCCACCTACTTCACCATCTCGCTCCTGTTCTGGTACCTGGGGCTCATCCCGGACCTCGCGGCGCTGCGCGACGCGTCGAAGACGAAGGTGAAGCGGATCGTCTACGGGATGTTCTCCCTGGGCTGGCGCGGCTCCGGCCGGCACTGGCACAACTGGAAGATCGCCTATTTGATGATGGCGGGCATCGCCACCCCGCTGGTGCTCTCGGTGCACTCGGTGGTGTCGTTCGACTTCGCGGTGTCCCTGCTCCCCGGCTGGCACACCACGGTCTTCCCGCCCTACTTCGTCGCCGGCGCCGTGTTCTCAGGCTTCGCCATGGTGATCACCTGGCTCGTCCCCGCCCGCAGGTTCCTCGGGCTCAAGGACGTGGTGACCATGCGGCACCTGGAGAACATGAACAAGATCATCCTGGTCACCGGGTTGATCGTCTCCTACGGCTACCTGATGGAGCACTTCGTCGCCTGGTACTCCGGCAACGAATACGAATGGGCGGTGTTCCTCAACCGGATGACCGGGCCCTACGCCGGGGTGTACTGGCTGATGATCGCCTGCAACGTGATCACGCCGAACATCTTCTGGTTCAAGGCGGCGCGGACGAGCATCCCGGTGATGTGGATCGCCTCCATCTTCGTGAACATCGGGATGTGGTGCGAGCGGTTCATCATCATCGTGACCTCGCTGCACCGAGGCTTCATCCCCGCCACCTGGGAGATGTACTACCCGACGTGGGTGGACTGGTCGATGTTCCTCGGGACCATCGGCTTCTTCTCCACGCTCTTCCTCCTCTTCATGCGCTACCTGCCGGCGGTGGCGGTGGCGGAGGTGAAGGAGCTCAACCACGAGCTGGCGCACGGCCACGGCTACAACCACCCCGGCCTGATGAAGACCGGCGCGCCCGGCGGGCACTGACGAGGACCCCATGGCCCACGCAACGACCCTCCCCACCAAGAGCTGGATCCTGGCCGAGTTCACCACCGTGGACGGCCTGCTCGAGGCCTGCCGCAAGGTGCGCGCGGACGGCCACAGCGACGTCGACACCTACTCCCCGTACCCGCTGCACGGCGTGGACGAGGTGCTCGGCTGGAAGCCCAGCCGGGTCCCGTTCATCGCGCTGGCGGGCGCGCTCGCCGGCGGCATCGGCGGGTACCTGATGCAGTTCTACCTGAACGCGGTGGACTACCCCCTCAACGTCGGCAACCGGCTGCTCAACTCGGCGCCCATCTACATCCCGGTGACCTTCGAGACGACCATCCTGCTGACCGGCGTCACCATGTTCATCGGCCTGATGGCGCTGATGGGGCTGCCCAGGCCGCACCACCCGGTGTTCGAGTCGGAGGCGTTCCGGAGCGCCACCACCCACGCCTACTGGATCAGCGTCACGGTGCCTTCCTCGGAGCGGGACACGGAGATCATGGACAGCCTCAAGTCGCTCGGCGCGCGCACCGTCGAAGTGGTGAAGGAGGAGGCATGAGAGCGCAGGCCCTGGCAGTGACCGCAGCGCTCGCGCTGGCCTCCTTCGGGAGCGGGTGCAACCCCGCGGACGAAAACGACGAGTGGAGCCAGAACGAAGTCTTCCAGCGCATGCAGCGCCAGCCGAAGTTCAAGACGTACCAGCGCAACGACTTCTATGAAGACCGGCGCGCCATGCGGCATCCGCCCGTGGGCACGGTCTCCCGGGAGTGGTTCGCGCAGAACGCCCGCGGCGGGCGGGGCATGGCGGACGGCACCTTCGTCCAGCAGATCCCCATCCCGGTGAATGAGGCGCTGCTCCGGGTGGGCCAGAAGCAGTACGACATCACCTGCGCCACCTGCCACGGGCTGGCAGGTGATGGGGACAGCATGGCGGCGCGCAACATGGCGCTGATGCCGCCCCCGTCCTTCCAGAGCGAAAAGCTCCGGGGCATGCCGGACGGCTACATCTTCGAGGTCATCACCAACGGCTACGGCGTGATGCCGCCGTTCGGCTGGCGGATGACCCCCACGGAGCGGTGGGCGGTGGTGGCCTACGTCCGCGCGCTCCAGTACAGCCAGGCGGTGCCGCTGGCAGAGGCGCCGGCAGACGTCCGGGCCAAGCTGGTGAGGGAGGGTCAGTAATGCTGGTCGACGTCCCGAAGTTCACGGGTGGCACCAAGTGGATGGGCATCTTCGGCGTGGTCGGCATCGCCGGCCTCGCGGTGAGCATCCTGGGGATGATGGGTGAGGGCTCGCGGGCCCAGGCGCTGCACGGCTACCTCGCCGCGTTCGCGTACTGGTTCGCCATCGCCGCAGGCGGCCTGTTGCTGCTGCTCATCCTGCACGCGGCGGGTGCCCGGTGGCCCACGGTGCTGCGCCGGCCCATCGAAGGGGTGGCGGGCTCCTTGCCCATCTTCGTGCTGCTCTTCATCCCCATCGCGCTCGGGCTGGGCGTGCTCTATCCGTGGGTGAACCCGGAGGCGAGCTTCGACGAGGTGCAGCTGCACCACTTCCACCACAAGGAGGGGTACTTCAACATCACCTTCTTCTGGGTGCGGCAGGTGCTCTACTTCGCGGTCATCCTCGGGGTGTGGTTCCTGATGGACGGCTGGTCGAAGAAGCTGGACGAGCACGGCGGGCACGACCTCATCCGCCGCAAGCGCCGCTTCTCCTCCGGGGCCATCCCCTTCGTGGCGCTGGCCCTGACCTGGGCCGCCTTCGACTGGCTGATGACGCTGACCCCGCTGTGGTACTCCACCATCTTCGGCGTCTACTACTTCGCTGGCGGGTTCCTCTGCGCCATCGCGGTGGTGACCCTGGCCACGGTGGCCACCCGCGGTGACCGGAACCTGTTCGGCTGGTGGGTGACGAAGCACCACCACCACAACCTCGGGAAGCTGCTGCTCGCCTTCACCGCCTTCTGGGCGTACATCGGCTTCTCGCAGTTCATGCTGATCTGGGTGGCGGCCATCCCCGAAGAGGTCCCCTACTACTGGGTGCGCCTGAAGACGGAATGGCGGCTGGTGTCGCAGTTCCTCATCGTCTTCCACTTCGCCATCCCGTTCGTGCTGCTCTTGCCGCGGACCTTCAAGCTGCTGCCGAAGTTCCTCGGGTTCATCAGCATCTACCTGCTGGTGGTGAGCATGGTGGACGTATGGTGGATGGTGATGCCCAAGCTCCACCCCGAAGGGCCGGTGTTCAGCATCTTCGACATCGCCGCGTTCGTGGGTGTGGGGGGCATCGCCGCCGCCTTCGGCCTCTTCCGCCTGCGCGGCCGGTACATGATCCCCGTTCGAGATCCCTACCTCGAGGACTCGCTGAGGTACGTGCAGCCATGAGCGCCATCCATCCGCAGGGAACGCCCGCCGTGCCGGAGCCGCAGGACGAGAGGCTTCCGGTCGGGAAGATCGCCGTCATCTCCGTCGTCGCGCTCACCCTGTTCGCGGTGGGCGTGGTCTGGTCCACGCTGATTCTGAACCGGACCCGCGACGAGGTCACCAGCCAGACCGGCGCCCGGAGAGAGGGCACCGAGATCGGCAAGCCGGAGATCGGCATGGTGGACCAGCAGCTCTTCAACCGGGAGCAGCGAAACCGCCAGCTCACCCAGGACAAGCTGCAGCGGCTGTCCAGCTCGGGCTGGTCCAGCCGCCGGGACCACCTGGTGCACATCCCCATCGACCAGGCGATGCGCGCGGTGGCCGGGGGCAAGCGCCCCTCCACGCTGGCACCGCCGCCGGTGGAGGTGCCTCGCAACGAGCCCGGCGCGCAGGATGTGCAGGGCTCGGAGGGCGCCCGGTCCACGCCGGTGGACGCGGCGGGCGCAGGCAACGCAGCCCCGA
>CAZQVZ010000442.1:0-4724 GCA_964596895.1 uncultured Myxococcaceae bacterium
TTCTGGGTGCCCGAGCTGCACGGCAAGCGGGACATGACCCCGGGCCACGTGAAGCCGTTCTGGCTGCAGGCGGACCGGTCCGGGCGCTACCGCGGGCAGTGCGCGGAGTTCTGCGGGATGCAGCACGCGCTGATGGCCTTCTGGGTCCGCGCGGTGCCGCGGGCCGAGTACGAGGCATGGCTCTCTTCGCAGCGGGCGCCGGCGCTGGAGGAGCCGCGCGCCGGCGCGAGCCACGCGCAGGGCCGCGCGACCTTCACCGAAGGCGGCTGCCACCTGTGCCACACCGTCCGCGGCCTGCACCCTTCGGGAGCAGCGCAGCGCCCGGGTCCGGACCTCACCCACTTCGCCACCCGCAGCCACTTCGCCGCGGCGACGGCGGAGGTCACGAAGGAGAACCTGAAGCGCTTCATCACCGACCCGCACGTGCTGAAGCCCGGCGCGCGCATGCCGCCCACCGCCGTGCCGGACGACGCGCTCGACGCGCTGGTCGACTGGCTCCTGGCGCTCGAGTGAGGAGCCCCGCGTGTCCACCCCCGAAGATCGCCTGACACAGGCCTGGTCCACGAAGCCCGGGTTCGGCGGCTGGCTCGCCGCGGTGAACCACAAGACGGTGGGGACGCGGTTCATGGTGACCGCGCTGGTGTTCTTCCTCGTGGGCGGGCTCGAGGCGGTGGCGATGCGGCTGCAGCTCACCCTGCCCGGCATGGAGGTCCTGGGCCCCGAGCGCTACAACCAGGTCTTCACCATGCACGGCTCCACGATGATGTTCCTGTTCGTGGTGCCGTTCCTGGAGGGGCTCGCCATCTACGTGGTGCCCCTGATGATCGGCTGCCGGGACATGGCGTTCCCCCGGCTGAACGCGCTCGGGTATTGGATCTACCTGTTCAGCGGCATCGCCCTGCACGTCGCCTTCCTGAGCGGGGTGGCGCCCAACGCCGGCTGGTTCAACTACGTCCCGCTCTCAGGGCCCGGCTTCAACCCCGGCAGCAACATCGACTGGTGGGTGGCGATGATCACCTTCCTCGAGGTCGCGGCGCTGGTGGCGGCGGTGGAGCTCATCGTCACCATCTTCAAGCTGCGCGCGCCGGGGATGAGCCTCGCCCGCATGCCGCTGTTCGTGTGGTCGGTGCTGGTGATGGCGTTCATGATCGTCTTCGCCATGCCCCCGCTGGTGGTGGCGTCGATGCTGCTGGGGCTGGACCGGGTGGTGGGCACCCACTTCTTCAACGCGGCGGCCGGCGGAGACCCGCTCCTGTGGCAGCACCTGTTCTGGTTCTTCGGCCACCCGGACGTCTACATCATGCTGGTGCCGGCCCTGGGCGTGGTGGCCACCATCGTCCCGGTGAGCGCGCGCAGGCCCACCGCCGGGTACACGTGGATAGCGCTGTCCCTGGTGGCCATTGGCTTCATCAGCTTCGGGCTCTGGGTCCACCACATGTACGCCGCGGGCCTGCCGGTGATGGGGATGAACTTCTTCACCGCCGCGTCGATGATGATCACCGTCCCCACCGCAACCATCCTCTTCGCGTGGCTCATCACCTTGTGGCGGGGGCGGGTGCAGTGGAACGTGCCGCTGCTCTTCTGCGTGGGTTTCGTGGCGCTGTTCATCCTGGGCGGCATCACCGGGGTGATGGTGGCGTCGGTCCCGTTCGACCTGCAGGTCCACGACACCTACTTCATCGTCGCGCACTTCCACTACACGCTGATCGGCGGCGTGGTGTTCCCCATCTTCGCCGCCATCTACTTCTGGTTCCCCAAGCTCACCGGCCGGATGCTGTCGGCGAAGCTGGGCCGCTGGCACTTCTGGCTCTTCTTCGTGGGCTTCAACGCCACCTTCATGCCCATGCACATCCTCGGGTTCCAGGGGATGCCAAGGCGCATCTACACGTACCTGCCGGAGATGCAGTGGGCGCCCTTGAACGTGGTGGCCACCGTGGGCGCGTTCCTGATGTTCGCGGGCGTGTCCGCCTTCCTCGTCAACGTGGCGCAAAGCCTGGTGAAGGGGCGGGTGGCCGGCGCAGACCCGTGGGGCGCGGCCACGCTGGAGTGGGCCTGTCCGTCCCCGCCGCCGCAGTACAACTTCCGCTGGTACCCGGTGGTGGGCGGAAAAGATCCCCTCTGGGAAGCGCCGTCCGCGGTCCGCGAAGACGCAGGCCCGGAGTTCGCGTGGCGTGGCGCGTTGTCGGACGTCCGCAAGGGCCAGCGCGAAGAGGTCCTCACCACCTCGCTCGACGCGCGGCCGCATGAGCGGCTCCTGCTGCCCGCGCCTTCGGTGTGGCCTCTGTGGACCGCGGCGGCCTTGACGGTGGGCATCCTCGGCGCGGTGCTGCACCCGGTGCCCATGCTCCTGGGGCTCGGGCTCACCGCGGTGGGGCTGGTGGGCTGGCACTGG
This sequence comes from uncultured Myxococcaceae bacterium, assembly GCA_964596895.1. Taxonomy (GTDB): domain Bacteria; phylum Myxococcota; class Myxococcia; order Myxococcales; family Myxococcaceae; genus JAFAFL01. The sequence goes on from CAZQVZ010000442.1 coordinate 2,393, forward strand.
CCGGACCGGAGCGAGAGCCCCACATGAGCGCCGCAGTCGATCCCCGCGAAGGGCCGCGGCTGCCGCTCACCACCTCGGCGCGCTCGGTGGGCTGGGCGGGGGTGGCGCTCTTGTGCGCCATCGAGCTGACGGTGATGGGCTCGCTGGTCGCCTCCTACTTCTACCTGCGTGTCGGCACCCCGCTGTGGCCGCCTGTGGACGCGGGGATGCCAGACCTCGTGAAGGGCTTCATCGGCCAGGCACTGGTGATGGGGAGCGCGGTGCCGGTCTTCTTCGCCGAGCGCGCCTGGCGAAAGCACGCGGACCCGCGGCCGCTGGGCTGGCTCCTGCCGGTGGGCGTGGGGCTGGTGGTCGCCTACACCGGACTCAAGGTCCTGGAGTACGGGGCGGTGAGCTACCACTGGTCCAGCCACGCCTACGGCTCCATCAACTGGACCATGACCGGATACCAGCTCCTGCACTCGGTGGTGCTGGTGGGCTTCGCGGCGGTGGTCTGGCTCTTCGGCCGCATCGGCGGGCTTCGTGCGCAGCGGGGCATGGCCGTGGAGAGCCTCGCGCTCTACTGGTACTTCGTGGTGGTGAGCTCCACCCTGGAGTTCGTCACCACCCACCTGTCGCCGTACGTGCTCTAGGAGGTGACGGTGGCCGCGCGCGCACGCAACGGGCTCCTGTTCTTCGGCGTGTTGGGGCCGCCCATCGCCTGGGCGGTGCGACTCGTCGTCGCCTATCCCCTGGTCCCGGTGGCCTGCCAGCAGGAATCCCTGCTCTGGCCGGCGCTCCTGTCGGCGGGGATGTTGGCGGTGTGTCTGGGCGCCGGGGTGGTGGCGCTGTGGCTGCTGCGAGTGCCGGGGGAGGGCAGCGAGGGCGGGCGCGCGCGCTTCATGGCGAAGAGCGGTGTCCTGCTGTCCCTGCTCTTCGCGGCGGTCATCCTGATGGAGTCGGTGCCGATGTTCTTCGGCGACCCGTGCCTCGACGTGCAGACCGAGCCGCGGCGGACGAGGTGGACCGTGCTGTCGGCGCTCTTCGTCGACGACGCGCACGCGCACCGGCTGGAGGTGGTGCCGCCACCGGCCGAGGCCTGGCGGATGTGGAACCCGGACCCGCTGATGTGGGGCGCGCTCTTCGTGGGGGTGACCCTGTTTCTGCGCGGGGCGCGGCGCGCGGCACGCTGGCAACTCGTCGCGGTGAGCGCGGGGTTCTTCGCCCTCGCGGTGGCGCTGCTGTCGCCTGTGGACACGGTGAGCGGGCTGCTCTTCTCGGTGCACATGGCGCAGCACCTGCTCCTGATGCTGGTGGCGGCGCCGCTCTTCGCGTGGGGCCGGCCCGGCGTCGTGGCGCTGTGGGCGCTGCCCTTGCGCGCGCGGCGCTTCGTGGGCCGTCTTCTCACCCGGGCGCGGTGGGTCCTGCGGCCCGGCGTGGCGGTGACCGCGCACACAGCGGTGGTGTGGCTGTGGCACGTGCCCACGCTCTATGACGCCGCGCTGGAGTACGAAGCCCTGCACGTGCTCGAGCACGCCTGCTTCTTCCTGAGCGCGTGGCTGTTCTGGGCGGCGCTGCGTCGAGCGCCAGGCGGCGCGGCGCTGTTGAGCCTGTTCCTATCGATGATCTCCATGGGCCTGTTGAGCGCGCTGCTCGCGGTGGCGCCGCAGGCGTTCTACCCGCCGCACGCCGCCGGCACGCCGCTGTGGCCCCTGACGCCCCTGGAGGACCAGCAGCTCGCCGGCCTCTTGATGTGGGTACCGGGCGGGGTGGTCTACCTCGTGGCAGCGGTGCTCATCGCCCGCCGGTGGCTGCAGCGGTCCGAGTCGCGCGCTGCCGTCCCTCCGTCGGTCTCGGTGCCGGTGCCGCCCATGCCGTCCGGAGCACACCGATGAGGCGGGCGGCATCCGTGCTGCTGGTGTTGTTCGCCAGCGGCTGTCGGCCGAGCGGCTCGACGGCGCTGCCGCCAGAGCCCACAGGTCCCTCGGTGCAGCTCCGGAACGTGCTCCGCGCGGACGGCGTGAACCGAAGGCTCCGGTTCGAGCTGGAGCTGGTTCCGCCCGCGCCACAGCCCGGCGACCTGTTCGAGGTCCTCACCAGCGTTCACGATGCCCGGACCGGGGAGCGGCGCGCGGTGGCCGTGGCCGTGGACGCCACCATGCCGCACCACGGGCACGGGATGGCCACGAAGCCCGTCCACGAACCCCTCGAGGACGGCCGCGTCCGCACCCGCGGGATGAAGCTGCACATGCCCGGCCGGTGGCTCCTCACGGTCACCGGCGAAGAGGACCGCGCTGAATGGGTGGTGGAGTTGCCGCACCGCAGGCCCGCCGCGCCGCCGGGAGAGTAGGAA
>CAZQVZ010000443.1:0-4722 GCA_964596895.1 uncultured Myxococcaceae bacterium
GAAGCCGCCGGCCACCATCGAGTGGGAGTAGCGCCCTACGGCGCCACGAAGAACTCGCCGGGGATCTTGTAGGCGTACTCGCCCTTGTCATCCACGGCGTAGATCTCGACCTTGTGGGCACCCGCCGGAAGCTTCGGCATCTGGAACGCGAAGCCGTGGTTTCTGCCCACCACGCCCTTCGACCCCAGGTCGTCCCGCGCGCGGTCCGCCTTCACCGAACCGGCGTAGTTGCCGTTGATGTACACGTCCACGCTGATCGCGGCCGAGCCTGAGTCCGGGTCCCACGCCCAGCCGTAGCCCCAGGTGGTGTCCGCGAACTCGAACTGGCCTTCAGGCAGCCGGTTCCCGGTGGCGTTCACCCGGATGGTGGTCGTAGGCGACGACGCGCCGAACTTCTGCCCGCCGCGGGTGAGGTACCACCCGAACCCGTAGACGCCGCCTTCCGCCGGCGCCTTCGCGTAGAAGGCGAAGGTCTTCGTCTGGCCCGGGGCCACGCTGCCCGAGACCGCGAGGAAGTTCCCGCCCCAGGTCGAATCCGGTGCCATCAGCGCGTAGTCCGCGCCGCCAGACCAGGTGGTGGTGCCGGTGTTCTTGAACGTCACCTTCGCGAGGAAGGTCTCCCCGGGCGTCAGGTCCGAAGGCAGCTCCTGCGAGACGTAGACCGACGCGTCGGTGGCGGCCGGGGCGGGCGCGGGCGCAGGAGCGGGCGCGGTGCCGGAGGGGGAGCCGAACAGGCCAGTGAGGATCTTCGGCTGGTCCTGCCAGTAGCTGCGCCCGTAGACCTTCGCGTGCTGGAAGGTGAGGGTGCCAGAGAGCAGGGTGGGGTGCATGATGGCGCTCTTCGGCTCCACGTGATCCAGCCCGAAGGAGTGACCGGCCTCGTGGCTGATGCAGGTGGCCAACTGCCGCAGGTCATGGATGGACTGCGAGAAGACGAAGACCACGTCGTTGGGGTTGGCGTTGCCCACGTCGAACGGCGCCAGGCCCACCGTGGAGGACGCCTCGCCGATCAGGTTCGGCCGGCCGCCCACCGCCACCATCGTGTAGTTCCCGGACGTGGGCCGCTCGGTGGTGATGACCGCGTCCCAGTGGCGGAAGTCTTGCCTCACCCACTCCACCACCTGGGAGATCGCCTGCTGCCGGCCCACGTTCCCGTAGGTCCCGGTGGAGAACGCGGGGATCTTCACCGACTGCCCCTGCGGAACCAGCCAGGTGGAGTTCTGCTTCGAGCTGGAGCCGCCGTACTTCAAGGTGACGCCGTCGAAGTTCAGGTAGAGGACCGCGCGCCCGGAGGACCCGAGCGCCTGCGTGAGCTGGAACTCCTCGGGAACCTCCCGGTAGTCCCCGTGCAGCGTGGTCTCGGTCAGCTCCAGCTCGCCCTCGCCGCAGGCGCCGAGTGAGAGGGCCACCGCCGCCACCGCCACACCGAAGGGAACTCGCTGGAGAGCCGTCATGGCCGGCGGACAGTGCACCGCCCAGGCCAGCGCCAACCGCCCGGATTCACGGGCGGTTTCCCCAGGGCAAAATCGACCGCCCAGACCGCAAAATGTCAAAGGGCCTGACGCGAACCGGGGCAAGCAGCCGAAAGCACGAGGCTTTGTGCCACCTGCCCCCGTTCACGTCAGGCCCTCGAAGCGGAGTGTCCCGGTTCCGGTCAGCCGCCCCTCAAACCGACTGAACCCGGGACAGCAGCGGGCGCGCTACCTGGCCTTTTTCGAGTCGCCGCCCGCGGCGGGAACGCCCAGCTCCTGGAGGAGCCTTTGTGCGCCGTAGACGCCGCGCAGGGCCTCCACGATGGCCGCGCTGTGCACCGAGACCGCCCGGTTGAGCTGGGGGTCGAACCCGTATTCGCCGCCGAGCGAGTGGATGTTCCCGTCGAAGATCAGCCCGACGACCTCCGCCTTCTGGTTCACCACCGGCGAGCCCGAGTTGCCGCCGATGATGTCGTTGGTGCTGACGAAGTTGTACGGGGTCTGCAGCTCCAGCTTCGGCTTCGCCTTGTGCCAGCGCTGAGGGATCGCGAACGGCGCGTGGCCGGTGGCGCGGTCCCACATGCCGCCCAGCTGCGTCACGGGCGGGACGGTCCTGCCTTCGTGGGTCCAGCCCTTCACCGCGCCATAGGACAGCCGCGCCGAGAACGTGGCGTCCGGGTAGAGCTCGGTGCCGTAGAGGGCGAACCGGGCCCTGGCGATCTGCTCTTCGGCCTTCTTGGTCACGCTTTCGATCTGATCTTCGTAGCGCTTGCGCACCTCACGCGCCGCGGGGTCCAGCGCCAACGCCAGGGCGATCATCGGGTCCTTCGAAGCGTCGAGCGCCTTCTGACCGCCGTCGAAGAGCCTTTGCCGGACCTTCACCTCCCGCAGCTTCGAGCCCTTCACCGCGCGCTCTGCCAGCCGCTCCGGGGACTCCTTGCCGAGCACCGCCTTCACCACCGGGTGGTCCACCCCGAGCCCCTCGCGCAGCTTGAGGAGGTAGTGGGTGAGGACCTGGGTCTCGAAGTCCGGGTAGATGGGCGCGGGGCTGAACAGCCGCTGCTTGAGCGCCGGCAGCCGGGCCTCCGCGTATTCGGGCAGCCGCGCCTCGTTGGCCCTGGGCAGCTCCGCCGAGGCCCGGACCAGCGTCCGCGCGATCCGGAAGAGGTCGCTGCCGGTGCCCGCGCTCGTCTCGAGCAGGGTCAATTCGCGCCGCACCTCCCGCAGCTTCTTCGTGGCGCTCTCCACCTGCTCCCAGGCGCCGCCGTACTCCGCCTTGAGCTTCGGGTCCGCCATCACCCGGTCGCGCAGCTTCTTCTCTTCGGCGACCTTCTGGGCAAAGAAGGCCTCGTCCACCAGGGCTTCGCGCCGGCCGCGCAGCGCCTTGAGCGCGTTCTCCACACCGAAGCGCAGCTGCTCGGAGGTCCGGGCGTACTCGGGCCCGCGCCGGGCATATTCGTTCAACATCCCGCGCAGCTCCGCCAGGTACAAAAGCCGCTCCGGCAGGCCCAGGTCCCGCGCGTACGCGAGCTTGGCCACGGTATCCAGCCGGCTGGTGCGGCCGGGGTTGCCGGAGACGAAGACCAATTCGTTCTCCTTCGCGCCCGTGGGCGACCACTTGAAGTGGTTCGGCGTGGGGGCCGGCTTGCCGTCCCGGTAGACGCGCAGGAACGTGGCGTCGAGCACGTAGCGGGGGAACTCGAAGTTGTCCGGGTCACCGCCGAAGAAGGCCACGTCCTGCTCGGGCGCCCACACCAGCCGCACGTCCTGAAAGCGGACGTACTTGTGCAGCGCGAACTGGCCGCCCTGGTACAGGCTGACCACGTCGCAGCGGACGTCGGGGCCTTCGGCGCTGCAGTCCTTCTCGAGCTTCGCCCGGGCGGCACGCTCCGCGGCCTGGAGCTTCTCGCCGGAGAGCCTCCGGGTGGCGCCGTGGACCGTCGAGCTCACGTCCCGGATCTCCACGAGCTGGTTCACCTCCACAGCGGGGCACTCGAGCTCGTCCTTCGGCAGGGCGGCGTAGTAGCCGTCCCGGATGAGGTTCCGCTTCGCGCTCGACAGCTGATCGATGCAGCCGCGCGCGCAGTGGTGGTTGGTCAGGACCAGCCCGGTGGCGGACACGAAGCTCGCCGAACACCCGCCGGCCAGCCGCGCCGAAGCGAGCCGCACGCCGTCCAGCCACTTCTGGTCCGGCTCGAAGCCGTACGCCGCCTTCACCTTCTGGGAAGGGAAGTTGTTGAAGGTCCACATCCCCTCATCGGCGGTGGCCAGCCCCGCGGCGAGGAGCATCCCGGTCAAGAGCAGTCGCTTCATGTGATCCCTGGAGCCTTTGCTTGAAACGTCGTTGGGGGCGGGGACTTCGCTGAACGCGGCGTACCGGTCAAGGCTGACCGCCCCTCGGAGGGCCGTCCGCCAAGTCGACATAACGTGCCTTAGGTGAAGTTCTGAGGTCTTGGTGTCGAAGGGGCCTGCCTCTAGGGTTCGCCCGATGATCCGCACCCGGCGCGCGCACCTCTGGCTCTTCCTCGGCGGCGTCACCGCCGCGCTCGGCGCCGGCTGTCCCAGGCAGCCCGCCACGCCCACCGCAGATGCCGGCGCCGTCAGCGCCGAGCCGCCTGCGCCGGTGATCCCGGAGGACCTGCGGCTGACGGTCACCGTGGAGTCGCCGGAGCTCGGCACCATCCTCGTCGCGTTCGATGAGGAGGAACGCCCGGAGGTGCCGCCGGCCCAGGAGGTCCGGGTACGGACCAACCTGCCGCTGTCGAACTACCGGATCCGGCTGATGGACGAAAAGGACCGCGCGGTGGTCTCGGACGACACCGTCGAGCCTGCGCCGGACGGCCTGCTTTACCGGATCTCGCTCTCCGAGCCCCTGATGACCGGCTACCGCTACGCCCTGGTCATCGACGCGCAGACCGGCCCCGAGGTCACCGACGCCCACGGCCGCGCGCACCCGGACGTGCGGCTGGAGTTCCAGGTGGCGGGCGAAAAAGCACCTCCGCCGAAGCCTGCTCCCAAACGCCGCCGGCGCTGACGGCGTTCAGCCCACCGCCTGCCTGGAGGCCGCGCGCGCCCGCTCCAGGACCTGCGGGTCCGGTTCGGCGCCCGGCGCCTCCGGGGTCAGCGACAGGACCAGCCGGGACACGTCGTACAGGACGTCCCCGCGTTCGAAGACCCGGACCTTCGGGGCGTCCTGGTTGAGGCCGTCCACCGCCAGGTTCCAGGCCACGTCCATCAAGGTCCGCAGGTT
>CAZQVZ010000444.1:0-4721 GCA_964596895.1 uncultured Myxococcaceae bacterium
TACTGGGCCTGGGACCCGGTGGAGAACGCGTCCTTCCTCCCCTGGCTCACCACCACCGCCTTCATCCACTCCACGCTGGTGCAGGAGCGCCGGCACACCCTGAAGCTGTGGACCCTGGGCCTGGTGATGGTCTCCTTCTGGCTCACCATCCTCGGCACCTTCATGACCCGGAGCGGCATCTTCAACTCGGTGCACTCCTTCACCCAGTCCGACATCGGGCCGTACTTCCTCTACTTCCTCGCGGTGCTGCTGGTGGTGGGGACCCTGCTCATCGCCATCCAGGGCCCGAAGTTCAGCTCTGACCGCCAGAAGGCGGCGCCCGTCTCCCGCGAGACCGGCATCCTCCTCTTCAACGTGGTGCTGGTCGCCTTCACCTTCACCGTGCTGCTCGGGACCGTGTTCCCGCTGCTCACCGAGGCGCTGGAAGGCCGGAAGATCAGCGTCGGCGAGCCGTACTTCAACCGCTTCGCGGTGCCGCTCTCCATTGGCCTGCTCTTCCTGATGGGGGTGGGGCCCGCGCTGCCCTGGGGCTCCTCCAACCTCAAGGACGCGGCGCGCAGGCTGGCCGTCCCCGCGGGCGTGGGCGTGCTGACGGTGGTGGGGGCGCTCTTGATGGGCGCCACCGGCGTCTGGCCCTTGCTGGCCTTCGGGCTCGCCGCCTTCGCCGCGGTGGTCACCGTGCGCGAGATGTTCCTCCCCTCCTACCGGCGCGCGATGACCGGCAAGGAGTCCCCTTCGAAGGCGATCATCGGCGGCATCGTCCAGTCGCGGCGGCGCTTCGGCGGCTACGTGGTGCACCTGGGCGTCATCGTCATGGCCGCGGGCATCACCGCCTCCTCCGCCTACAAGTCCTCCACCGCGGGCACGGTGAAGCGCGGTGACTCCATCACGGTGGGTGAGCACACCCTGGTCTTCAAGGGGATGACCTCCGGCAAGGAGCCGCACAAGGAGTGGGTGGCCGCGGTCTTCGAGGAGCCGGGCACGGACCTGGTCCTCGCGCCGAAGCAGAACTTCTACGAGCGCAGCAACGACCCCATGGGCACGCCGGCGGTGAAGAGCTCGGCCAAGGAGGACGTGTACATCTCCCTGATGACCTGGGACGCGGAGAAGGACACCGTCACCTACCGCGCCTGGGTGTTCCCGATGGTGGCCTGGCTGTGGTGGAGCATGCCCTTGTGGGTGCTGGGCTGCCTCGCCGCGGGCTGGCCTTCGCGCCGGAAGGTCGCCGCCACCGAGACCCTGTCCACGGATGACGAGGTCCCCCTGCCCGCCGCCCCCAACGTCGCACCGGTGGGCGCCCTGAAGGAGGTGGCGCGATGATCGCCCTTGGAATCGCGGCGGTGCTGGCCTTCAGCGCCGCGCCGCAGCTGTCCAACCCCGAGTCCATCCTCCTCACCCCTGCCGAACAGGCGCGGGCCAACGAGCTGGCGCGGCACCTGCGCTGCGCGACCTGCCAGGGCATGAGCATCCTCGACTCGCCGTCGTCGATGGCGCGCTCGCAGCTCACCCTCGTCAAGCAGATGGTGCTCGAAGGCAAGAGCGACCAGGAGATCCGCGACTTCTTCGAGGCGCGCTACGGAGAGTGGGCGCTGCTCGAGCCCCGGGCCGAAGGCTCCACCTGGTTCGTGTGGCTGGGCCCCGGCCTCGCCTTCCTGGTGGGGTTGGGGATCGTCTTTCGGATGTTGGCGCGGCCCGGGGAGGTCAAGCCCGCTCCGACCTAGTTGAGGTGGCCTTCGGGTCACCCTGCCGCGCGCGGCGCCGCTTCCCCCGACGGCGCCGCGCGCGGTCTTTTTTCTTCGGGACGTCCTGCCCCGAGCGCCTGCCTACCGCTTCGAGGCGCCCACCGAGGAGATCAGGCCCTTCACCCGGGCGGAGGTCACGTACCCGGGCCCACCGTCCGTGCGCGGCACCGCGAGGAAGTGGAAGGTGTAGTTGCCATAGACGCCTTCGAAGCGCCCGGTGCCGGAGGTGAAGGTGCAGTCGAGCAGCCCGTCCACGCTGCCGTCTTCGAGGGGAACGCCCTGGCCTTCGCACCAGGCGGTGAGGGTGTCGCCGTTGGCCGCGGTGAAGATCTGCTCGCCCCAGACCTCGCCGGTGAAGACGTTGTTCATGTGGGGGCTGACCATGGTGCCGCCGCCCAGGTGGGTCGTCGGGCCGCCGCCGTCGGAGACGACCGCGACCAGCGGGAACTCGGAGAGGTCCGCCGTGGAGGTCACGCCCGCCCAGGTCCCCTTGAAGGGGACCAGCGGACCGGCGAAGGCGCTGGAGGCGAAGAGGACACCGAGGACCGCAGCAAAGATGACGCGCGAGGTGGACATGGCTGCTCGTGGGTGAGTGGCCGTCAGGAGTGACGGACCGCGAAGCAGTATCACCCGGTCAGCCGCGCCAGACGACCCTGCTCGCGCCTTACGACTTTCTCGGGTTGCACCGCGCATCCCGACCCCTACGGCGCGTGTTCGACGAGCGCCTCGAGGAAGCGCAGGCTGAACGCGGCACCGGAGTAGGGGTTCTGGCTGGTCACCAGATTCCCGTCGCGCACTGCGAAGTCTGCCTTGGGCCGGGCGGAGTCATACGCGTAGCCGCGGCCCGCCAGCCCCCGCCCGATGGCGCGGTGCTCGGCCCTCCCTTTCATGATGAAGGTCTCGATGTAGAACTCCTCGAACCCCGACACCGACGTCACCGCGCGGCCCTTGAACGGGTTCTCTTCGGGCAGGCGCAGCAGCAGGGCCGGGGCATGGCAGATGAGTCCCACCGGGCGTCCGGTCTCGCCGAAGCGGACGAGCAGCGCATGCAGAGAAGGGTCCCCCAACAGGTCCACCATCACCCCCTGCCCACCCGGAACGACCAACGCGGCGAACGAGGCCTCCTGTGCGAGCGCGTCCTCGAGACTCAGGGGCGTGCGGAGCGCCGGGTCCTGCTCCACCAGCGCGCGGGCCTCCTCGAGCCATTCGGGATGCTCGGTCCAATATTCGTCCTGCAGACTCTCGGGATCGATCGCCGCCGGCTGGGCGCCTGGCGTGGCAAAGGCCACGGAGAAGCCGGCAGCCCTCACCGACCGGTAGGCCTCGTACAGCTCGCCGAGGAAGACGCCCGTGGGCCGCGTCTTCCCGTTCGCGAGGATCTGCTCGTCCGCGGACGTCAGGACGAAGAGCACCGGCGCAGAGTGCGGCGCGCGCTCGCTCAAGCGCCTTTCGATTTCGGCGACGCGGAGCGCCGTCTCAGAGGTCGCGCAGCCGGTCAGCGCGAAAACGCCGAGCAACGCACCGAACATGCTTCGGGGGGTGAGGCATCTCTCCATCGTGGGCTTCTCCTTGTGTGAGCCGCCCAGAAGCTAGAGACGATGTGCGCCGCGAACTTGAATCCACGCGCCAAAGTGACGGGGCAAGCTGCCGTCTCAGCGCTGGACGGCGGAGCCTTCACGACCGACGAGCGCGCTGGCGAACCGCCGGGGGCTGATCGCAACGAGCGCCTGGAACTCGCGGGTGAAGTGGGCGCTGTCCGAGAACCCACAGGCGTGGGCCACAGAGGTCAACGTGGGCAGCACACGGTCGGCGCGGAGGAGCGTGCCGCCCGCCAGAGCGATGCGTGCCATGCGCACGAGCCCCTGAAAGTTCGTGCCCGCTTCCTGCAGCCGCCGCTGCAGGCTCCGCGTGGAGACATGGAGAGCGCGCGCGAGCGCCGCCAGCGAAAGGCCTGGATCGTCGAGCAACACGGCGAAGGCCGCTCTCGCGAAGTCGGAGACCGTGCCCCAGGGTTCGGGAGGCGCCGCCGTGAGCCGCTCCCACCCGGTCCAGTCGAGGCGCCACAAGCGGCCGCCAGGCGCCGCGTTCTCGCCCTCGTTGGAGGCCTGCACGTCCACCGCGCCGGTGGCCTCGAGGAGCCCTGCGAGCATGCCGATGATCAGGGTGTCCTCGGCCAACGTGGGCGCCCCGCCCGTTCGCCGCGTTCGCGCCAGGCGGACGTGCCGGGCGCCCAGGTCGAAGACGCCCACGCGGTTGCCCGAATGTGCGAGCACCTCGAGGCGCTGCCAACGACTGAGGAGCTCTTCGGCGGAGGTGGCGGCCCGCAGCCCGGAGACGAAGGGATGTCCGACCAGATCCACGACGGAGCGCCCCAGCGTCTCCAGGTACGGAAGCCCGAAGCGGTCCACCGCGGCCTGCAGCAGCCGGCGCTTGTCGTCCGCGCTGTGTGTGGCGCCGGGCGCGTTTGGCTCGGGCACCTCCACGCCGTCGCGTTCGAGGCGCCGGGCAAGCTCCACGATGAAGGGGCCGTACGCAGTCTCCACGGCCCGCCAATCTAGCGCTGAATGTGCGCGACGCTTCGAGGCTTCTAGACTGTGCCGTGTCCACCGGGGTCTTCACGAGCGCACCGATGAACACGCCCCTTCTCCGCAGTCGTGCGGAGAAGCTGGCGCGGTTCGCCGCATGCGCTTCTGCGCGGGTTCGACGGCAGGGGTTCACGTGTACGCTGCCGCGCGTGATGTCCCGGCGCGCAATCCCCACGTCCCCCCTCCTCCTCGTCCTCCTGTGCACGGCGGCCTGCAGCGGCCTCAAGGACCACCTCGCGCAGGAGCGGTACCTCGCGCAGAAGCTCTACGACTACACGTACCCGCTCCCTCGAGAGCAGGTCTGGGCGGAGGCGATGCGCGCGGTGGGGCTGCCGGAGACCGCGGGCGAGCCGGACGCCGACGGACGGGTGTACCAGCGCCCGGCGCCGCCACC
>CAZQVZ010000445.1:0-4697 GCA_964596895.1 uncultured Myxococcaceae bacterium
TCTCCGCCATCATCGGCGTCCAGTCGATGCGGCGGATGGGCCGGTTCACGCGCTCGTTCTGGCGGTTGTAGATCTCCACCTGGCCGGTGGTGAGGATGGCCAGGTCACCCTCCTCCATGAAGACCACGTCCCGGGTGTGCTCGAGCAGGGCCGGCACGTCCGAGGCCACGAAGTTCTGGCCTTCGCCCATGCCCAGCACCATCGGAGAGGCCTCCTTGGTGCAGACGATCCGCTCCGGCTCGCCCTCCCAGACCACCGCCAGCGCGTAGGTGCCCTTGATCTCCTTCGACGCCCGCCGCACCGCGCCCACCAGGTCCAGCCCGGTCTCCAGCCCTTCGTGGATCAGGTGCGCGAACACCTCCGAGTCCGTCTCCGACGAAAAGACGTGCCCGCGGGCGCGAAGCTGCTCCTTGAGCTGCAGGTGGTTCTCGATGATGCCGTTGTGGACCACCGCCACGCCCTTGTAGCTGTGGGGGTGCGCGTTGTCGTCCGACGGCCGCCCGTGGGTGGCCCAGCGCGTGTGGCCAATGCCCACCGTGCCCTGCGGCGGCTCCGCGGACACCCGGGCGGCGAGGTTCTGCAGCTTGCCCACCGAGCGCACCACGTTGAGAACTTTGTTGCCCACTACGGCCACGCCCGCCGAGTCATACCCGCGGTACTCGAGCTTCTTCAGCCCCGAGACCAGAATGGGTGCCGACTCCTTGTCCCCCACGTAGCCAACGATTCCGCACATGCGTCCTTGCCCCTTCCAGATGACCGCCCAGCCTCTGGGCCGGCGGTGTGTAGCACACGCCTTCTGCAATCAGGTTGCCAGCACCCTCCCCCGCCGGTCCGCCCGCTCGGCTGCCCTGCGCGCCGCGAGGCATGCGTCAGGCAGGACGCGGGCGCACCTGCGCGTCGCGCTCGCCGGCGGGTTCGTCTCCCTGGGTGCTGGAGGTGGTTCGAGGCCCTGAAGGCCCCGCTACTTCTTCTTCCTGGGCGCCTTCTTCTCCACCCAGCCTTCCTTGATGACCTGGGGGCTGCGGCTGATGGCCAGGGACATGGCGGGCACGTCCTTCGTCACGGTGGTGCCCGCGCCCACGTACGCCCCCTTGCCCACCCGGACCGGCGCCACCAGCTGCGAGTCCGAGCCGATAAAGGCCCCGTCCTCCAGCACGGTCTGGTGCTTGTTCACGCCGTCGTAGTTGCAGGTGATGGTGCCCGCACCCACGTTCACGCCCGAGCCGATCTCCGCGTCACCGAGGTACGCGAGGTGGTTGGCCTTGGAGCCCTTGCCCAGCCGCGCCTTCTTGGTCTCCACGAAGTTGCCGAGGTGCACGCCCTCCGAGAGCTCCGTCCCCGGCCGCAGCCTGGAGAACGGGCCGATGGTGCAGGCCTGTCCGACCACCGCCTCCTCCAGCACCGAGTACGGCTTGAGCTCGGTGCCACTGCGCACCACGGCGTCGGTGAGCACGCAGCCGGGGCCAATGCGTACGTTGGATTCGATGACGGTGCGCCCGCGCAGGGACACGTTGGGCCCAAGCTCCACGTCCTGGGCCAGGGTCACCGACTCCTCGATGTACGCCGACTCCGGGTCGGTGAAGGTCACCCCCGCCTTCATGTGGCGCAGGTTGATGCGGCGCTGCAGCGCCTTCGCCCGCTGCGCGAGCTCGCTGCGGTCGTTGATGCCGGCGGTCTCCTCGGGGTCCGCGCGCACCACCGCCACCTTGCCGGGCGCGGCCTGGTCTGCGAGCGCCACCAGGTCCGTCAGGTACAATTCGCCCTGCGCGTTGTCGGTCTTGAGCGTGCCCAGCGACTCGAAGAGGAAGGACGCGTCCACCACGTAGATGCCCGCGTTGCACTCGGTGACCTTCCGCTCCGCCTCGGTCGCGTCCTTGTGCTCGACGATGCGGCGGGGCGCGCCCCCTTCGCGGACCACCCGGCCGTAGCCTGTGGGGTCTGCCAATTCGCAGGTGACCAGCGCCAGGGGTGCGCCGCTCTTCGCCTGCGCGTCCACCAGCGCCTTCAGGGTGTCCCGGCGGAGCAGCGGCACGTCTCCATAGAGGATGAGGACCGGGCCTTTGTAGCCGGCGAGCGCCTCCTTCGCGCACCCCACCGCGTGGCCGGTGCCCTTCTGCTCCGCCTGCAGCGCGAACTGCAGCGGCTCGTCCGGGAACGCAGCCCGGAGGGCGCTCTCCACGGCCTCCGCCTGGTGCCCCACCACGGCCACCACCGGACTTGCGCCCACGTCGAAGGCGCGGGCAATGGGCCACGCGCACAGGGGCCGGCCGAGGATGTCGTGCAGCACCTTGGACCGCGCAGACTTCATGCGCGTCCCCTGCCCTGCACACAGAACGATGGAAGCCAATGGCATGTGGGCGGATCTAGGTACCGCGCCCCGCGCCGTCAACGCCTGACGCTGTGGGGCGTCAGGCCAGCGCCGGTTGGGCAGGGGCCAGCAGCGGGGTCTGCACCATGGGCGCAGGCTCCGCGCGGACCGCCACGTTCAGGGCGCCGTCCCGCGTGGTGATGGTGAAGCTCGGACGCAGGAAGACCGTCACCGGCGGGCGAGGCGGCTGCGAGTAGCTGTGCCCGGTCATGGGGTCCTCCCGTTGCGAAGTCCGTTTCAACTGCAAGCCAGACGCCACAGCCCCCGTGGAATTCACGGTCCCAAGCCCCCGGAAATCCAGGCCCGCTGTAAGGCGACGGGAGCAGGCGAGCGGTCCATGTGACGACAGGTGGGGCGCGGATGTCCGGCTTCGGCTGGCGGGGGCGGCGGGGGCCCTGCTAGTTCCGCGGGATGCACCTGCCTCGCCTGGTCGTCCTCACCTCCGTCGCGGTCGCGGTCACGGTCACGCTGGGGCTGAGTGCCCCCGCCTTCGCCGCCCGTCCCTATCGCGGAGGGGCTGTGGCCACGGCCCACCCGGCCGCGAGCGAGGCCGCCCTGCAGATGCTGGAGAAGGGCGGCAACGCGACCGACGCGGCGGTGGCGGCGGCGTTCACCCTGGGGGTGGTGGCGCCGTACCACTCGGGCATCGGCGGCGGCGGGTTCGCGCTGGTGTTCGACCAGAAGAAGGCCGAGACCCGGGTGCTCGACTTCCGCGAGGTCGCGCCCAGGGGCGCCACCCGCGACATGTTCGTGAAGGACGGCAAGGTGGTGCCGGGGCTGTCCACGGATGGGGCGCTCTCGGTGGCGGTGCCCGGCGCCGCGCGCGGGTACCTCGACCTGCACAAGGCGTTCGGAAAGCTCCCCTTGAAGGTGGTGCTGGCGCCGGCCATCCGCGCGGCGCAGCGGGGCTTCCGGGTCACGCCGCGCTACCTCGAGGTGGCCGAGGCGCGCGTGGAGTGCCTGCGGGAGGACCCCGAGGCGGCGCGGCTCTTCCTCGTGAAGGGCGAGCTGCCCGAGGTCGGGCACCTGCTCAAGCAGCCGCAGCTTGCGGGCACGCTGCAAAGGCTCGTCCGGCAGGGCGCGAACGGCTTCTACAAGGGACCTGTGGCGAAGGCGGTGGTGAAGACGGTGCAGGACGGCGGGGGCGTCCTGACCCTGGAGGATCTGTCTTCGTACACGCCGCGCTGGCGGAAGCCGCTGGTGGGCAGCTACCGCGGTCACGTCATCCACACCATGCCGCCGCCGTCCGCGGGCGGGCTCGCGGTGGTGCAGGTGCTGGCCGGGCTGGAGCTGCTCGAGCCTTCGCCCGCGCCGTTCGGGGACCCCGAGCACCTGCACCGCTTCGCGGAGTTGGTGCGGCGGGCGTACGTGGACCGCGCGCGCCACCTGGGGGACCCGGACCACAACGAGCTGCCGATGTCTCGCCTGACGTCGGCCGAGCACATCGCGGCGATGGCGAAGGGCGTGGACGCCGCGCGCGCGACCCCATCGAAGTCGCTCCTGGACGCGGGCCCGGCCTCGGAGGGCTCCACCTTGAAGAAGCGGCGGTCGAAGGAGGACGTGCCTCACCCCGAGGCCCGGCCGGGCAAGCCGGGCGGACCTTCCACCACGCACCTGTCGGTCGTGGATGGGGATGGGAACGCGGTGGCGCTCACCACCACGGTCAACTACGGCTTCGGGTCTTGCCTGGTCGCGAAGGGCACCGGCGTTCTCTTGAACGACGAGATGGACGACTTCGCGGCGCAGCCCATGGTGCCGAACGCCTATGGCCTGGTGACCGGCGAGGCCAACGCGGTGGCCCCGGGGAAGATCCCCCTGTCATCGATGTCGCCGACGCTGGTGTTCCAGAAGGAGGCGCGGCGCCGGGTGATGCTGGTGGTCGGCTCGCCGGGCGGCTCCACCATTCCGACCACGGTCATGCAGATCATCCGCAACGTCGTGGACTGGGAGATGGACGTGCAGCGCGCGCTGGGCCATGGGCGCATCCATCACCAGTACCTGCCGGACCGCTTGATGGTGGACCGCCACGCAGTGGACCTCGCCACCCGCCGCGCGCTGGAGGCGAAGGGACACAAGCTCCAGAACGCCGTGAGCTGGGGAGACCCACAGGCGGTGTTCGTGGACCCCGAGACGGGACTTCGGACCGCTGCTGGCGATCCGCGGAATGAAGGCGCGGCGGTCGGGCAGGACTGAGCACCACGCGGAAACTCTTTCCCGACGGAAGTACAGAAGCCGCCCGCACGCTCGTTTGGCGCCCTTCTGTACGTCAGTTCGGGAGATCCGTGGCGTGGCCTTCGACCGGACCTCGAATTCGAAATTCAGGCGCCCA
>CAZQVZ010000446.1:0-4696 GCA_964596895.1 uncultured Myxococcaceae bacterium
CGCTCGATGCCTTCGGGGACGTGCTGCTCCTCGATGAAGACGACCTCCCGGATGGCGAGCGCCTGGAACAGGTCGCCTTCGTTTTTCACCGGAACGAGGGTCACGTCCCCCCGGTTGTCTTCGGTCGTCATCGGCCGCGAGTCTTACCGGAATCAGGCTTCTGCCAACAGGCGGAATCAGCAGGGGGATGTGGTAAGGCCGCCGCATGGTTGGGCCGGGTGGGCCGCAGGTGGCGGGGGCAGTCCCACTGGGCGGGTACTACGTCCTGTACTTCTCCACCATCGGCGTCATTCAGCCGTTTCTGCCCGCCTACTTCCGCTCCTTGTCCCTGAGCGGCACCGAGATCGGCGCGCTGTTGGCGCTGCAGCCCCTGATGACGCTGTTCGCGCCCACCCTGTGGGGGCACCTCGCGGACCGCACCGGGCGGCCGGACCGGCTTCTGGCGCTGGTCTCTTTGGGGGCCTTCGCCGGGTTCGTGCCGCTGACGCAGGTGGACGGGTTCTGGCTCCTGCTCGCGGCGATGGCGGCGTACGCCTTCTTCGCCTCCTCCATCACCACGCTGGTGGACAGCCTCGCGCTGCACCGGGTCGCGGTGAAGGGCGGCAGCTACGCGCGGCTGCGGCTTTTCGGTTCGTTGGGCTTCGTCCTCTCCACCACCGCCTTCGGTCTGTCGGTCGAGCAGGTGGACGTGCGGACGGTCTGGGCGTCCTTGGCGCTGGTGGGCGCCTATGCGGCGTGGTCCTGGACCTTGCGCGCGCGGGCGGCGGCAGGTCCCCGTCGCTCCGTGTTCGCGGGGCTGGGGCTCTTGCGGCACCGGGATCTGACGTTGATGCTGGGCGCGTCCGCGCTGCACTGGATCGCCTGCGCGCCCTTCCACGCCACCTTCGGAATCCACGTCGTCGCGCTGGGGCTCTCGCCGTGGGTGATAGGCCTCTCCGCGGGCGTGGGGGTGATCGCAGAGATTGGCGTCATGTACCTCTATCCCAGTCTCGGACAGCGCTTTGCCCCGAGGCAGGTGCTGCTCATCGCCTTCGCCGCCTCGGGGCTGCGGTGGGCGGGCATGGCGTGGGTGGAGAGCCCGGGGGCGATCATCGCCCTGTCGGTGCTGCACGGGCTCTCCTTCGGCGCGTACTACGTGGCGGCGGTGGGGTTCGTGGCGCTCCGGGTCCCCGAATCCCGGCGCGCCAGCGGACAGGCGCTCCTGGTGACCATGACCTTCGGGCTCGGCGGTCTGGTGGGGTACTTCGCCGCCGGGGCCGGGTACGAGTGGCTGGGCGGACACCGGCTGTTCGCGGTGGCGGCGGCGCTGGAGCTGTTGCCGGCGGCGCTGATCTTCGTGGCGCGAGACGCCCAGGCGACGCAGGTGGCGACCTGAGCCTGGGCCGCCTGCGCGGGTGAACATCCGGCTCGGCTGCTCGTCCGCCCTGCTCGAAGGCCCACCGGGAGTGCGTGGTACGCTCGGCCGCGTGAAGCACTCGGTCGCGCTGCTCGTCCTCGTCGGCTCCGTCACCGCGCATGCGCAGGCGGACGTCTTCTTCGGCCCTTCCGAGTCGCGGGTCGTCTTCCGCGAAGAAGATCCGGACCGCCGCTTCGCCCGGACGAAGCTGGCCCAGGCCCTGTCGGAGGGGACCGAAGACCCCCGGTGTGTGCAGGTGCTGGGCGGGCTGTTCACGCTGCTGGCGGAGGCAGGCCCCACCTTCCACAAGCGCGACGCGAACTTCTACCTGGACCCGGTCCTGGTCCACGCCCTGGGCTCGCAGCTGTCCACCCCGCGCTTCCCCGGCAACGCCTACTTCGTCCACATGGTGCGGCGGGTGCTCATTGACGGGAAGCTGCCGCCTGCGTGGCTGGAGGTAGCCAACGCGCTCAACCGGCAGGTGATGATCATCGACATGGGGAAGCTGCAGTTCCTCGCGCACGGGACGAAGCCGGTGGACAGCTACTTCTTCACCCTGCCCGCCCTGCGCCAGCGGTACGACCTGGAGGTCCTGCGCGCCACCTCCGCCGGCAGGTCAGACGCGGTGGGGGCCTTCCGGGACGCGTACCTGGATCGCGAAGTGGCGTGGGGCGCCCTGCGGCTCATCGACGTGGCGCCGCCTGCGCCGGTGCGGCCGGCGAAGGGCAAGAAGGGCGCGAGCGCGCCCGCCGAGGTGCCCCAGGAGGAGGGGCTCATCGCCCGGCTGGAGGTCATCGAGTCCTCGCCGGACGACTCGAAGCTGCAGCTGTTCGGGAAGGACAAGAAGGAGAAGCCCACCCTCATCGAGGCCCGGCTGGCAGACACCCAGTATGTGGACGTGGCGCGCCTGCCGAAGGGCAGCCGGATGCTGGTCCGCGGCCGCTTCTGGGCGATGAGCGACGACTTGAAGAAGCTGGAGCTGCGAGACGCGCTGCTCTTCCAGGACCGGGATTGGAGCGCCGGCGCCATCCTCGCGGATCCCAGTGTGGTGGCCGCCTGCTCCATTGCCATCAATGACCTGACCGGCACCGCGCCGCAGCAGCCCGGCGGCTTCCGCCAGCGCCCCGGCAAGTAGGACCGCTCCGGCGCACGTCTCCCGTCTCCATCCGGCACGCGCGGCGTAGACGGTGCCGCAGCTGCTTCCCCAGACAATTCAAGCGCTTGCGCGTGGCACAGGGGCTGCTCCACGCGACGGATCATGTCCGACGATCCTTTGAAGGTACGCGAAGCCCAGATGACGGAGCGGCGCCCGGAGCGCCGCGAGGACTTCAAGGAGCACCTCTCGAAGGTGCCGCCCAGAGGTCCGGACCCGAAGCCCAGGCCGAAGGCCGTGGCCGGAAGGCACCCGGTCCCTCCTCAGATCATGGCCCTCAACCGGGTGGCGCTCAGCGCCAGGCCGCCGGTGGGCGCGCAGGTGGCGACGGCGCTGGGCTCCACCGAGAACCTCGGCCAGGCCCGGGCACACATGAACGTGGAGGTCTCCAGGCTCGGCGAGGTGCGCCAGGAGGGCCACGCCCAGGTTGAATCGGGCATGAAGGGCCGGATGTTGGAGCTCATCGCCAAAGAGCTCGCCGCTGAAATGCCCAGAGGGCCGCAGCCCCCTCCCACAGGCCAGCCCCAGGGCCCCCTACGCGATGACGCACCGCGGACGTCTGCCCCCAAAGACACAGGCGCCGTCGGCGAGGTCGCAGGGCGCGAACCGGAGCGGCCGCCGGAGGTGGATCAGCAGCGGGAGCTGAAGGCGAAGGCCGCGGTGGCGCTGGTGGAGCGCATCGAGACCTTCGTGAGGTCCCAGAGACCCGCGCTGGCGCTCACCGTGGGCGGCGGGCTCGACGCGCGGGTGGAGGTGGAGCGGACCGGGCGCAACGAGGTGGCGTTGAAGATCACCGGCACCCGGGGGCCGCCTTCACCGGAGGACCTCACCCGCATCCGGGACGAGATGCAGGCGCGCGGCCTCCGGCTCAGCGCCATCAGCGTGGCCTAGGCGCCCGGGTTCGGGTCCAGGTCCTTGCGCTTCTCTTCGACGTTCTTGAAGTCTTCGGCGGTGGGGAGCGGCTGGCGCTTCTCGGCGATGTTCGGCCACTTGCCGGAGAAGTCCGCGTTGAGCTGCTTGTACTCGTCCCACTTCGACGGCAGGTCCGACTCGGGGAAGATGGCCTTGGTCGGGCAGACCGGTTCGCAAGCGCCGCAGTCGATGCACTCATCCGGGTGGATGACGAGGAAGTTGGCGCCCTCGTAGAAGCAGTTGACCGGGCAGACCTCCACGCAATCGGTGTACTTGCACTTGATGCAGGGCTCGGCGACGACGTAAGCCATTTTGCGTTTCCTCTCAGGCCGGGAGTGACTGCGCGCCTTTATCCGAAAACGCCGCGTCAGTCCCTGGGAATTATCCCCTGCGCCATCAGCAACTCCGCCACCAACACCGCGCCCTTCGCGGCGCCCATCTTCGTGTTGTGGGAGACGAGGACGTACTTCACGCCGTTGTCGAGCACGGCGTCTTCGCGCACCCGCCCCACCGACGTCGCCATCCCGTCATGACGGTCCCGATCCAGCCGGGGCTGGGGGCGGAACGGGTCATCGAACACCTCCAGCCAGCGGGGCGGAGCGGACGGCAGCGTCCTCGCCACCTGCGCGCCCTGCCAGGCGCGCATCACCTCCACCACCTCCTCCGGTGAGGCGTTCTTCTCGAGCGCCACGAAGGCGGCTTCGGTGTGCCCTTCGAGCACCGCCACGCGGGTGCAGGTGCACGACACCTTCATCGCATGTGGGGCGATGGCGCCGCTCCCCAGGGACCCGAGGATCTTCTTCGTCTCCACCTCCACCTTCCCCTCCTCTTTGGGGATGTGGGGGACGACGTTGTCGAGGATGTCCAGGCCGATGACGCCGGGGCTCCGGCCGGCGCCGCTCATGGCCTGCAGGGACGTCATCATCACCGCCTTGACCCCGAAGTGCTCTTGCAGGGGCGCCAGCGTGATGGCGAGGCCGGTGGTGGTGCAGTTGGGGATGGGCGCGACGAAGCCCTTGAGGCCGCGCCGCTTCTGCTGTTCGAGGAGCAGGGGCGCGTGGTCCGCGTTCACCGGCGGGATGAGCAGCGGCACGTCGTCGTCGTAGCGGAAGGCGCTGGCGGCGGAGATGACCGGCACGTCCTTCGCCAGCGCAGGTTCGAGCTCGCGCGCCACGTCCGCCTCCACCGCGGAGAAGACGAGGTCGTAGTCGCCGCCCTTCACGTCCTTGCCGGCC
>CAZQVZ010000447.1:0-4666 GCA_964596895.1 uncultured Myxococcaceae bacterium
GGAGCTGTTGCGCTCGTGCACCCTCGCCGCGTCCCGCGTGCGGCCGCCCGTCTCGTACTCCTTCGCCACCTCTTCCCAGTTTCCGCCCACCGGGATGTTCAGGGGCTCGCGCGAAGGCCGCGCTTCGCGCGCCCCCCGCTCCGGACGCTCCCCGCGCGGGGGACGCTCGCCGCGCTTGTCGCCACGCTCACCGCGCTCCCGGCGGCCGCCCTTGTCGCCGCGATCCCCACGCTCTGCGCGCTCGCCGCGCTCAGGGCGCGCGCGCTGCTCGGGCTCCGGCTCGGGCGCCTCGTCGTGGCTCGGGGCCTCGCGGCCGGAGAGCTCGAAGGCCGCCTGCGCGCGCTCTGCTTCGCCCACCGCCCGCCACACCTTGCCGACGAGGAAGAGCACCTCCTGGTAGCCGCGGGCCTTCTCGGCCTCGGGGTCGGCCTCGGCCGGCTTCGCCTCGCCGCCTTCGCCGCCTTCGCTCGTCGCCGCCTCGGTGGCCGTGGCCTCATCGCCCCCCTCGGCCGCGGGGGCCGCTTCGGGGGACTCGGCCGCGGCTTCGGGTGCCGCTGCTTCCTCGGGCGCGGTGCCTTCAGGCTGCGCGTCCGGGCCGTGCGCCTCCCCCGGCGTGGTGGCCTCGGGCGGGGTGTCCGCGCCCGTGGCCTCCGGCGCCGCCTCACCCGCGCTGCCGGTCTGCGGCGCCGCTTCGGCCTTGAGGGCGTCCAGCGCCGCGGGCCGGTTCTGGCGCTGCACGCGCACCAGGGTGGTGAGCAGCTTGCCGCGCGCGCCCAGCTCCAGCCCTTCGAGCGACTTGAGCCGCAGGGGCCGGACCGCCTTGAGGATCTGCTCCAGCGAGCTCTTCTGCTGCCCGAGGTTCGCGGTGGTCAGCGCCTTCTCCAGCGCCGGCAGCTCCGTCACCACCCGGTGGGCGCCGCCGCCTGCGCGGTCATCCCGGTCTCGCCCGCCCCGGCCGCCGCCACGCTTGTCGCCGCGACCACCGCCGCGGCCGCCGCCATCCCGTCCACCCGGTCCTCCCCGGCCGCCAGGCCCGCCGGGGCCCCGCCCCTCGCGTCCGCCCACGCCGAATTCGAACCCGCCCTTTTTTTCGTTCGCCACGTCCGTATTCCTCGCTGATGTCGAAGCGCGCCGTCACTACTACGAACCGGCGGCCGCAGGTCGGACAAAGCGTCAGGCGGGCGTGCGCGCGTCGAGATCCAGAAGTTGGTAGCGCTCGGGTGCGGTGCGAAACATGCCGCCGTCGGTGAAGATCAGCGCCTTCGCACCTTCGGGGATGGGCCTTGTGCCGTGGGCGTAGCGGACCTCCCCGTCCGTCACCACCAGCTGGCGGAGGACCCCTTCGGTGACGGGCGCCCCATCCGCCCAGGGGCCGAGCAAGGCGCGGCTCTTCTTGTCCTGCACGTGGCCGATGATCTGGACGAGCCCGGGGGGCAAGTCGCGCGGATCGTAGCTGCGCCCCGGCCGCGCCTTCGCCTTCGTGGGGTGCGCGGCCCGGTGGAAGAAGATCCCCGTCCCTTCGCCCAGGTGTGCGCTGCCCGGCACGTGCAGGGGCGACAGGTCCAACGCTCCGCCCTGCCTCTGCTGGTGCCGGTCGTAGAGAAACGCGTTCAGCGCCCGGGCGATGCCGAAGGCATCTGCGTCCTCTGGGAGCCCGAGCGCCTCCAGCGTGGCCTTCGTGACGCCGGCGTGGTGCAGCAAGGTCCGCTCGTCCAGGGCGTAGGCCAGGCGCACCCGGCGGGCGTCGAGCGCCGCATCCAGGAGCGCCGACTGGGTGGGGCAATGGCTCGCCCAGTCCCGCGCGACGATCTCTGCCGTGGGGAACATCGGGTAGCGCGCGAGGAATTGGGCTTCGGCCGCGGGGTCCACCTGGCCCTCGCGGTACGCGGCCTGCGCCTCTTTCAGGGCCTCTTCGAAGGCGGCCTTCGTCCAGCCGTGCAGCTCACACGCGCGGGCGAGGTCGTGGTTGCCGAGCAGCACCACCACCTGGTCCGGCGGGTGCGCGCACAGCCAGGCCAGCAGCGCGAGCGACTCCCCGGCGACGCGGCCCCGCTCTTCGGTCCGGCCCCAGTCGAAGTGATCCCCCATGCTGACCAGCTGCACGTGGGGAAGGAGCCTGCCCTCGTCACCGAGCAGCGCGCGCCGCTCGAGGAGGTCCAGGAAGGTCTGCAGCGGCGCCTGCGGATCACCGATGGCGCGGCGCACGGTGAAGGTGCGGCCGCAGGGCGGAGGGAAGGAAGGCGCAAAGGCGTCCTCGAACGCCCGCGCGAAGGCCTGGTCCCGAGCTGCGCCCAGGCCTAGAACGCGTAGCGGAGGTTCGGGGTCACGGTGAAGCCGATGGTGCCTCCCGAGACCAGGTAGGCGCCCATCGCCTCGAGCCCCACCGAGAAGTGCCGCAGCCGGGTGAAGTACTCCACCCCCGGCCCGGCGAAGGCGAGCACGTCCGGCCTGGGCAGCAGCGTCTTCGGCGAGAACATGGCGAAGCCGGCGCCGGCGCGCGCGTACAGCCAGGTCCGCTTGATGTCCTGCCCGTCGTTGAAGCCCAGCAGGTTGAACCGCGCGGTGGCCCCCGGCGCCAGGGTGGCGAAGTCACCCGAAAAGGCGTGGTTCTCACTGAAGCCGGTGTAGCGCGCCGAGGTCCGGTTCTGGGCCGCCATCAGGAACGCCGCCACGCTGATGCGCTCCCCCAATTCGTAGCCCACCTCCACGAAGGCGGTCTGCCCGGTGGAGAAGGGCCGCTGCGAGCCGGCCTGCGCGGGCGGGTTGGTCAGGAACAGCCAGCCGCCCTGGACCCCGAAGAAGAGCCCACGCTCGATTTCATTGAAGGTGACCGCCGCCTTGTCCTTCGCCGGGGCCTGGGCCCAGGCGGCGGAGGAGAAGAGCAGCGCCGCACACACCGTGATGACGATCCGGCCCATTTGCGTCCTTCCGGCCCTACTCACCCGACTGCTTGAAGATGAAGGGATAGGTGACCACCACCACGCCCCCGCCCTTGGGCTTGGGGAACTTCCAGGTCCGCACGCGGCCCGCCACGCAGGTCTCGAGCTGCGCGTTGTTCGCGGTGGACTGGCTCACCGACGACGAGGACACCGAGCCTTCGGCGGTGATGACGAACTTCACGGTCACCTTGCCGTTGAGCCTGGGGTACCGGGTGAGCTGGCTTTCGTAGCAGTAGCGGATCTGCCCGCGGTTTCTGTGGATGACCTGGCGGATGAGCTCCTTGTCCAACGAGCCCATCACCATCGGTTCGGAGGACGTGATGCCAATGTCCACGCCCTTCTTGCCGCCCATCCCCAGGCCCACGCCTTCGCCGTAGTTGCCCACGCCGCCGCCACGGCCCTTGGTGCCGATGCCGCCGATGCCAATGGTGTCACCGGTGCCGCCGCCGCCCGCGCCGGAGCCGCGAAGCCCGAGGCCACCCAGGCCGCCCGCGTCACCGGCCGTGGCGCCGAAGAGACCACCCATGGCCGCCTTCAGTTCACCACCCATCCCGTTCCCGAAGATGGCGGAGGTGCCGCCGCCCTTGGAGCCGAACACGTCCTTCATCAGCATCCGGGCCTGGTCCTTGTTGTTCGGATCTCCCTTGGGGGCCATGCGCGCGCTGCGCTCCGGCGCGTCCTTCTTGCCGGCCCTGCCCTCCTCCTTGCGGTGCTTGGCGGCCATCTCCCCGCCAGACTCCTTCTGCTGGTTCAGCCGCTCCAGAAGCGCGTTCTTCTTCTCCAGCTCCGGCGGCTTGATGATCAGCTTGGCGATGCGGGCGGAGCTGGCGTTCAGCTCGTCCGAGTACAGGTCGTCGCCGTCCAGCATGTTGCGGGCGCTCACCACGAACACCGCCGCCAGGAAGAACAGCACCAGCAGGATGTTCATCATGGTGAAGTCGAGCCCTTCACCAAAGGGCACCGCCACCGGCCTGGGCACCGGCTGCAGGCAGGCTTCGACCTTCACCCCGCCGAGGTCCACCACCACGAAGTCATCCGCGCCGAGCGTGAGGGCATAGGCGTCCCCGTCCCGGCTGGCCGCGCGCGACTCGATGGCGGCCGTGAGATCCATCACGTCGCCCTTGCGCCAGTACTCCCCCGTCATCTTCCCGGTGAAGCGGACGGAGAAGCCGTCCTTGTCCGGCCGGACCACGTCGAAGGAGGGTGCGCCGAGCTTCCCGTCACCCATCTCGAAGCGCACGCCGCGCGCCGAACCCACGGTGAAGGGCTTCGCCTGCGGCCCCGGGGCGATGAAGTACTCACCGACGATCTGGTCTTCCCCCCAGACGAAGCGGAGCTCCAGGCCCAACGGCCCGGTGCCCTTGCGGCGCATGGACCGGTGCGGTCTTGGCGGCGCGGGCTCGGCGGGAGCCTCTGCCTGCTGGTAGGCGACGGGCGCTGCGGCAGGCGCGGCGCTCACCAGGGCCACGGGCACGGAGTCCGGCACCACCGCCACCGGCGCCACCGCAGGCACCGCTACGGGCGCTGCGGCCACGGGGGCCGTGGCCACCGGCGCGCCAGGCACCGTCTGCGCCACCTGCGCCTGCAGCAGCGCCTGGGGGACCACCTGGGTGGTCGCCTCCAGGCTGTTGGCGGCGGACTGCAGCACCGCCACCTGGTCCGCCACCGTGGCGTTCTCCACCCGGATGGTGGTCCCGCCCACGCGGATCTCGTCACCGAACGCGAGC
>CAZQVZ010000448.1:0-4623 GCA_964596895.1 uncultured Myxococcaceae bacterium
AGCCGCTGCACATGAAGCTCGCGCGGTCCATACCGGTGAGCTCGCACAGCAGCGAGACCACCGGGGCGTAGCGGCTGCCGCGCGCGCCCGCCTCCAGGTCGTACTCGAGGTTGGAGTAGCCCCGGGAGACCTGCGCCACCCGCTCCACCGCGCGCCTGGCCAGCGGCGCCCGTCCGAAGTTGGTGTGCAGGACGACCCCGGTGGCGTTCACCACGCGGGTCAGGCGGGGCCGCGCCAGCGACCCCAGGGCGGCGTGGACCTCTGCCTCGTCGAACGGGCGCTCCTCCCCGGAGAGCGCCCGGCTGCGGGCGTCCGAGACCGCCTTGCGCACCGCGGCGACGGCGAGGGGCCTTGGGTGCGAGGCCAGCAGGGAGCGCAAGGACGGGCGTTGCAGCAGCTCGTCCACCGATGGGAGCGCACGAAGCAGGGCCTGCCGCTTCGTCGCCGCCTTGGTTGGGCCGTCTTCCACGCACCCCAAGAATAGGCAGCCCGGCCGCTCTCCCGCCACTTCCTCCCCGCGGGGCGCTGGGGGCAGGCAGGCGAGCGGTCAGCGGGACGCCGTCGCAGCAGGCGGCGCGTAGAGCAACTGGTAGGTGTTGTAGCTGCGCAAGACGCGCTTCACGTACCCGCGGGTCTCGGAGATGGGGATCTCCTCCACCCACTCGTCCACCGCGTGGTCCGGCCGCTCCCTGCGCCACCGGGACACCGCGCCGCCGCCGGCGTTGTAGCCCGCGAGCGCGTACTGCTGGACGCCGTCGAACCGCTTCACCAGATCCCCCAGGTACGCCGCCCCGATGCGGATGTTCAGATCCGGCTCGAGCAGGCGCTGGTTGGTGACGTTGCCGATGCCCAGGCGCTTCGCCATCGACCTGGCGGTGTAGGGCATGAGCTGGGTGAGCCCCAGGGCCCCGGCCCACGACATCGCCCGCGGGTCCAGGGCGCTCTCTTCGCGCATCAGGGCCTGGAGCAGGTCCGGCTCGATGCCCACCGCCTTCGTGTGCTTCTCGATGAGCTCCCGGAAGGCCAGGGGATACGCCAGCTCCCACACCTTGCGGTTCTGGGCGGTGATGGGTCCGGAGAGATCTCCGCGCAGGCTGATGCGCGCCACGCCGTGCGCGGCCCGCTCGTCCCCGGCGAGGCTGAGCAGCATCACCAGAAGGCGCACGGCTTCGACCGGGGCGCGGGTGCGGTTCGCCGCGAGCACCTCGCTGGTCACCGCCTCGGGGAAGCCCAACCGGTAGAGCTCCACCGCGGTGAGGAAATGCGGGTCGTCGCTCAGGGGGCCGGCGTGCAGTGGCCACACCGAGCCGGCGGGCGGGAAGCGCAGCCTCTCCTGCACCCGCGCGTGGGCGGCCGCGTCCAGGTCCGCCAGCCTGCGCCGCGAGATGAGCCCGTAGTAGGTGGCCGGGTGGTCCACCGCGAGCGCCTCGAAGAGGGCCACCGCCGCGTCCCGCTCGCCGTGGGCCTCGGTCATGCGGGCCCGCCAGTAGCGCGCGCGCTCCCGCTCGTAGCTCTCCTTCGCGGCGGCGAAGATCCGGTCAATCTGGTCCAGCACCGCCAGGGCCGCCTCACGCTCCCCCTGCTGCTTGCGGATCCAGAAGGACTTGAAGAGGGCCTCGGCCGCGTAGTCCCCATCCGGGTAGCGGATGGCGATCTCCCCCAGCCGCTCCAGGGCCGCGGGGACATCGTCGTTTCGCAGGTAGAGCTCCGCCGCGTAGTACAGCGCGTCATCCGCGAAGGAGTGCTCGGGGTAGTCCTTCGCCAGGGTCTCGTAGACGCCGGAGCCGTAGGAGGCCTGGACGATGGAGCGGGAGGACCCCAGCACGTAGAGCGCGCGCGGCCGCAGGTCCGGGTCGTCACACTTCTCCACCACCGGCGCCAGCGCGGCGATGGCGCGGCTGTGTTCGCGCTCCTTGCGCATCGCCTTGCCGAAGATGAAGTGCGCGCGGCAGGCCAATGGGTCTGGCAGGACGAGCTTCGGCAACAGCGGCTCGAGGTGCACGCTGCCCGCGCGGTTCCGGTGCGCGTCCACCAGGGTCTCGGCGCGGTCCACGTGCCGGTCCAGGGGCACCTTCGCCAGATCCAGCCGCGCTTCGGCGGCCCGCGCCTGGGACGACAACGGGTGCAACGCCCACAGCCGCAAGAGCGCCTCGCGCTCGGCGTCCCGCTGCTTGCGCCCGCGCTCGAGGTCCGCGAGCGCGAGCAGGGCCTCCGCCCCCACGTCCCGCCCCCAGCCCGGCGCGCGCAGCTCCGCGAGGGGCGCAGCCGCCTCCACCGCTTCGTCGGGGCGCCCTGCCCGCTGGAGCACCCGGAAGAGCCCTTGCCGGGCGTCCGCGTACAGCCGGGACGAGCGGCCCACCTGCGCGAAGAGCTCCGCGGCCCGCGCAGGCTCTCCCAGCGCTTCGTAGGCGCTGCCCGCGTGGGTGAGGCACCGGTCGCGGAGGGGCGCGTACAGGTCCGCGAGGGCCGCCATCTCCGGCGCCGCCGCCGAATGTTGTTCGGCCCGGACCGCCGCGAGCGCGCGCAGGTAGCGCGCAGGCAAGGACGTCTCTTCGGCGAGCAGCGTCCGGGCGCGGTCGTAGTGGCCGCGGTCGAAGGCGGCCTTCGCCTCCTTCAGCGTGCCTTCGGTGAAGTACGGGACGAGGTCCGCCTCTTCGTACTTGCGGCCCGGGTCCGGCGCCGCGTCCTCTCCGCGCGCACTGGCCGCCCCGGCGGGTCCTGGGAACGCCGGGTTCTGCACGGCGACGAAGCCACCTTCGCGGGGGGCCTTCTCGGACTCCGGCCGGGGGGACAGCGTCGCCTCGTCGGGCGCGTCACCCGGGTGGGCCTCCGGCGCATCGTGCGCGTCGGGCGGGCGAGGCTCCCCGTCAGGGCGCCCTCCCTCAGGCGGGGCCTCGGCCTCTGCCTGCAGCGCGGAGACGAAGACGGGCAGGTGCAGGCTCGGCGTGGCGGCGGCGAGGAACAGCGCTGCGCCGCACAGCGGCCAGGCAAACACGGACGGGCTCATGGGCATGGGATAGCTGGTCCGAATGCCGGGGCACCAATGGAAATTCCGCGGACCGGCCGCGGTGTTACGGTTCCCGGCGAGGCACCCCGGGAGCTCGATAGAAGATGGACATCCGCACGCAGAGCGCGCTCCTCGCGTCCATCGTCGGGCTCGCCCTGGGCTTGTCGATGCTGCTGCGGGCCGGGCGCCCCCGCGTGGTGACCGCCTACTCGCTGCTCGCGCTGGCGGTGGGCGGGTACTACTTCGCCCAGTTCTTCCACGCGGTCATCCCGCCCGGAGACTGGCCGTGGCTCTCGCAGGTCGGCATGTCGGCCTCGCTGATCCTGGGCGCGCTGATCCCCGCGGTGGCGCTGGCGTTCTTCCTCGAGTTCCTGAACGTCCGCGCCAGCGTCCTGCGCTATGGGCGGCGCATCGCCCTGTTCTCCGCCCTCTTCGGCCTGGCGGTGGGCCTGTCGCCCCTGTCCAACAGCTTCTGGGCCCGGGTGGCGCTCTCCATCTGGGTGATGGGCGCCCTGCTCGTCTCGGTGTCCCTGCTGGTGCGGCGGATCGCCATGGTGGAGTCGCGCATCGAGCGGGCGCGGCTGAGCTACCTCGCGGTGGGGGCGGCGGCCTCCATCGGGTTTGCGGCGCTCGACTTCCTCGGGCGCTTCGGGATCCCCTTCCCTGCGCTCGGGCCCATCGTGGCCACCTTGTTCCTGTTCTTCCTCGCCCAGACGCTGCTGCGCCTGCGGCTGATGGACCTGCACGAACTGTTGGGCAAGGTGGCGTCCCAGGCGGTGCTGGCGGTGATCCTCGCCGCGGTGTTCGTGACCCTGACCATCTGGGTGGGCGACAACAAGCCGCTCTTCCTCTTCAACACGGTGGTCGCTGCCTTCGTGATGCTGATCCTCCTCGAGCCGCTCCGGGCGAAGGTGGAGGAGCAGGTGGTGGCCATCTTCTTCCGGGAGCGGTTCGAGCTGCTCCGGGCGCTCACCCAGCTCCGGGCGCGCATCGCCAACATCATCGACGTGGATGAGCTGGCGCGGGTGATCCTCGACGGCTTCAACGAGACCCGGCGGGTGACCCACTCTTCCCTCTACCTGCTGGCGGATGACCGGCCGGGCTTCCGGCTCCTGGACTCGCGGGGCCCTGTGCCGGCGGCGTTCGTGGATCACGCCATGGTGCGGAGCCTGGTGAACTCGGCCCTGACCCGCGGCGACAAGGCGGTGCTGCTCGAGCACCTCGAGCGCCGGACGCTGGAGTTGCGCCAGAACCCGGACCACAAGCGCCACCGCGACGAGCTCAAGCGGATGAACGACATCCGCCAGGCGATGAGCCACATGAAGGCCGGCATCACCGTGCCGCTGGTGGGCAACGACCGGGTCATTGGCTTTCTGAACCTCTGGGACGAGCGGGTACCGGAGGCCTTCGCCTCCGACGAGATCGCCCTGGTCCTGGAGATCGCCGAGCAGGTGTCGGTGGTCATCGAGAACTCGAAGATCTACGACCAGATGCGAGAGCGAGACCGCCTGGCGGCCCTGGGTGAGATGGCCGCCGGTCTGGCGCACGAGATCCGGAACCCGCTGGGCGCCATCAAGGGCGCCTCCCAGTGTCTCAATCCCGGTGCCCTCTCCGCG
>CAZQVZ010000449.1:0-4603 GCA_964596895.1 uncultured Myxococcaceae bacterium
CCCGCGGCCCGCCCGCGCCGCGCCCAAAGTCTCCTCCGCCACCCGCGCCACCGAGCCCGCGTTCTCCGCGATCTGCGCGGAGGCGTGCTTGAGCTCCTCCATGGTGGCGGTGGTCTCGTGGATGGCCGCGGCCTGCTCGGTGGCGGAGGTCTCGTGCTGCGTGGAGGCCGCCAGGACCTGGTTCGCGGACGAGGAGAGCCGCAGCGCGGCCTCGTTGATCTCCCGGACGAAGGTCCGCAAGGTCTCGATCACCTTGCCGAAGGACTCCAGCAAAGGCCCCATCTGCGGGTCGTCGGTGGAGGAGGACCAGTGCGCGAGGTCTCCGGAGCGGACGAGCTCGGTGAGCGAGTCCACCGCGCGTTCAATCTCCTGGGACGCGAGCTGCTTGCGCCCCTCCGAGTCGGAGACCTGCTCCAGGAAGGTGTTGAGGAGGTTCGCCTGCTCGAGCACCTCACCGTCCAGCCCCTGCGTGGACACCCGCGCGGCGAGGTTGCCGGAGAGCGCGGTGCGCAGCGCCTGGGTGATGGGGCTCTGGTGGGCGGCGGCGCGCAGCGCGTTGGCCTTCTGCGGCTTCTTGTCGGCCACGGCGGGCGCGGCGGCGGTGGGGGCGGCGCTGGAGCCGGCTGCGCTCCTGGCGCGGGCGGCGCGCTTCTTCGGCGCGGCCTTGTGGGGCGTGGGGTCGGACGACATGGCTAGACGCTGCCTCCTGGCAAGTCGAGGGTGCGGGGGAGATCTACGAGGATGACCGGCTGGGGCTCGTCGTCGAGCCACAGGCCGAGGATGCCGTTCAACCGGCCGGCGGCCGGCGGGATGCGGCGAAGCTGGGAGAGGGGCGCGGGGAGCACGCCGTCCACCTGATCGATGCAGACCTCGGACTCGCCCTCTTCGGCGGCCCCGTCGCGGAAGACCAGCGCGCGCGCGCCCTCCCTGGGCATGCCGAGCGTGTCCGAGAGGCGCGAGCGGTGACCGCTGCGGGAGATCCGCGCGATCTGGGTGGCGTCCGCGCCGAAGCGCACGTCTCCCACGCGGAAGACGAGGATCTGCACGGACTGCGCGGCCTCCTCGATCATCGCGTCACCAGGCGCTGGCGGATGGCTTGAAGCAGTCTCGGCAGGTTGATGACGTGCAGCGCCGGCTGGTCTTCGAAGGTCACCACGGCCTCCAGGTACTCCGTCGCAGCGTCACCGCCGAGCGGCGCCGGCTGCAGATCCGCGATGGCCACGGTCCGCATCCCCAGCACCTGGTCCGCCACGAAGGCGGCGGTCCAGTCCTGATGGATGCCCACCACCAACCGCGATCGTTGCTGGGGCTTGAGCTCCCCCTTGCCGAGGTACCGCAGCAGGTCGAACACCGGCAGCACCTCGCCGCGGTGACCGCAGACGCCGAGCAGGAATGCAGGCGTGCGCGGCAGGGGCGTGAGCGGTGTGAGCCGCACCACCTCGCGCACACCGGTGGCGGAAAATGCCAGCCGGAGGTTGCCGGCGGTGAAGCAGAAGAGCTCGGTCTGCGGCCGCGCCACGGCGGTGGTCGCGCGGTCAGGCGCCTTCTGCAGAGCGGACTGGAGCGGGGTCGAATCCAAAGGAGAGGGTGGAGTATCGAAATCGGCTCGCGTGCGGTCAAGATTCGCTGTTGCGCTCGCCCGGCGGGCATAAGATGCGGCGCTCCATGGCGCCGCGCGTGCTGGTCATCGACGACAGTCAGATCCTCCTGGACATCACCGTGAAGACGCTGGCGGCAGCGGGGCTCGAGGCCCGCGGCGCGCTGGACCTCGCCGCGCTCGATGCCGCCCTGGCCGAAGGGCCGTTCGGGCTCATCCTCGTCGACGTGAACATGCCGGAGATGTTCGGGGACGACGTGGTGGAGTTCCTCCGGATACAGAGGAAGGTGGACAGCCGCCTCCTCCTCTATTCAGACCTGCCGGAGGAGGAGCTTGCCCGCCGGGCGAGCGCAGCAGGCGCGGACGGGTACGTGGTGAAGGCGAAGGGCGTGGAGCACGCGCTCGCGGAGGTCCGGCGGCACCTGGGGCTGGACACCCAGGAGAAGGCCCCCGGCCGGAAGAAGCGCGTGCTGGTGGTGGACGACAGCGAGATGGTGGGCATGGTCCTCAAGGGAGAGCTCACCGCGCGCGGGTTCGAGGTCTTCGTGGCGGACTCGGCGGAGAAGGCCACCCGCATCATCTTGAAGAAGCAGACCCGGCCGGACCTCGTCCTGCTCGACGTGAGGATGCCCAACGTGAACGGCGAGCAGCTGTGCCGGTTCATCAAGGGCAATTCGCTCTTCAGCGGCATCAAGGTGCTGCTGTGCTCCAGCGAGAACGTGGACGAACTGCGGCGGATCTGCCGGGACGCCGGCGCGGATGGGTTCGTGCCCAAGGACGCGGTGCTCAACCGGATCCTGGACGTGGACCTCTCTTAGGGACGCCTGGCGGTGCGGGAGGCCCGCCTTCAGGTGACCCAGTCGTCGGCGGACGGCCGCGCCCCAGGGCGGTGGGTCGACCCCTGCGGCAAGCATCGCTGCACTCCCGAACGGTGACGCCGCGCGTCATCCGAGCCCCCCTCCCCCCTCGGGGGTCCCCCGACCCAGCCTGATGATCGGAGGTCCGATGATCGATTGCGGCGAACTGATCATCAGACGCCCGATCATCGACTGCGGGGAACCGATCATCAGACGCCCGATCATCGACTGCGGGGAACCGATCATCAGACGCCCGATCATCGACTGCGCGGAACCGATCATCAGACGCCCGATCATCGACTGCGCGGAACTGATCATCAGACGCCCGATGATCAGGCTCCGCCGCGCGACCTGTCGCCCGGGGGGCTCACCCCCACTGTCCGAAACGGCGACAAATCGCCACTTTGACCGAACTTCGGTCAGGTGTGCTTTCTCCAGCGATCTCGGCAGGTTCGCACACACCCCCACCCATCACCGGAGCGCTGACAATCCACTTTACAGCTCCGGACAGATGCCCCCTGAGCCCAATCACCTTGAACCACGGCAGCTTACGCGGCCAGACGCCGGTGGCCTGCTTCTTGGAGTTGGTCCGGGGCGATGTACACGATCCGGTCCGGCGACACGATGAACGCGATTGCCCAGCGGCACGGGGTGTCGCTGCAGGCGCTGCTCGGTGCCAACCCCCAGGTGCGCAACCCGTCGCTCATCCATGCTGGCTCGGCGCTCCGGATCCCCGGCTCCGCCGCTGCAGCGCCGACGACGACGGCCCGCAACCCCACCTCCCCCGGCCCCACGCTGCGCCGCGGGATGACCGGACAGGCCGTCCGAGAGCTGCAGCGGCAACTGCAGGCGCTGGGCTACCTCTCTGCCGGGGACGTGGCCTCTGGCCCCGGAGTCTTCGGCCCGCGCACCGAGGCCGCGGTGATGGCCTTCCAGTCACGCCACAACATCCGGCGCACCGGCGTGGTCGCGGACTACACGCGCAACGCGCTCGCCACCGCGCTTCGGGGAGGCTCGCCTGCGCCTGCGCCGTCCACCTCCCCCACCTCATCCGCGGGCTACCCCCCGCGCTACAACGGCACCCGCCCCGCTGCCGGGACCACCAACACCCGCGCCTGGGAGCCAGTGGACGCGCCCTTGCGCTCGGATACCTCCAACCGGAGCGCCGCGCGCTACGCGGATGTGCTGAACCAGTTCGCCGTCGCCGCCAACCCAAGGTACGCGCGCCGCAACGGCAACACCTACTGCAACATCTTCGTCTGGGACGTCACCCGGGCCATGGGCGCGGAGCTGCCGCACTGGGTGAACGGCCGGGAGCTGAACGCCAACGCGGTCTCCCAATGGTTGAACACCACGGGGCCTTCGAAGGGGTGGCGGAAGGTGGACGCGGCCACCGCGCAGCAGTACGCGAACGCCGGCCGCCCTTCGGTGGCCTCCTGGCGGAACCCGAACGGCATTGGCCACATCGCCATGGTGCGGCCGGGGACCCTGACGGCGGGTGGCCCGGCCATCGCCCAGGCGGGGTCGCGGAACTTCAACGACGGTCACGTCGCAGACGGCTTTGGCAACGCCCGCCCGGAGTACTGGGTGCACGCGTAGCCTCGAACATTCAAAGGGTGTCATGGGGCATGGAATGGTTCCGTGCTCCGACGGGACTTCGGCTTTCCCCCTTTGGTCGAAGTCCCGTTCTCTTTTGCGGGGACAGAAGGCTCTCCCCCGACGGCGCTCGCTTCAGCGTTCGTCGAGCCCGCGCGCGAAGTTGCCGATCACCAGCCACGGCGCCGCGCGGCGAAGCTCACGGAGCATGGTGCGCACGCCCACGGGCTCTCCGCCGGCGCCCCTGCCGCGCGAGAGCTCGAGGTACTGGATGGGGTCGATGCACAAAGACCGCGTCTGGATCTGATCGATCCGGTAGCGCTTCACCAGGGAGATGAGCGCCTCCACCTCACCTTCGCGGTCGGTCACACCGGGAAACAAGAGCAGGTTCAAGGCCAGGTACGCGCCCCGCTCGCGGGAGAGGGCGATGCTCCGCTCCACGTCCTCGAAGCCGTACTTCACGGGCTTGTAGTAGGCCTCGTAGAGGTCCTTCACCGCGGAGTTCAAGGACACCCGGATGGCGTCCAGCCCCGCGTCGTAGAGCTTCTCCAGC
>CAZQVZ010000450.1:0-4590 GCA_964596895.1 uncultured Myxococcaceae bacterium
GGCGTGTTCTCCGCGTCGGGCGCACTGTTCCGGACGAAGCCCTTCGGCATCCTCGAGAACAACATCAACCAGACCGGCGCCTCCGCGGCCGCGTCGGTGTCCTCGGCGGGGCTCGTCTCTGCCATCCCGGCCTTGACCCTGGTCACCGGCTACGAGTTCACCTGGCCCACCCTGGCCCTCTGGCTCTTGTCGGTGTGCGCCATCGGGGTGGTGGTGGGCGTGGGCCTGCGCCGGCAGATGATCCTCGTGGACAAGCTGCCGTTCGCCAGCGGCATCGCCTCGGCGCAGACGCTCAAGGAGATGTACGCGCGCGGCGCCGAGGCCATGGTCCGGGTCAAGGCGCTGGTGGGCGCGGCGCTCGTCGCCTCGGGCGTGAAGATTGCCGAGACGATCTGGAAGATCCCCAAGCTCTCCTTGCCGGGCTCGCTCCCGCTCAAGGGCGCAGAAGGTGTGCCGGCGGCGGCGAGCCTGAAGAACCTCGGCTTCGCGTTCGACCCCCTGCTGATGATGATCGCCGTGGGGGCCATCGTGGGCATCCGGGCCTCGGCGTCGCTGCTGCTGGGCGCCATCGTGGGCTGGGGCTTCCTCACCCCGTGGCTGGTGTCGAAGGGCTGGGCGCAGGCCGGCGGCGCGGACGCCCCGTGGTTCGGCCCGGTGGTCACCTGGCTGCTCTGGCCGGGGGTGGCGATGATGGTGGTGGCGTCTTTGACCTCCTTCGCCTTCTCGTGGAAGTCCATGGTGGGCGCCTTCCGCAAGGGCGCTGGCGCAGGCGCGAACGGCACGGGGGGCCCCGCGGTGGACGCAGGCGAGGTCACCAGGTCCTGGTTCTGGCGGGGCCTGGTGGTGGTGACCCTCGCCTCGGTGCTGCTGCAGACGGTGCTCTTCGACATCCCGGTGCACATCGCGGTGATCGGCGTGCTGCTCACCTTCGCCCTGGCGGTGGTGGCCGGCCGCGTCTCCGGCGAGACGGCGATCACGCCGGTGGGTCCCATGGGCAAGGTGACCCAGCTCATCTTCGGGGTGATCGCCCCCGCCAACGCGTCCGCCAACCTGATGGCCGCCAACGTCACCGGCGGCGCGGCCACCCAGGTGGGAGACCTCCTCCACGACATGAAGGCCGGCTACCTCCTCGGGGCCAGGGCGCGGCTGCAGGCGGTGGCGCAGTTGGCGGGTGTGTTCGCAGGGTCCTTGATTGGCGCGGCGGCGTACCTGCTGCTCATCCCCAACCCGAAGGAGCAGCTGCTCACGCCGGACTGGCCGGCGCCCGCGGTGGCCCAGTGGAAGGCGGTGGCCGAGGTCTTCAGCAAGGGCTTCGGCTCCATGCCCGAAGGCGCGCTGTGGGCGATGCTCTTCGCCGGGACGGCGGGCGGGCTGCTGGCGGTGGCGGAGAAGGTGCTGCCGAAGAAGGTCGTCACCTGGCTTCCCAGCCCCGCGGCGTTCGGCCTGGCGCTGGTCATCCCGGCGTGGAACTCCATCTCCTTCTTCATCGGCGCGGTGCTCGCGCTCATCGCCGCCAGGCTTTTCAAGAGCTGGGCTGTGCGGTTCACGGTGGTGATTGCCTCGGGCATCATCGCCGGCGAGGGCCTCACCGGGGTGGGCGTGGCCATCCAGAAGCTGCTGTTCCCATGAGCCGCGCGCAAAGGGGAGTGGGACAACCTCTGGCGGCAGGCCAGGAATCAGGGCAGAAAGCGCGACATGGGACGCATTTTCGAGACCCGCAAGGCGACCATGTTCGCCCGCTGGAACAAGATGGCGAAGCTGTTCACGCGCGTGAGCAAGGACATCGCCATCGCCGTGAAGGCCGGGGGCGCCAACCCGGACACCAACCCCGCCCTGCGCCGCGCGCTGCAGAACGCCCGCGCGGCGAACATGCCCAAGGACAAGGTCGAAGGCGCCATCAAGCGCGCGTCCGGCCAGGACCAGAAGGACTACGCGGTCGTCCTCTACGAGGGCTACGGGCCTCACGGCATCGCGGTGCTGGTGGAGACCGCCACCGACAACGTGGTCCGGACGGTGGCCAACGTGCGGATGCACTTCAACAAGCACGGCGGGAACCTGGGCACCACTGGCAGCGTGGCCTTCCTGTTCACGCACATGGGCGTCTTCCGGTTGGACCCTGAAGGCCTGGACACCGACGCGCTGGAGCTGGACCTCATCGACCACGGGCTGCAGGAGATGGGCGAGACCACCGGCGAGAAGGGCGAGCGGCAGCTGGTCATCCGCTGCGCCTTCAACGACTTCGGCCAGCTCCAGAGCGCCATCGAGGCGCGGGGGCTGTCGCCTCTCTCGGTGGAGAGCGCATACATCCCCACGACCCCGGTGGAACTGCCCGAAGACAAGGCCACCGAGGTCCTGAAGATGGTGGACGCGCTCGAGCAGGACGAAGACGTGCAGCACGTCTTCCACAACCTCGCCTGAGCGGGGCCAACTAGCCGCCCGCGGGCTTCTTCGGCAGCTCCAGGCCGGCCGAGCGCGCCAGGCCCATGACGCCCTCCACCGCCGCGGCGATGTAGCCGAAGGGGTTCGCGCCGTCGACCGCGGTGACGTGGACCTCGCCCATGTTCTGCTGGAACGCGCGGGCGAGCTCCGGGAGCCTCTGGGCCACCGCGAGCTGCACCGCCTCCTGCGAGATGGCGTTGTCGATGTCCTTGAGCGCCTTCGCCTTCCACAGGGCCAGCTCCTCGGCGAGCTGCTCGCGCCGCAGCTGCAGCTCGAACGTCGAAAGCTCCGCCTGGGCAAGCGCCTGTCTCGCCCGGGCGACCTCCGCCTCCCCGCGCGCCCGCTCCGTGGCCTGGGCCGCCTCCGCCAGCCTCGCAGCGTGCCGCGCCGCCTCCGCCTCCGCTTCGAGCCTCACCCGCTCCACCTCTGCCTGCGCGGTTGCCTGGGCCAGGACCCGCGCGCTCTGCAGCTTCGCCTCCTCCAGCCGCGCCGCCGCGGCGAGCTCCTCCAGCTTCGCGCGCTCGTCTGCGCCCGCGCGCCGCTTCTTCACCTCCAACTCCGCCTCCAGCCGGGAGAGGGCGAGCCCCCGCTCCGCCTGGAGCTGCGCCTCCTTCGCTCCCCGCTCCTGTTCGAGGCGCGCCTGCTCCACCCGCACCTTCGCGCCCAACGCTTCGAGCTGCGCCTGCTCTTCGGCCTCCAATCGCCGCTGGCGGATCTCGGCCTCGCTGGCCACGCGGGTGAGCGCGACCTGCCTTTGGGCCTCCCCCTCCTGCTGGCCCACCGCTCGCTCCCGGAGCAGCTCCGCCTCGCGCGCCTTCTGCGCCTGCTCGTTGCGGTAGCGCGCCTGCAGGTTGGCGAAGACGGTCTCGGAGAGGACGCGCACGTCCTGGATCTCGATGGTGTCGATGACCACGCCCCAACCCCGGCGCGTGGTGTCATCCGGGCGGCCGCTCCCGGCCACCACCGGGGCGATCTCGCGCATCAGCTCCGTGGCCAGCCCCTCCTTCCTGCGCGTGAGGCAGGCCTCCACGGTGAGGTTGGCGACGAGCCTTCGGGCCGCGCCCACGAACATCTCCACCAGGAGCGCCTCGAGCTTCTGCTGCGCGCGCTCGGGGTAGGAGAAGTTGAGCATCCGGAAGGCGATGAGCGGCTCGGCGATTCGGTACACCGCGAGCCCCGTCACCTGCACGCCGACCTTCTCGCTGGTCACCTGGTCCGCCACGAACTGCAGCCGCTGCACGGTGGTGGGGACGACGGCCACCGAGTCCCAGGGGAGCTTGAAGCAGGACGCTCCCTGGCCTGACCTGCGGACCTGGCCGCCGCGCATGTGGATGAGGAACTCGGACGGCCGGGCGGAGACGAAGCCCCAGGCTTTGGTCTTCTCCGGATCTTCGATGGGCCGGCCCGTGCGCCAGCCGTCCGGGGCG
This sequence comes from uncultured Myxococcaceae bacterium, assembly GCA_964596895.1. GTDB lineage: Bacteria > Myxococcota > Myxococcia > Myxococcales > Myxococcaceae > JAFAFL01. Next base: position 3,867 of record CAZQVZ010000450.1, read on the forward strand.
CGGTTGCGGATGACCGGTTCGACCTCTGCGCTCCGCACCGCCAGGGGGTTGGCCGCGCCGCTGTCGCCTGCTGCGGTCCGCCGCTTCGCCACGCCGTTCGTCTGGATGCCGTTTGTGCCCATGGGGTCACCTCCGGTTCCAGGGCAGTGCACCGGCGGCGCCAGCGGTTGGGAGGCCGGATTGCACCAGATTGGCTCAGCACCCAGCGCCGCGCCGCCCCGGATCGGCGCGGGTGCGCCAAAATGGACCACCTCGCTCCCGGCGGGGGCCGGGCGACGGAGCCTGATCATCGAACGCCCGATCATCAGGCTCCCCCAATCGATGATCAGACGCCCGATGATCAGGCCCCCGCAATCGATCATCCGACGCCTGATCATCGGATTCTCGCAACTGATCATCGGGCGCCTGATCATCGGATTCCCGCAATCGATCATCCGACGCCCGATCATCAGGCTGCGTCCGCCGAAGTGCCGGCCGCCTCCGGGTCATGCCGGACCCACCAGGCAGGGGAGCAGGCCCCGGGTCGGACTACGGGCATGCAGTAGAACGGCTGAACTCCGCTCGAGGCGGACGTGTTGAATGGCCGGAACCGGTTCTTATAATGGACTCGATTGGTCCACATTCGCTGGCGGACGTGGTAGAGCAGCGCCGCCTCGCACCCGGAATATTCGATGCCGCCGAAGCTGCCTATCTACATGGACAACCACGCGACCACGCCGGTCGA
>CAZQVZ010000451.1:0-4555 GCA_964596895.1 uncultured Myxococcaceae bacterium
GACCGAGTTGTCCTCCGGAACGACGATGACCGTATAGGACTTGTGACCCAAACCCGCTCTCCTCACCGGTCTGCCGCGCCCCCATGGGCGCCGCGCTTCGATTGCCGCGGACGAAGTTAGTGACTGGCTCGCGCACGGAAAGCCCGGGGCCCTCCGAACGCGCAACGGCCAGCTATCATTGGGGTTTCAAAGGTGTCAAGGTCAACAAAATTGACGGTGTGACACTGCCGTACACCTTTACTCCCGGACCCTGACCACGATCACGGTGATGTTGTCGTCCCCGCCGCGGTCGTTGGCGAGATCCACGAACCGCCGGGGCAACTCCTCCAGCGGGTGCTTGTGGATGAGCTCCCTTATCTCGTGGTCCTCCACCAGGTTGGCGAGGCCGTCCGAGCACAGGAGGAAGGTGTCCCCGGGTTCGGTCACCAGCCCCATCACGTCCACCTGGACCTCCTCTTCGAAGCCCACCGACCGGGTGATGATGTTCTTGTAGCGGGAGTGCCGCGCCTCTTCGGGCGTGATCATCCCCGCCTTGATCTGCTCGTTGACCAGGGAGTGGTCTTCGCTGATCTGCTGGATGAGGTCTCCGCGCACCAGGTACGCCCGCGAGTCCCCCACGTGCGCGAACAGGGCGTGGTCATCCTTCACCAGCAAGGAGATGACCGTGGTCCCCATCCCCTGCAGCCGGGGGTCATCCTGGGCGGCGCTGAAGATGGCGAGGCACGCCTTCTCCACCGCTGCGCGCAGGACCTCCGGCAGCGGGCTGTCCTGGAGCGGGGCCGCGCCGCGGAAGGCGCTGTCCTTCGCCTCCCACGCCGCGCGGACCTCCTTGTCCACGGTCTCAACGGCGATCTTGGAAGCGGTGCCGCCGCCAGCGTGACCGCCCATCCCATCTGCGACGACGTACAACTGGATCTCGTCGTCGATGAGGTAGCTGTCTTCGTTGTGCGTGCGCTTACGGCCGACGTCCGTCAGCCCTGCGGACAGCACCTTCTTCCGGGATTCAGCGGTCTGCCCAGCGGGTTTAGACACGGCGCAGGATGCTATGTGACCCCCCGAGTCAGGGCAAGACGCCTGCCAGCCCCCTTCATGCGGTTTGTCTCGCCCGGGGGGCCCGGGAGGGCCGCCTGGGGCTCCGGGACTTGCCTCCGGACGCCTGCGCCGAGCGCACCAGGGCCTGCGCCGCGCCCATGGCCTCCCTGGTGACCTCCACCCCGGAGAGCATCCGCGCCAACTCCAACGTCCGCTCCTCCCCCGGGGAGAGGGCCACCACGCTGGACACGGTGCGGTCCTTCTGGCGGGCCTTGCGGATGGAGAGGTGCCGGTCCGCATACGCCGCCACCTGGGGCAGGTGGGTGATGCACAGGACCTGCCGGTGCGCGCTCACGTCCTTGATCATCCGCCCCACCACCTCTGCGACCGCGCCGCTCACCCCGGCGTCCGCCTCATCCAGCACGTAGGTGGCGCCGCCGTCCGTGCCCGCCAGCACCTTCTTCATGGCCAACAGCAGCCGGGAGGCCTCTCCGCCCGAGGCCACCTTCGCCAGCGGCCGCGGGGGCTCTCCGGCGTTGGCGCTGAAGAGAAACTCCACGTCATCCGCCCCGTGCGCGCAGAGCACGTCCCCCTTCGCCACCTGGACCCTGAACCTGGCGCCGCCCAGGGCGAGCTGCGCCAGCGAAGCGGTCACCTTCTCTCCGAAGGTCACCGCCGCCGCCTCCCGCGCCACCGTCAGCTTGCGCGCGCACTTCCAGGCGATGGCCTCCGCCGCCGCCCGCTCCTCCAGCAGCGCGTCCATCAGGCCGTGCCGGTTCTCCAGCCGCGACAACTCTTCAGCCAACGCGTCCCGCGTCTGCAGGACCCCCGCGAGCTCCGTCCCGTGCTTGCGGCACAGGCGCTTGAGCGCGTCCAACCGCTCATCCACCTCCGAGAGGCGCGCCGGGTCCCCATCCACGTTCGCGGCGTAGCGGGACACCGCCCGCGAGACCTCCTCCACCTCCGCCACCGCGGCCAGGAGCCGGTCCTGGGTGGGGAGCAGCGTTGCGTCCAGCCGGGCCGCCTCCTGCACCCCGCCCAGCGCGCGCCCGAGCAACTCCAGCGCCGCGCCCTCTCCCGAGGTGAGCAGGCTCTCCGCCCCTTGCGAGAGGTGGCGAAGGCGCTCTGCCGAAGCGAGCCTTCGCCGCTCCGCCTCCAGCGTCTGCTCTTCGCCGGCCACAGGTGAGAGCCTGTCCACCTCCTCTATCTGGAAGCGGAGGAAGTCCATGCGCTGCCGCGCGGTCTGGTCATCTCCGCCCAGGGCCTCCATCCGCGCGTCCAACCCGCGCAGGGCGGCGTGCGCGTCCCGGTAGCCGGCGACGAGCGCGGAGAGGTCTCCGGCCTGGTCCAGCAGGTCCCGGTGGGTGGCCGAATCAAAGAGGCCGACGTGTTCGTTCTGCCCGGCGATGTCCACGAGCCCGCGCATCAACCGCGAGAGGACCCCCACCGTCACCAGCGCGCCGTTCACCCACGCGCGCCCGCGGCCCGTCCTGCCCACCACGCGGCGGACGCTCACCTCCTCGCCCAGGGCGGGGAGCCCCAGTTCGCCGAGCCTTCGGGTGAAGGCCTCCGTCTGGGTGAAGATGCCCTCCACCACCGCTTCGTCCGCGCCGGCGCGGATGACGTCGGCGTCGGCGCGGCCGCCCAACACCCGGCCCAGGGCATCCACGAGGATGCTCGTTCCGGCCCCGGTCTCGCCGGTGAGCACGTTCAACCCCTGCCCGAACTCCACCTCCGCTTCGTCGATGACGGCGAAGCGGGAGATCCTCAGTGCGATCAGCAAAATGACCCCTCCTTGCTCTCGGCGCTGCGGCCGACACTGAACAGGCTATCAGCCACCCCTGACACTGCTCAAATTTTCAGCCAACGCCCGTCAAAAACCCTTCCGGTACATGGAAGAGCAGTTAGGGTGCGCCGCGTTTTCCACCGGAGGTCGTCGTCATCGGTGTCGTACTGAGCATCCTGCAGCTCGCCGGGGCGCTCGGCGTCTTCCTCTTTGGCATGAAGGTGATGTCGGAGGCGCTGCAGAAGGTGGCCGGCGCCCGGCTCAAGTCGCTGCTGGCCAGACTCACCGTCAACCGCTTCGCCGCGGTGCTGACGGGGCTGGTGATCACGGTGGTGGTCCAGTCGTCGTCGGCCACCACGGTGATGGTGGTCAGCTTCGTCTCCGCCAACCTGATGAACCTGGTTCAGGCCATTGGCGTGATCATGGGCGCCAACATCGGCACCACGCTCACTGCCTGGATGGTGGCGCTGTTGGGCTTCAAGGTGAAGGTGAGCGTCTTCGCGCTGCCGGCCATTGGGCTCGGGCTGCCCCTGACCTTCATGCGCGGCGCCCGCACCCGCCAGTACGGCGAGGTGCTGCTGGGCTTCGGCCTGCTCTTTTTGGGGCTGGACCTGATCAAGGACTCCATCCCCAAGCCGGAGAGCGCCGCGGAGCTGGCGTGGCTGCAGCCTCTGACGAATCTCGGGTTCGGCTCCACGTTGATCTTCGTGGGGCTGGGCGTGGTCTTCACCATCCTGCTGCAGTCCTCGTCCGCTACGACCACCCTGACCCTGACGCTCGCCGCCATGGGGTGGATCCGCTACGAGCTCGCGCTGGCGATGGTGCTGGGCGAGAACATCGGCACCACGGTCACCGCGAACCTGGCGGCCATCGGCGGGTCGGTGGACGCCAAACGCGCGGCGCGGGCCCACTTTCTCTTCAATGTCATCGGCGCCGCCTGGGCGTTGGCGCTCTTCTACGTCTACCTGGTGCCGGTGGTGGACTGGCTCGTCCCCGGAGACCCGCGGGTGGACCTGCAGTCCGCCGCGCTCTCCACCGGAGACCGGGCCGTGGCCACCGCCGCGGTGACCATGCACCTGGCCGCCTTCCACTCCCTGTTCAACGTCACCAACACCTTGTTGATGGTGCCGATGATCAACGTGCTGGCGAGGATCGTCCGCAAGCTGGTCCCGGACGACTCGGGCAAGAAGAAGAAGCCGGTGGTCCGCTACATGTCCACCGCGCTCATCGAGACGCCGGGCCTGATGATGATCCAGGCGGGCAAGGAGATGCAGCACATGACCGAGGTGGTCCGGGAGATGTTCTCGGACTCCATGAAGGTCCTCACCCAGCCCGACGTGAAGCTGGGGAAGCTGGTGGACCGGGTGCTGGAGCGCGAAGACTTCGTGGACCAGATGGAGCGGGAGGTGGTGGACCAGCTGACCCTCACCGCCCGCGCCACCACCTCTGCGGACGGGCACCGGAAGATCGCCTCCATGGTGCAGAACGTCCACCGGCTGGAGCGCATCGCGGACCACTGCACGGTGCTCGTCCGCATCGCCCGGCGGATGTACGACGCGGAGCAGCACCTGAGGGAGGAAGACATCGCCGACATCAGGGCGCTGGGTGACCTCGTGGACAAGTCCCTGGAGAACGTGGGCCTGTACCTCATCGGCCAGTCGAACCCGGCGGACGCGGAGCGCATCGAGCAGCGCATCGACGAAACCCGGCGGAGGCTGCGGGCTCGGCACATCGAGC
>CAZQVZ010000452.1:0-4553 GCA_964596895.1 uncultured Myxococcaceae bacterium
GCGCCTTCCACGTGAAGAGCTACCAGGGCTACCAGGGCCGCAACCCCAAGACCGGGCAGATCATCCCGGTGCAGCCCAAGCGCGGCCTGCTCTTCCGGACCGGCAAGGAGCTTCGGGACCGGGTGAACCGCCCGCCGGCGCAGGAGGCCACCAACGCGCTGGTGAACACGGTGGTCGCGGACGGGCTCTCCGGCCCCTCCCCGCTGCCTCAGGGTTCCTCGGCGTCTTCGCAGGCGCAGTCGGGGCTGCCGGCCACGGCCAACCCCTCCGTGTTCAGCACCGACCGCAGCGACACCGGCTCCAACTACTAGCGGGCCATCCCCAGCCGGCCCACCGGCCGGATCTGCAGATCCGGGTTCAGCTCCGCGTAGGTGAGCACCGCCACGCCGGGGACCGCCCCCTCCACCAGCTTCCGCAGCCTGCGCCGCACGTCCGGTGAGGTGAGCACCACCGCCTGGCCCGTGGTGGCGATGCGCCGCACCGCCTCCAGGATGGCCCCCACCCGCTCCGGGTCCAGGCCGGTGTCCGCGCGGCGGATGTCCTCCTCCACCTCCGGATCTGCCAGGTACGCATAGAGCGGCCCCGTGGGCGCGTACTTGTGGCTCAGGTAGCGGTGCAGGGCCTGGCGGCAGCGCTCGGCGAGCGCGGTGGCGTCCCCTTCGGTCGTGGGCGCCACCAGCGCCTCGAGGATGGCGCGGATGTTCCGCACGCTCACCTCCTCCTGCACCAGCTTGCGCAGGACGTCGGTGAGCAGGGGCATCGGCACCTTGTTCAAGGACTCCTTCACCAGCGCCGGCGCGTTCGGCTCGAGCCCGTCGAGCAGCGTCTGCACCTCCTGCACCCCCAGAAGGTCTGGCGCGCGCTTGCGCAGCACCGAGACCAGGTACTCGCACACCAACTGCCGCGCGGTGCGCAAGGAGACCTGCGCGGCCTCCAGCTTCTGCTTGAGGTGCGGCGCCACCCTGCTGATGGCCCGCCCGGTGCCGGGCTCCACCGCTTCTTCCGCGCCCACCTCGAGGAACGCAATCTCCTGCGGCGAGCTCAACGCGTAGAGCGCGCCGGGCTGGACCTTGCCGCCACCGCACGGCACCTCGTCGATCATCACCGAGAAGCTCCCCGGCGGCAGGTTGCGCGCGTGGGTGCGCACCCGGATGCCGGGCACCTTCACGCCGAGCTCGAAGAAGATCTGATCCCTCACCAGGTTCAGGTCCTTCCTGGCGAACGCGGCGTCGTCCTCCTCGACCATGGCCGTCAGATCCGGCGCCAGGTCGATGGTGATGGGCGAGACCCCGAAGATGGCCGCGCTCTGAGGCCCGGGCTCTCCCTCCGCGCCCTCTGCGCCCTCCGCTCCAGCACCGGCCCCTGCCGCGCCCGCGGCCTTCTGCGGCGCCCCCGCCTCCGCCCGCTGCTGCGCCCGCTTGCCGAGCCCCCACGCGCCCGCCGCCACCAGCCCGCCGAGCAGGAGGAACGTCAGCCTGGGCATCCCCGGCATCAGCGCCAACGCGCCGCACAGCGCGGCGACGATCCACAGGGGCCTCGCCTGCCCGAGGAACTGGATGCCAATCTCCCCGCCCAACGAGCCATCTTCATGCTCCGAGGCGACGCGGGTGACCACCAGCCCCGCCGCGGTGGCGATGCACAACGACGGGATCTGCGACACCAGCCCGTCACCGATGGCGATGAGCGCGTAGGTCTGCGCGGCCTCCGCGGCGGTCAACCCGTGCTGGAGGGTGCCAATGGCGATCCCGCCCAGAAGGTTGATGAAGAGGATCACCAACCCGGCGATGACGTCCCCCTTCACGAACTTCATGGCGCCGTCCATGGCGCCGAACATCTGGGACTCCCGCTCCAGCTCCCGGCGCCGGCGGCGCGCCCCTGCCTGATCGATGGCGCCGGCGCGCAGGTCCGCGTCGATGGACATCTGCTTTCCGGGCATCGCGTCCAGGGTGAAGCGCGCGGAGACCTCGGCCACCCGCTCCGCGCCCTTGGACACCACGAGGAACTGCACCAGGGTGAGGATGGCGAAGACGACCGCGCCCACCACGTATTCGCCGCGGATGACGAACTCGCCGAAGGCGTTGATGACGTCGCCCGCGTAGCCCTCCCCGAGCGCCAGCCGCGTGGAGGAGACGTTGAGCGCCAGCCGGAACAGCGTGGTGACCAGCAGCAGCGTGGGGAACGCGGCCACCCGGAGCGCATCCCGGGCGTACACCGCCGCCACCAGCAGCAGCATGGACACGGCGAGGTTCACCCCCAACAGCGCATCCAACAGCCACGAGGGCATGGGGATGATCATCGCCGCCAGGATGGCGCCCATCACCACCGCCAGCACCACGTCGGAGGAGTCCTTCGCCCCGTTCAGCACCTTCGTCAGTACGTTCTTCATGCGTCCTGCTCCCGGGACTGGGTGTCCCCGCTGCGGATGTCCATGGCTGCCTTGAGGATCGCCGCCGCCGCCCGGTACAGCTCTTCGGGGACCTCTTCCCCGACGTCGTAGTGAATGAGGGTCCGCGCCAGGGGCACGTCCTTGAGCACCGGAACCCCCTGCCGCCTCGCCTCCCGGCGGATGGCGAAGGCGTCCTCATCCCGCCCGGAGGCGACGATGTAGGGGGCCTCGCACTCCTCCGGCTCGTACCGGAGCGCCACCGCGATGTGGGTCGGGTTCACCACCACGGCGGTGGCCTTGTGCACCCCGCGTGCCGGCCCCGAGTTCGCCAGCGCCCGGTGCAGCTGCTTGCGCCTGGCCTTGTTGTGCGGGTCGCCCTCGGAGTTCTTGTACTCCTGCTTCACCTCCTCGCGGCTCATCATCTGATCCTTGTTGTGCCGCCGCCGTGCCAGCGCGTAGTCCCCGAGCGCCAACAGCCCCACCACCGCCGCGAGCTGCCACAACAGGGGCCGCAGCTGCCCCACCACCACGTAGAGCGCCAGGGGCCCCTCCAGCCACACCGCCTTGAAGGTCTCGCGCGCCGCGTCCTCCACCCCGCGCCAGACCAGCAGCGCGACCACCGCGACGATGGCGAGGTTCTTCAGCGTGTCCACCACCTGCCGCCCGCTGAAGAGCCGCTTGAAGCCGGCGAAAGGATCGACGCGCTCGAGCTTGGGGATGAGGAGGTTCGGGTACGCCTGCAGCCCCGCCTGTCCGGCCGAGGCCACGAACGCGGCCCCGAAGGCCCCCAGGAGCGCCGGCACCGCCAGCCACGCCAGGGCCCACAGCCCTTCGACCGCGGCGGCCTCCACTGAGACGTCCTGGCGAAGAAAGAGCGTCCCCGTCCAGGCCTGCAGCCGGGCCCAGGCGACGGGCGCGAACGTGGCGAACGCCGCGAGCCCGCCCACCGTGGCCGCGCCGCCGGAGAGCATCCGGCTGCGGGCCACCTGCCCATTCTTCCGTGCCTCCCGCAGCTTGTGGGCCGTGGGCTGTTCGGTCTTCTCGCCGCTCATGGGGTCACCGAGAGCAGCGCCTGCAGGTTGAAGTCGGTGTCCCTCACGCCGGCGAGCAGCCGCTCCGAGAGAAGGCCCACCGACAGCCACACCACCGCCCCACCACCGATGATGCGCAGCGGCGCCCCGGTCTCCTGCAGGTTCATCCCCGGCGCCGCGCGGGACGCCATCCCCATCAGGCAGTCCACCGCGAGGCTCACCCCGGCGATGGGCGCGCCAATGGCCAGCCCGGTGGCCAGCGCCACGCCCGCCAGCGCGGCGATCTGCATCGCCCCGTCGTAGCTGGGCGCCCAGGCCCCCAGCCCCACCACGCCGAAGCTCCCGAAGATGCCGCCCAGCACCAGCGGAAACGCGGCGCCCGTCACCACCAGCGCGGTGAGCAATTGGTAGAGCGCATCTCCGGTGGCGGATTCGCGGGTGCCGGTGCCGGGCAGCGCCGCCTCTGCCGAGCTGCCCCGGAAGAGATCGATGAAGCGACCGCCCATCCGCGCCGCGTCGAAAGGGAGGGACGCCACCATCCCGATGGAGAGCCCGAAGAGCATCTCCTTGCCCACCCAGCCGCCAAACTGAAGGGCGTTCAGGGGCAACTCGGCGGTGGCCACCCCGCCCGCAAAGTGGAGGCAAAGCGCCAGGGAGAGCACCAGCGCCAGGCGGACAGTGGTGGGCGCCACGTGCCCGCCCAGAAGGGGGCACAGGAAGGCCACCGGCAAGAGCCTCGAGGCGCACAGGGTCACCGCCACGAGGTGCGTCTCGAACAGGGCGATCATTGGGCGACCTGGGGCAGCACGTGCAGAAGCTGGGTGGCGAACCGCCCGAGCTGCGCGCCAATCCACGGCGCAGCGATGACCAGGGCCAACACCGCCGCGCAGAGCTTGGGGACCACCGACAAGGTGGCCTCCTGGATCTGGGTGGTGGCCTGGAACACGCTCATCCCGAAGCCCACCAGCAAGGACGCGCCAATGGGCGGCAGGGACGCCAGCACCATGAGCAGCAGCGCCTCGCGCCCGAGGACCACCAGCATCTCCTGGGTCATGACACCACCCCGTAGCCGAGGATCAGCCCCTGCGAGAGCAGGGACCAGCCATCCACCGCGACGAACAGGAGGATCTTGAAGG
>CAZQVZ010000453.1:0-4546 GCA_964596895.1 uncultured Myxococcaceae bacterium
CCCATTTCCGCATTTGCGCTCTCGGCAGCCGTTCCGAGGCCAGAACTCGTAAACGGGGAAATGGGCCAACATGTTGCGCGCAACAGCCGAGGTGGCAGTTCCTGGATGGACGTTGTCGTGGTCGCCCCGCGCGATTTTGGAGGCGCCGCCCTGACCGCGTGCTTCGGCGCACCGAGCCCGGGCGGCCCCAGCTCCGAGACGTCGTCCCGGTCCCGCGGGACATGTTGCCCCATTCTCCGGATGACGAGTCGCCAGGGTGTTTCGAGCGGAGAACTCGCGATCGGGAGAATGGGGCACCAGCTCGCGCCCGAGCGTGAGCCTCCGCATGGGCGTCGTCGCGGTGGCAGTCGCGTCGAGGCGGAGGCGCCGCCCCGACCGCGCGGCCCGAGGGCCCGAGCCAGCGCGGCACGCCCAGGCCTCCGTCGTTCGCGGGCCGGCCGCGAGATGTTGGCCCATTTCCGCATTTGCGCTCTCGGCAGCCGTTCCGAGGCCAGAACTCGTAAACGAGGAAATGGGCCAACATGTTGCGCGCAACAGCCGAGGTGGCAGCGCCTGGATGGACGTCGTCGTGGTCGCCCCCGCGCAGCCCGGTTGTCCGCTCCTTCTCCCGGAACCAGTGAACCAGCCTCCTTCGCCCGGGCGCTCGCCCATCAACCGGGGCGCCGGGCGTAGGGCAGGGCGGACCAACACGCCGACCTTACCTTCGCCTCATGAGACTCATCCGACGCAAACACGAAGACGTGGGCGTGTGGTTCGACGTGGCGGCGGGCGCGGTGGCGGGCGCGTTCGGGACCTGGCTGATGTCACCGGCGATGAAGGTGGCGAGCAAGGTCCAGCCGGAGGTGGACCAGACTCAGGAGCAGCAGGTGTCCTGGGACGAGAACGCCACCGTGAAGACGGCGAAGCGGCTGACCAGGCCGCTGGGCATTCGGCTGGGGGACAAGAAGGCGCTCGCCGGGACGCTGGTGCACTGGGGCTACGGAATCAGCCAGGGGATCGCCCTGGGATTGCTGTCGCGCGCCCTGCGCAAGCAGCCCCTGGGCATCGGGCTCCTCTTCGGCGCGGCCCTATGGTTCATCGGGGACGAGGTGATGGTGCCGAAGCTCGAGTTGGCGCCAAAGGCCGAAGCCTTCCCGCCCTCGACGCACGCCAAGGCGCTGTGGACACACCTGGTCTACGGCGGCGCCGCGGAAGGCGCGCTCCGGCTCTCCCGCCGTGCGCTGGCGTAGGCGGCCAGGTGAGGGAAGGGGAGCGTCCGCCCGGCAGGTCGCGGACCTTTGACGGTGCGGCCAGAGTGTGGGAAGGCACGGCCCCTCCTCCGCCGTTGATCTTCGTCATGTCCGCAGAAGCCGCCTCCCTCACGCCCGCGCCCGCTTCGCCGCCGAAGAAGGTGGACCTGTGCAGCCTGACCCTGCCAGAGCTCACGAAGTTCGTGGTGGAGGAGCTCGGGGACAAGCCCTTCCGGGCCGGGCAGATCTACCGTTGGGTGCACCAGCGCGGCGTGACCGACTTCGAGGAGATGACGGATCTCTCGAAGGGGCTGCGCCGGATCCTCGTTGAGCGCAGCGAGATGAAGCCGCTCTTCAAGGACCTGGAGCAGCGGTCCGTGGACGGCACCATCAAGTACCGCTGGAAGACGCACGACGGCCGCTACATCGAATCCGTCTACATGCCATCCCCGGACCGCAAGACCCTGTGCGTGTCCACGCAGGTGGGCTGCGCCATGGCCTGTACCTTCTGCGCCACCGGGACGCTGGGGCTGAAGCGGAACCTGTCGCCGGGGGAGATCGTCTCGCAGGTGCACGCGGTGAACCGCGAGGTCCGCCAGAACGAGAAGCTGGACCTGCTCCGCCCGCTCACGAACCTCGTGTTCATGGGCATGGGCGAACCCCTGCACAACTTCGAGAACCTCAAGAAGGCGCTCAACATCCTGCAGTCGCAGGAGGGCCCCAACTTCTCCCACCGCCACATCACCGTGAGCACCGTGGGCCTGGTCCCGATGATCGAGCGGTTCGGCCAGGAGACGGACGTCAAGCTGGCCATCTCGCTCAACGCGACCACCGACGAGCAGCGGTCGAAGACGATGCCGGTGAACCGCAAGTGGAACATCGCCGCGCTGATGGACGCCTGCCGGAAGTTCCCGCTGCGGCAGGGGCGGCGGATCACCTTCGAATACGTGCTGCTCAAGGGCATCAACGACACCGACGAGGACGCCGCGCGGCTCATCTCCCTGCTCGAGGGCATCCCCGCCAAGGTGAACCTCATCCCGTACAACGAGAACGCCGGGCTGGGGTTCTCCACGGTGCAGGACGACCGGGCGGAGCGCTTCCGGCACCTGCTCACCCTTGGCCACGTGGCGGCCTTCATCCGCCAGAACCGCGGCCGGGACATCGCCGCGGCCTGTGGGCAGTTGGCCAACGTCACCCGCGAGGGGCCTGCCCGCTCGCCCGCGACTTACATTGACAATTTGGAGGGGGAGCCGGTATAGGCCCCCCCTCTTTGTAACCGGAGTTACCTGATCATGGCCGTCGTCCTTCGTCTCGCTCGCGCTGGTGCCAAGAAGGCGCCGTACTACCACGTGGTGGCCACCGACTCGCGGAACCCGCGGGACGGCAAGTTCATCGAAGCCATCGGGGCGTACGACCCGAACCTCAGCCCCCCCAAGATCGCCTTCAACTCGGAGCGGCTGGAGTACTGGCTGAAGACCGGCGCTCGCCCGTCCGAGACCGTGGCGGACCTGATCAAGCGCGCCTCCAGGGCCGCGCCCCAGGCCTAGGCCACACCAGCGGACTTCCGTTGGAAGAGCTGGTCACCTACATCGCCCGCGCCCTGGTGGACAGGCCGGAGCAGGTCGAGCTGCGCGCGTCCGAAGCGGACGGGGGCACGCTCTATGAGCTCAAGGTCGCCCAGGAGGACGTGGGCAAGGTGATCGGCCGTGACGGCCGCACCATCAACGCCGTCCGCACGCTCCTGTCCGCCGCCGCCGCCCTCAAGGGTGGCAAGGCGCGGCTGGAGATCCTCGACGAGCGCAAGGCCGCCCCGCCCGCTGGCGCGCAGCCCGCGCAGCCGTCCGGCCAGTGAGCGCGGGTCCCTCCCAGCATCTTCAAATCGGCTACGTCGCCCGGGCCCATGGCCTGCGCGGCGAGGTGGCCATCCGCACGTTCGACCCTGCGTCCGAGGCGCTGTTCGACGTGGACCGCGTCCTGGTGCGCAGGCGCGACGGCCAGCAGGCCCAGCTCACCGTCGAGCACGTCCGGAACGCTAACAAGGAGCTTCTGACCACCTTCGCGGAGGTCTCGACCCGGGAGGACGCCGCGGGGCTGGTGGGCGCCACCGTGTTCGTCTTCCGGGAGGATCTGGAGCCGCCCTCGGAAGGGGAGTACTTCCAGGGAGACCTGGTGGGCCTGCGCGCCTTCGATGAAGCGGGCGCCGAGGTAGGCGTGGTGGAGGAGATCTGGAGCCACGGCGAGGTCCCCACCCTGGTCATCCGGGGAGGCGGGCAGGAGCACCTGCTCCCGTTCGTGGATCAGTTCGTGCCGGACGTGGATCTGCCCAACCGCAAGGTGGTGGTCCGCCTCCCGGAGATCTCCGACTGATGCTGCGCTTCGACGTCCTCACGCTCTTCCCCAGGATGGTGACCGGGTATTGCCAGGAGAGCATCCTCGGCAAGGCGCAGGAGAAGGGGCTGCTGGAGGTCCGCGCCACCGACATCCGGGAGCACGCGGAGGGCAAGCACCGGGTCTGTGACGACGCGCCCTACGGCGGCGGCGCCGGCATGGTGATGAAGCCGGAGCCGGTGGTGGCGGCCATCCGGGCGGCGAAGGCGCGGCTGCCGGGGGCGCAGGTCATCCTGATGAGCCCCAGAGGGCCGGTCTTCACCCAGAGGGCGGCCCGGGAGCTCGCGGAGGCAGAAGGGGGCGTCGTCCTCGTCTGCGGCCGCTACGAAGGCCTGGACGAGCGCATCGGCGCGTACATCGACCGGGAGCTGTCGGTGGGGGACTTCGTGCTCACCGGCGGGGAGTTGGCCGCGCTGACGGTGGTGGACGCCACCGCGCGCCTGCGCCCGGGCGTGCTGGGGAACGAAAGCTCGCCCGTCCGGGAGAGCTTCGAGGAGGGGGTCCTGGAGCACCCCCAGTACACCCGCCCGCCGGTGTTCGAGGGCCGGGCGGTGCCGGAGGTCTTGCAGTCAGGCGACCACGCGCGCATCGCCCGCTGGCGGCGGTGGCAGGCGCTGCAGCTCACGAAGGCGAGGCGCCCGGACCTGTTCGGCAGGCTCGAGCTCTCGCCGGCGGACCTCAAGCTGCTGGCCAGGCAGGAATCGGACTTGTAGCCACGACGCGGCTTTGCTAGAGACGCCGCCTCGTTTTTGCCCGGAGTACCACCATGCGTCGCACCGCCCTCGAGTACATCGAGAACAAGTTCCTCCGCCCCGAAGTGACGGAATTCCGCACCGGAGACACCGTCCGCGTCCACTGGCGCGTGCGTGAGGGTGACAAGGAGCGCGTCCAGCCGTTCGAGGGCGTCGTCATCCGCAAGACCAAGGGCC
>CAZQVZ010000454.1:0-4543 GCA_964596895.1 uncultured Myxococcaceae bacterium
TGGCGCCGGTGGCCTGCTCCTCCGGCAGCTCGATGGCCCAGGTGGGCTTCTTGCCCTGCTCCGGGACCTTGCGCGCGTCGAAGCCCGCTTCGAGCAGGAGGGTCTGGATCTCGTTGGCCTGCGCCTCGTCCAGGCCGTGCTGGATGCGGGCGGTGCAGGCGGTGAGCAGCAGGGAGGCGGCGAGGGGGAGGATGCGGTTCATGGGGAGCTCCTTCGCGACTTCTTTCGACTGAGGGTGTGGCTAGACCTGGGTCTGCAGGACCTGCTTGACGCCGCCGGTGGCCTTCTCGACGACCTTCCCGGCCAGATCGAGCTCCTGGCTGGCGCGGTAGATGTGCGCCTGCATGGCCAACAGCTCCGCCGGGGTGAAGCTCTTGCCGCCCTGCGCGAGCTGCAGGATGTGGTCGAGCCGCTGCTGCGCCGCCGCCACCTGGTCGAGGACCTTCGCCGGCTCCATGGCGCGCACGTTGGCCTTGGCCTCCACCCGCTGCACCGCCTGCGGCGCCCCACTGGCCTGGGCGCTCTTCACGCCTTGCGCGGTGGGCGGACAGTTGGGCCGGGCCCGGTCCACCACCTGCCGGGGCGACACCTCGGAGGGCTGCTGCGCGTTGGACGCCGGGTTCTGGGCCCCTTGCGGCTGACCGCCCTGGCCGCCCACCTTCTGGACGCCGTCGAGCACCTTCCCGAACTTCTCTTTTCCGGTCTCGAGCTGCGGCGAGGGCGTTGCCCCGCCGACCGGTCCAACCTTGTCGATGGCCATGACCGTCTTTCGTCAGCGGATGTTGTTGATGGCGGCCTTCGCCGAGTCGTGGCGGACCTTCATGATGTTGGAGATGGTCGTGAACTCCCGACTCTCCTGCTGCATCTTGTTCTGCAGCGCGAGGTACTGCTGGTTGAAGGAGTTGTTCTGCTCGGTCATCAGCCGGTTGGCCTCGAGCAGCGCCCACTGCTCGCTCTTGCCCTCCACCGCTCCGCCGAGCGCCCCCGGCTGACCTCCGCCCGCCGCCGTGACGGCGCTGCCCCTGGACGCGATCCCGGCGATGCCGGAGGCGAGGTTCGATGCGCCAGAGATGGCCGCCGAGACCACCGGGCCGCCGGGGATGAACGCGCCCGCCACCGCGCCACCCACCTGGGCCGCGCCCTGGAGGGTCCGCGCCATCACCTGCCCGAAGTCATTCTGGGGGGTCAGCCGCGGGGTGGTGACGGTGATGGCGGTGGAGCCGATTCGGTTGGGATTGTTGCCGTTGTCGCTCATGTGGCCTCCGTTGGGACGAAGGCCGCACTTCAGGCGGCGTGCCGGCCGCCAGGCGCCGTCTTTTCAGGAGCTTACGCTCGCGGGTCCGTCCCACGTCCGGGACGGTCGGCTCCCCCAGCGCTCAGCTGGCGGCGGCGCGCGCGGTGACCACGGGGGCGAAGAACTCCACCAGCTCCTCGCGGCGGGCGTGGGTGTCCTCCATCCCCAGCGCCACCAGCTCCTTCGCGTAGGCCCCGTCGAACAGGAGGTAGCTGGCGAGGTCCGCCTCGGTGAGCAGCTGGCTCTGGGCGATCCGATGGAGGAGCTTGGTGGGCAGCGTGGGCGAGGTGATGTGCCCCACCCGGTCCCGCTTCGCGTGCGCCGCGGCGATCTGGGCGATGTCGCGAGACGGCCGCAACACCAGCGGCTTCACCACCCGCCAGGGCTGGCCGCGCAGCGACTCCACGGTGCCGTTGAGGGTCCGCACGAAGTCCGGCCCATACGCGGCGATGCCCGCCTCGAGGATGGCGTTGAAGCGCCGCAGCCGCTCGAGGTCGTAGTCGGTGTGGTCGAGCATCAGCGAGTTGAGCACCTTGCCCATCACGTGCGGCGTGGTCGGGTAGACGCTGCGCGCAGGCCCTTCCGGCGGCGGCGTGGTGCGCTTGTGCCGCAGGGAGATGAGGAGCACCCGGTCCGCGCCCAGCCGCAGCGCCGGAGACAGCGGCGTGTTCTGCCGGAGGCTGCCGTCGCAGTAGTACTCGTCCCCAATCCTCACCGCGCGGAACAGCAGCGGGATGGCCGCGGACGCCAGCGCGTGCTCCGGCCCGAGGATGCCTTCGCGGGCCTCGGTGGTGGGGTCCTTGCTCCACGGCGGCACCCCGCCCTCGCGCCGCTGCACGTAGACCACCGTGCGCCCGCTGGCGATCTGCGTGGTGCTCACGGAGAGGGCGCTCAAGAGCCCCTTCGCCAGGTTCGCGCTGATGCGGGACCAGGACACCCGGGTGCGCACCATCTCCTCCAGCGGCTCGGGGTGGAGGATGTCGTAGAGCCGCCAGCCGCCCGGCCGCGAAGGCTCGTTGGTGGCCGCGCGCCAGAGCTTCCGGGAGATGGTCCACAGGTCCTCTCCGTGCACCCCGTACACCTGCTCCAAAGAGAGATCACACCACAGGCTCGCGAGCTCTTTGCCCTGGGCGTCCGGCCTGTCCATGGTCGCCCCGAGGAAGCAGGCGGTGATGGCGCCCACGCTGGTGCCGGCGAGGATGTCCAGGGGCACGTGGCCGCCCACCGCGGACGGCAGCTCCTCGCGCAGGTAGCGGATGACGCCCGCTTCGTACGCGCCCCGCGCCCCGCCGCCGGAGAGGACCAACCCCACCTTGCCACCCATCACGCGTCACCTCGGCCCAGGGCCACCGTCGGAAAAGTTGCGGGCGCTACAGGCCGGTACACACTCGTCGCGTCCTGTGAGAAGGAGCCTTTCGCATGAGCGCCACCCACCTGCATCCCCCCGAGCGCTTCCACCCCCGCGTCGAAGCCGGCTTCATGGTGAAGCTCCTGCTCAACGGCCGCGCGGTGCTCGCGCGGTGCTCGGACCTCTCCATGGCCGGCCTCTTCGTGCAGGCGGAGCTCCGGGATGAGGTCAAGCGCGTGACCGTCGCCCTGCCGCTGCCGGGGGACCGCGAGGTCGTCGCCAGCTGTCTGGTGAAGCGCGTGGACGAGGACGGCGCGGCGCTGGAGTTCGAAGGGCTCGACTGGGACGACATGTTCGCGCTGGCTCGCTTCCTCCACCCGAGGCTGCCCTAGCCGCGCCCCTCCCGCAGCTTCGCCACCAGGTCCATCAGCTCCGCGCTGCGGAACGGCTTCTGGATGTACCCGTCCGCGCCGGCGCGGGTGGCGGTCTCGATGTCGCTCTTCTTCGCCTTCGCCGTCAGCATGTAGAGCGGCACCTTCTGCGTGTTCGGATCGCCCTTGAGCATCCGGCACACGGTGATGCCGTCCATCTGCGGCAGGACCACGTCCAACAAGATGAGGTCGAACGCCTTCGAGCGGGCGAGCTTCAGCCCCTCCACGCCGTTCTCCGCGCACTCCACCTGCACCGCGCCTTCGGTGAGCATGCTGCGCACCAGCTCGCGGATGACCGGTTCGTCCTCGACGAGGAGGATGTTGAAGGCCGACGACGACATCAGCCCGGGAGTATGCCGCCGGGCGCTACTCGTAGGCCAGCGCCTCCACCACATCCAGCCTGGCCGCGCGCCGCGCCGGATACAGGCCCGCCAGCACCGCGCACACGCTCGCCGCCACCACCATCTGCACCGCGAGCCCCAGCGGGAAGATGAACGGGAAGGACCACCCCGTCCCCTGCACGCCCACCACCGTGGTCACCACCCACCCCATCACCGTCCCCGACGCCACGCCCAGCAGCCCCCCACAGATGCCGATCAGCGCGGCCTCACCGGTGAAGAGCCCGACGATGTGCCCGCGCGAAGCGCCAATGGCGCGAAGCAGCCCAATCTCCCGGGTCCGGTCCAGGACCGCGGCCAGGAGCGTGTTGATGACGCCCAACAGCGCCAGGAGCACCGCCACCACCTCCATGGCGTAGGTGACGCCAAAGGCCGCATCCACCAGGTTCATCGCCTCGTCGCGCAGCTCCGCGTTGGAGAGCACATAGAGGTCGTACTGCTCGCCGAAGCGCGCGGTGATTTCGCTGCGCACGGCGTTCAGGTCCGCGCCCCTCTTCAAGTAGAGCTCGAAGGTGTCCACCCGCTCGTCGTTGAACCAGTCCACGAACAGGTGGCGGTCCATGAACAGCGCCCCCTGGTCGCTCGTGTAGTCGATGACCACCGCGGCGATGGTCAGCGTCTTCACCCCGTCCGGCGTGTTGAGCGGGAGGGTGCCGCCTGCCTTCAGGCCGCGCCTTCGGGCGAGGTTCTCGGACACCGTCACGTGCCCCTGCCGGCTCTGTTCGTGGGAGGGCAGGGTCCCCTGCAGCACGGTGGGCTTGCTGTGCGCGTAGTAGATCTCCGGCAGCACGGAGATCACGAACACCCGCAGGTCGAACACGTCGTGCTGGTACAGCCGCACGAAGTCCACCTGGTCCACCCCCTCCATCTGCGCCATCTCGTGGCCAATGTCCGGGACCATGGGCACGTTGCGGATGCCGCCAATCTTCGCGGAGGACGTCACGAACACGTCCGCCGGCACCGACTGCTCTATCCACCGCAGCGCGGACACCTGGAAGGAGCCCACGAACCCGCCGATGCACACCGTCATCGCCACGCCAATGGCCAGGGCCGCCACCGGCACCGCGCTCCT
>CAZQVZ010000455.1:0-4528 GCA_964596895.1 uncultured Myxococcaceae bacterium
TGAACGGCGCCACCGCGTTGACCAGGTGCACCTCCAGCATCTCCGCGGTCTGCACCTCGGAGAGCGTGAGCCGCCAGCTGTTGACCTCGCGCAGGTCCACCTGCTGCAGGTCCGCGTCCACCTCACCCTTCGGGAACAGCGCCTCGGTGTCTGAGTCCTGCTCGAAGGCGTAGGGCAGCTGCGAGAGCGCCGCGGAGGCGCGCAGGCCCAGCGCCGGATCGTGGCTGCGCCAGCTCGGGGCGAGCGCGGCGTGGGCGTCCTGGGCGCCGAGGTCGCCGGAGCCGAGCTGCCTCTTTCCGTCGAGCGCGCGCAGACACTCGGCGTGGGAGGCCAGGAGCCCGCGCGCATCTTCCGGAAGTTCCTCCAGCCGGCGGGACTCGTCCGCGAGCAGGTGCGCGTAGAACGCCGGCGGCCTGCGCACCGTCTGCGCGGCGTTGTTGATGAGGATGTCCAGCCGCTCCAGCCGGTCGTTCAGGTAGCGGGTGAAGAGCTCCACGCTGGGGGCGTGGCGCAGGTCCAGCCCGTGGATCTGGAGGCGGTCTCGCCAGTCTGCGAAGTCCGGCTCGCGCGCGTAGCGGTGGGCCGCGTCGTTCGGGAAGCGGGTGGTGGCGATGACCTGGGCGCCGGAGCGCAGGAGCAGCAGCGACGCCTGGAAGCCAATCTTCACGCGCGCGCCGGTGATCAGCGCCACCTGCCCTTCGAGGTCCGCGCGCTGGAAGCGCCGGGCGTAGTTGAAGTCGCCGCAGGCGATGCACAGGGCGTCGTAGAAGAAGTGGACCTCGCGGTACTCCCCCTTGCAGCAGTAGCAGTGGCGCGGCTTCTCCAGCACCGGTCGCGGTGCCTTCGCTTCCTCCGCGATCGGGCCGGGCAGGGCGGGGGCGCTGAAGACCACCTCGCGGCGGAGGCTGCGGATCTGCGTGCTGTTGCGCGCCTCGCGGTCCTTCGCGCGCACGTGCTCCTTGCGCAGCTTCATGGCCGCGCGCGAGAGCCGGGCCTTCGCGTCGCGCTCGGGCATGGCCACCTTGCCGGCCGCGCGCAGCAGCGCCTTGCGCACCTC
Source organism: uncultured Myxococcaceae bacterium (assembly GCA_964596895.1). Lineage (GTDB taxonomy): Bacteria > Myxococcota > Myxococcia > Myxococcales > Myxococcaceae > JAFAFL01. Next base: position 1,058 of record CAZQVZ010000455.1, read on the forward strand.
TTCGTCCAGAGGGGCGAGCAGCGCGCGGTCTTCGATGATGGCCTCGAGAAACCGCGTGACCTTCGCGACCTCGTCCGGGTCCAGGGGAGGGTGCTCCGACATGCGCCTCCCTTACCTGTGCCGGGGGGCCTGGAGGTAGCGCTCAATGAAGGCGCCCGCTCGCCCGGCCGCAGGGCGCGGTACGCTGGTGCGCATGCACGCGCTCCTCCGGGTTGGGCTCCTCGTCGGCTGTGCCGTCTTCGCGGCGTGTCCGGAGCCTTCGAAACCGCCGCCGCCGCCGCCTGCGGACGGGGGCGGGGGCGGGGGCGGGGGCGCGGACGCCGGGTTGATTCCTGATGCAGGCGAGCAGCCGGACGGCGGCGAAGGTCCGGACGCGGGCGAAGCCGAGCCCTTCTGCGGGGATGGCACCTGTGACCCCGGCGAAGACGACGCGACGTGCGGCGCCGACTGCGGCTGCCGCTCGGTGGCGCAGTTCACGCAGACGCCGCCCGCGGGGTGCCGGTGTGATGAAGCGTGTCTCGGGCGAGGGGACTGCTGCGCGGATGCCTGTTCGGCGTTCGGCGCCTGCGACGGGCCGGTGACCCACGCCCACATGAACATCTACACGACGTGGACGCTGCTCGCGGGCGACCTCGAGCAGGTGGAGATCCCGCTCACCGTGACCGTGGACCCATCCGGTCAGTCCTACTTCTGGGCGCTCACCTTCTCGCTGGGGACCGAAGGGGGCTACATCGGCCTGCAGACGCGGGGCGCGGAGAACGCAGGGCGGCTGGTGCGCTTCTCCATCTGGGACGCCACAGGCGCGATTGTGCCCTCCGGCAGCGACGGCGGCTGTCGCGACTTCGACGGCGAAGGCGTGGGCAAGACCTGCTGGCGGCCTTTCGAGTGGCACGAAGGAGAGACCTACGTGCTGCGCGTGCAGCGGACGCAGAGCGGGTGGTGGCGAGGCTCCGTCATCGTGACGCAGACCGGGGAGGAGGTGCTCATCGGCGACATCACCGGGCCTCCAGGCGGCACGCTCCTCGCCGCGCAGGTGCGGACCTTCACCGAGTACTACGGGCGCTCCTTGCCTTCTTGCGATGCGCTGAACCCCGCTGAAGTGCTCTTCGACGCGCCCAGCGGAAACGGCGGGGCGGTACCGGGCGCGCGCAGCGCATCTTCGGTGGGGAGCAGCGCCTGCGCCGCGGACTTCTCCGAGACGCCGGTGAGCGGGGGCAAGTCCCGGCACCGCGTTCGCTGAAGCCGCTCGCAAGCGAGCGCGCCGCAGCGGGCTTCGACCTAGCGGCGGGAGGTGCGCGCGGCAGGCTTCTTCTTGCTCGCAGACTTCGCGGGCGCAGCGGGCCTGGCCGGGCGCCCCGCTGGCTTCTTCACGCTGGGGCGAGGGCCGCGCGAGAGGGCGGCGGGCCGGGACGCAGGCTTCGACGTGCGCGCCGCCTCCTCCCGCCGCAGCTCCCAGGCGGCGAGCAGGTCCACCATCTGGGCCACGGCCTCACCGGTGGGCGACAGGCCATGCTCCGCGGCGTACGCGTCGATGAACTCGCGGAGCACCGGCCCGAGGAAGTACCCCGCGAGCGCGAGCCGGCTGCCGTCGAAGTAGTCGGTGAACTGCAGCGCGAAGCCGGACCGCTTGTTGCGGCCCTGCACATCCGAGGTCTCCACCCGCACCACGCGGCCGAGCGCGCGGACCACCTTCGGGGGGACGCCTTCGTCGGTGGCAGGCAGCGTGAGCTCAATCAAGAGCTCGGTGCCGAGCTTGAGGAAGAAGGTGGACTCGAGGAACAGCCCGCCGACGCTGATGTTGGAGGTGGGGAGCGTGGCCTCGAAGGTGCGGCGCGGATCGCTGGCGAGGCTCAGCCTCGCGCCCACGCGCACGTCCACCCGCGGGAACTTCCGCTGGGGACGGTCGCCATCGCGGAGGCTGTCTCGGTCTGAAGCCGGCACGCCGGGCGGTATAGCCCTACGCCGCCGGCGGGGAAACCTGGGGCGCCGCTTCCTGCTTCCGAAGCCACGCGTCGAACAGGAACGGGCCTGCGGGAACCAGGGAGGCCCCGAAGGCCAGGGCCGCCCGCCGCAGCGACCAGCGCTCGGCGCCCCAGACGCTGATGAGCGCGGCGACGTACGCCATGAACAGCGCCCCGTGCGCCCAGCCGATCCACTTGTTGGGCTCGGGCAGGTCCAGCGCGTACTTGAGCGGCATCCCGATGCCCATGAGGGCGAGGAAGGAGATCCCTTCCAGAATGCCGATGAGGCGGAAGCGGCCGAGCGGGGTCTTGATCACGGTCACGGGTGCTACCTGCCTTCAGCCCCCTGCCGCAACCCCAACCGGCCCGGTTCCCGCTGGGCGGCGCTACCCTCCCAGCTCGACGAGCGGCCGGGTGGTCACGTCCTCGAAGGCGCTGCGGTAGTAGACCTCGGCCGGGCCCACCGCGAGCTCCACGTTCGTCTCCTCGCGGGTGAGGCCGCGGACCTGCGCGGACATTTCCGTTCCTTCGAAGGCGCGCTTCGCCCCGGGCAGATCGCCTGCGAGCAGCCGGCGCAGGCCCGCGCTGGACGAGAGGATCTCGCCGGGGGACCCCTTCAGCTCGGCCTTCACCGACAGGCCCGCATGCCCCCGTGTGTTCAACCCCCTGGCGCCCACCTGCACCCCGCCGGTCGCGGTGCCGCTGACCTGGACGGAGGTTTCGACCTTCAGGCCCGCGAGCGGGTGGGACAGGTCGAAGGACTGGCCCGGCTCCAGGGCGGCGCGGTTCACGATGGCCACGTGCGCGGAGACCTTGCCCTTCACCTTCGAGGCGCCGCCCTCCGCGGTGGCGTCCAGCGAACCCGACGTCTCGGCGATGACCGAGACGGCGGTGGGCTTCACGCCGTGAAGGTCGATCCTCAGCTTTGCGTCCACCGCCACGGCCGCGCTGCCTTCGAAGCCGAGCCCCTTCAGCAGCGCGAGGTCGGCCTCGCCCTGCGCGCCCACGCCACCCTTCAACTCCAGGGCGCCCAGGTGGGAGACGAGGTTGTCGAGGTCGCCGGTCTTCGCGTGCGCGAGGGTGGTCGTCGCGAGCGCGGGCGGGGAGACCGCACAGACCGCGGTGCGGACGAGGGTGTTGGCGCCATCCTTCGCGGCCTGCTCGTCGGCGAAGGCGAACTCCAGCTTCACGCCGCCGTGGAGCATCGCCTCGGCCTCGCCGCCGAACGCCCCCATCACCTCCTCGATCCCCGGGAGCTTCGCCTTCAGCTTCGCGCCCACCTCGCCCTCGAGGTTGGCCTCGAACGCCACGGTGTAGCCCGGCCCCTCCTCCGCGCGGGAGACGCTCAGCCCCGCGTTCAGCTCCACGCCCAGGACCGCCTTCACGTCCGCGCCCACGTCGACGTTGAAGGCGTCACCGGGCCCGAGCCTGTCCACCTCGGCGTCCAGCCTGTTCGTGAGCGGGTCGAACACGTCCAGGTACTTCTCCGCCATGAACGTGGTCAGGTCGT
>CAZQVZ010000456.1:0-4523 GCA_964596895.1 uncultured Myxococcaceae bacterium
CCAGGAGCAACTCCACCCGGCCCCCCGTGGGCACCTTCTTCCCGTGCAGGCGCGCGGGGATCACCCGGGTGTCGTTGAACACCAGCAGGTCTCCTGCGCGCAGCAGGGACGGCAGGTCCCGGAAGCGCCGGTGCGCCAGCGCCCCCGTCTCCCGGTCGAGCACCAGCAGCCGCGAGGCATCGCGCTCGGGCAGAGGCGCCTTCGCCAGCTGCGCAGGCGGCAGCTCGAAGTCGAAGTCCTCGAGGGTGAGATGCAAGGGGGCGGCGTCCACGCTGGGACGCCTAATACAACGTCTGCAGGTCGGTGCCCGGGTAGTAGTGCGCGAGTATCTCCGTGTACGCGCGCCCCTGGTCCGCCAGCGCCTTGGCGCCCCACTGGCAAAAGCCAGCGCCGTGGCCGAAGCCGCGCCCCGTGAAGCGCATGGCCCCACGTCCCGCTGGGGCGATCTCGAAGGCGAGGCTGCGGATGCGGCCATAACCCGCCCGGGCGCGGAAGGTGACCGCGTCCACGCTGCGCCCACCTTCGTGCACGAGGTGGGTGGCGCGCCCCGTGCGCGTACGCCCGCGGACGGTCCACTTGCCCGGCGGGCCGCCGAGCGCCTCCGCCAGCTCCGCGTGCGGCACCGTGGCCTCCCAGCGGCTCTGCGGCAGCGCGCTGCACGGGCAGGTCACAGAGGTCAGGTACGGCAGATCCCGCCCGAGCGCCTGCGCGCCCTCTTCGGTTCGCCCGCCGCAGCTCGCGTGGAAGTACGCCTCGATGGGCTGCAGCTCCCACGTCAGCACCTCCCCCCGCGTGGCCTCCACCGCGGCCCGCGTCCTCGGGTCCTCGCTGCCCACGCCACCGTAGACCTGGTGCAGGACGCTGTTGCCGAGGTGGAAGGGCTGTCCCAGCGCGGCGAGCTTCTTGTGCAGGGCATAGGTCCTCGCCGCCACCGCCTGCGCGCGCAAGGCCTGCTCCGGAAAGGCCGGCGGCATCTCACTGCCGAGCACCGCCGCCAGGTAGTCCTCGAGCGCGATGACGTTGATGACCTGCAGCTTGCCGCGGTGCGCCCGCACCACCACGTCTCCGCGAACCCGGTGCCCGAGCACCCGGATGGGCGTCTCGCCGGGCACGCCGGCGTCGCTGCCGTCCTCGGCGAGCGCGCGAAAGCGCACCTGCGGCTCCGGCCAGGCGGCGCCGTCCACATGAAGCCGTCCCCGCTCGAGCACCACCCGCGCGCGCGCAGGCTCGAGCGGGGCGTACGTCGCGTCGTCCTGATCCTGCCCCACCGCCAGCCCGCGGGCAGACAGCGCGAGCTCCTGCGCGTCGCCCACGTGGATGCGCATGGTCTCCAGGGCACCCGCGGCCCGCGGGAGCAGGCCGCAAGCCAGGACCACCGCAACGGTTGCTGCCACAGAGCGCGACATCATGCGACCGGAGTGTAGGAGGGCAGATCTGCGCCTCAAGAAAACGACCCCCGGCGGTGTTACAAGCCCCCAGGCCCACCGTGAAGCCCACGCCCGAAGAGCTCGCGCGCGCCCTTGGGCGCCTCCCTCCCCGTGACGCAGCCTGGCTCCGGCGGCGCTACGTGGACGGCGAAGGACTCCAGGGCTGTGCCCGCGCCTTCGGCGTCGCGGAGCAGACCGTCCCCCTCCACACCCTGCGCGCGGCGAGGCTGCTCCTGGCCGCGCTCTCCTCGGCCGCGCCGGGCTCGGCAGAGGGTGACCGCCCGGGACGCGAGCCCCCGGTGACGCCCCGGGACGCCCCGCCCTTGTCGGATGCCGAAGAGTCGCAACTCGCCGCGCGCCTCGAAGCAGGCACCGAACCCACGCTGTGCCCACCGCTGCGCGCGCTGGCCGGACATGCCCGTGACATTCGCCGGCTGGAGGCGGCGTGGGAGGAGGCGGCGCAAGCCTCCCCGGAGCGGCGCCGGCAGGACTGGCTCCGGCGCGGGGCCCTGCTCGGTCTGGTCGCTTTGGCCTTGTGGCTGTACCTGCGCGGGGAATGAGTTGGACGCCCGCCCGTTTCGCGACTATCGATCCGGCCCCGCATGAAGACCTTCATCCCCGTCGCCCTCCTCCTCCTCGCGCTGTCCCTCGCCGGCTGCCCCAAGCGGCAGGACACCATCGCCGGCACCGACGAGGACCAGCTCGAGACCTACTCCGCGCGCCTCGAAGAGATGCGCACCCGCGCCCAGTCCGAGCAGCTCTCCTGCAACGACACCTGCAAGATGGCGAAGGACGTCTGCGAGATCGCCTCGAGGGTCTGTCAAATCGCCGAGCGCAACCCGGACCGCGGCACCGCCCGCTGCGTCTCCGCGAACGAAGACTGCGCCCGCTTCAACGACAGCTGCGCCAACTGCAAGGGCCGCTAGCCCCGGGGAAGTTGCGGTAGCATCCCGGGCATGCGCGCGCTCCCCGTCCCGTCGCTCGTCCTGTGCTGTGTGGCCCTGCTCGTCGCCCTGCTCCCTGCTGCCGCCGGGGCACAGGAGCTGAGCCCCGCGGAGGTGGCGAAGATCCGCCGCGCGGAGAAGGAGGCGCTGGGGAAGATCGCCGCCGAACATGGCAACCGCAAGCCACACGAGATGGACAACGCGGAGCGGCGCGAGGTGATCCAGAAGCAGCAGGCCGCCCAGCAGGAGGTGCTGCAGAAGCACGGCGTCTCCACGCGGGACTGGGTCAACTACACCGCGAAGATGTCCCCTGAAGAGCAGGCCCAGGCCGAGGCCGCGGAGAAGAAGCTCGAGGCCGACGCGCAGGCGAAGAAGGCGGCCGCCGAGAAGGCCGCCGCCCAGAAGGACAAGCCGGTGGAGGTCCAGCAGGGCTTCGGCGAGGACAACCCGGTGGAGATGGGCTCCACCCCGGGCGCCGCCCCGAAGGTCGAAGTGGGCATCCCGGTCGAATAGGCCGCCACCCGGCGGAAGCCCCTGAGCGGAGAGCTCAGCCGCCGCGCGTGCGGCGGCACCGCGGGGCTCAGCGGCGCTGCCAGATCTCGTCGTACGGACAGCTGCAGTCGGTCTGCGCAGGCTCCGGGTACGCGTAGCGCTCACCCTGGAAGTTCCGGAACACGGTCTGGTCCGGCTGCCGCTCCACCACGTAGTCCGGCTGCAGGGTCACCTTCCCGCCCCCGCCGGGCAGATCCACCGCCAGATGCGGCACCGCCAGGCCGCTGGTGTGTCCTCGGAGCGCCTCGAGGATCTCCACGCCCTTCTGCAGCGGCGTCCGCAGATGCTCGAGCCCCTCCGCCACGTCCATCTGGTGCAGGTAGTACGGCCGCACCCGCATCTTCAGGCAGCCGTGCATCAGCTCCCGGATGATCCGCGCGTCCGAGTTCAACCCCCGCATCAAGACCGCCTGGTTCTCCACCGGCACCCCGTGGTCCACGAGCCGCTCGCAGGCCGCCCTCGCCTCGCAGGTCAGCTCCTTGGGGTGGTTGAAGTGCGTCACCACGTACAGCGGGGCGTGCCGCCGCAACATCTGGCAGAGCGCCTCGTCCACCCGCATCGGCAGACACACCGGCACCCGCGTCCCGATGCGGATGATCTCCACGTGGGGGATGGCCCGAAGCTCCGCGCACAAGGCGTCCAGCCGCTCGGTGGCGAGCAGGAACGGATCCCCGCCGGAGATGAGCACGTCCCGCACCTCGGGGTGCGCGCGCACGTACGCCACCGCCTCCCCCAAGGCGTCCTTCGTGAAGTGGGCCTCGCCGCCCTTGGTGATCCGCCGCCGCGTGCAGTGCCGGCAGTAGACCGAACAGGTGTCGAGCGCGAGCAGGAGCACCCGGTCCGGATACCGGTGGACGATGGACTCGGTGGGCCGCGTCTTGTCTTCGCCGAGCGGATCCCGAAGCTCCCCCACGTGCACGGTGGCCTCGGCCAGGGTCGGCACCGCCTGCATCCGCACCGGACAGGCGGGGTGCGCAGGGTCTATCAGCGTCAGGTAGTACGGTGAGATCCCCAGCCGGAAGATCCCCTTCGTCTCCTGCGCGCCGGCCCGCTCGTCCACCGTCAGCGGGAGCACCCGCTCCAGGGCAGACAGCGAGCGGATGGCGTGGCGCTGCTGCCACCGCCAGTCGCTCCACTGCGCGTCGGTCGCGTCGGGAAAGAGCGCGCGCCTGCGCTCCCGCGGATCCGCGGGGCGCACCGGCACCACCGTCTGCAGCGAGACCCCGGCCGCCATCCGCTACGCAGTCTGCGCGGAGTTCCGCCACCACCGCTGCCCCGCTTCGGGCAGGGTGTAGATGGGATCGAAGTATTCGTAGCGCCGCGACAGCGCCTCCGGATCATCCCGCTCCACGCTGGTGCGGTAGTTCTTGGTCCAGTAGCTGATGCCCTTCTCCCGGTCGTACTCCGCCACCTGGTGGACCCAGCGCTTGCCCACGAACGGCACGTCACACACGATCCGCGGCGTCGCGAACCCGGGGAGGTATCCCATGATGTCGTGCTGGAGCTGCTGCGCCTCCCACACCGCGAGCCGCCAGTGCTCGGAGCTGGGGATCATGTCGCACATGTAGAAGTAGTACGGCATGATCTTCACGTCATCGAG
>CAZQVZ010000457.1:0-4487 GCA_964596895.1 uncultured Myxococcaceae bacterium
GCGGCCGGTCCATCCCGAACCAGTACATCATCGTGGACGAGGCCCAGAACCTCACTCCGCATGAGGTGAAGACCATCATCACGCGCGTGGGCGACGGCACGAAGATCGTCCTCACCGGGGACCCGTTCCAGATCGACAACCCGTATGTGGACTCCACCAACAACGGGCTCGTCCACGTGGTGAACCGGTTCAAGGACGAGAAGATCGCCGGCCACATCACCATGACCAAGGGCGAGCGCTCCGCGCTGGCGGAGCTCGCGGCCAACCTGTTGTGAGCGACGAGAGCGACGAGAAGAAGCCCCTCATCAGCTATCCCACCGACTACACCTTCAAGGTGATGGGTCGGCAGGAGGCGGGGTTCGCGGAGTACGTCCGGGGGCTCTTCAGGCGGCTGATGGGCCAGGAGATCCCCGTGGAGTCGGTGCGCGAGCAGCCGTCCAGCCGGGGGAAGTACGTGTCGGTCTCGGTGTCGGTGTACCTGCTGTCCGAGGAGCAGCGCCGAGCCATCTACGAGGGGCTCCACAAGGAGCGGCGCGTCCTTTATTACCTTTGAACCCCCTGCGTCTGGCGGTCCGATGGCCGATGTGGCAATAACTCGCACCTCCATGCCCCCCGCGGAGCGCCGCCCCCTGCGATACCCGGCCGGAGTCTCGCTTCCCTTCACGGGGGAGGACTTCCTGCGCCGTCTGACCAGGCAGTGCATGGTCGGAGACCAGAGCCGGGTGCTGCTGCTGGGAGCGGGCCTGGGCGCGGCGGAGACGGCGGCCTACCTCGCGTCCACGCATGACCCGGAGCTGGTGATCGCAGACCCGGACGAAGCGGCGCTGGCCCAGGTTCAGGGTGTCCTCGAAGCGGAAGGGCTGGCCTCGCGGGCGCGGTTCGAAAGGGTGGATCCCGCAGCGCTGCCCTTCGGCGAACAGGAGTTCTCGTCCATCTGGGTGGACGCGCAGGTGCTCTCGGATCTGGAGGCGGCGGTGAAGGCGCTCCGGCCCCACCTGGTCCTGAAGGGCCGGCTCTGTCTGCAGTGGCCGGTGCGCGTGGGCCGGCATCCCCGGGCGCCGCTGGTTCGGGCGTGGGAGCTGCGGCTCGGGCATTCGTTGCTGCTGCCGCGGGAGGTGCTGGGGGTGATGGAGCGCCACGGCTACGAGCCGCAGATGATTGAAGCGCTGGAGGATTCGGCGCTCTCCGCGTTCTACGCGCAGGTGTCGAAGAAGCTCGGGGAGGCGCAGGCGGACGGGGGCGCTTCGCTGCGCGAGGAGGTGACCCTGTTCGAGGCGCAGAACGGGCGCAGCGCCGTGTCGTTCTCGGTGTCGGTGGGCCGCCGCAAGGAGCCCGGCGAGAAGCCGCCGCCGTCGAGGGCCGAGTAGCCCATGCTGCTGGTCATCGGGAACCGGAACTACTCGTCGTGGTCCCTGCGGCCGTGGCTGCTCCTGCGTCAGGCCGGGATCGCCTTCGACGAGGTCGTGGTCCCGCTCTTCCAGCCCGGCTCGGCGGCGGAGCTGCGGCGGCACAGCCCGGCGGGCAAGGTCCCGGCGCTGAAGGATGGGGAGCTGACGGTCTGGGACTCTCTGGCCATCTGCGAATACGTCGCGGAGAAGTTCCCGGACCGGTCGTTGTGGCCTTCGGACGTGGCGGCGCGAGCGGTGGCGCGGAGCGTGGTGGCGGAGATGCACGCCGGGTTCACCGCGCTGCGGACCGAGATGCCCATGAACATCCGGCTGCGGCGCAAGAAGGAGCTGTCCGAAGCCGCCGAGCGGGACGTCTCTCGGGTGGAGGCGATGTGGGCGGAGCTTCGGATGAAGCACGGCCGGCGCGGGCCGTTCCTCTTCGGAGACTTCAGCGTGGCGGACGCCTTCTACGCGCCGGTGGCCGCGCGGTTCATGACCTATGGGGTGACGCTCTCGGGCGCCGCCGCGGAGTACCAGAAGACGCTGCTCGGCCTTCCGGCGATGGGGGAGTGGATGGATCTCGCCCGGAAGGAGCCGTGGAGCGAACCGAAGTACGACTAGCCCACGCAGCGCTGGCGTGACGCGCAGTCGCGAGCGCCTGGGATGTTGGCCCATTTCCCCGAAGTTGCTCCGAGGCCTCAATGAGGGCCCGCATGAGGCAAACGGGGAAATAGGCCAACATGGGCGTCAGAGCAGGCCCCGCGGGCGGGTCCGCCGCCGGTGGTGGATGGGGCAGGGATGACCAGCGCCCTGCGCGGTCGCCGCGGTCCCTCGCCGCTGCTCGGTGTCCCGCTTCACCGCCCCCAACTGCTCCCCCCAGAGCCGACGAGTCGCGGCGCGTCCCTGACTGAAGGAGCGCGGTCCGGGACGAGCTCCAGGCGGGGACTCCCAGCTTGCGGCCGCACGAATCCCTTGAGAACTGGAGACCCGAACTCGGAGTCTTCACACCGTCGGGCGACCGCGCGCCGGAGGGCACAAACGCCGCTTCAGTTCACCGAGCCGTGAAAGTCCACCAACTGCACCGGCTCGCTGCTCACGCGCATCTGCAGTGAGTCGCGGTAGCCCTCGGCGTCACCGCCGACCTGGAAGGGCATGGGGCGGGCGAACTTCGCGGTGAAGCTCTTCGCGTGCAGGTCGCAGACGCGTTCGTGGCCGGGGAACCAGCGGCCCTTCCAGAGGTTGCCGAGGTTGGCCAGGGCCTCCACAGCGCCCACCGCGCCGAGCCGCAGGTTCATGTAGCCCGGGCGTTGCCCCGCGAAGGGGAACATCCGGAACTGGTACCCGTAGAAGGGGATGGTCCCCGCCGCGCACATCATCAGGCGGCCGCGGAAGATGAGCTCGCCGGGGGCGACCTCGCTCTGCACCGAGCCGTCCGGGTTGAGGCGGTAGGCAGGCGCGTCGTGGCCGTTGTGGACCTCGCACTCCACCTTGGTGGACGTGGTGAGGTAGTGGGGCACGGTGCGGAGCGCCACCGCGGAGAAGTACCCGCCGGGACCCGAGAGCATCCGCCGAAGCGCGCCCTTGCCCAGGTTCTCCTTCACCCAGATGTAGTCGTTGAGCAGCTTCCCATCCACGCCCATGCCGGCGAAGGGGGAGAGCTTCCCGTCCACGTCCAGAAGGTCCAGGGAGCGGTACCCGGGGATCTCTCCGGTGCGGGCGCGGAGCACGTCATCCAGGAAGCCCTCGCCGCGCGGGGAGGACGCGTTCACCCAGGACGCCAGCCCATTGCCGGTGCCCAGCTTCAAGACGCCAAACCGCGGGGCGCGCTGGGGGAAGTACTTCGACCGCAGCGCCAGCTGCCGGTGGATCTCGTTGACGAATCCCACGAAGGTCCCATCACCGCCGCCGGTGAAGACCGTGTTGTACCGCCGGTCCACGACCGTGGTGGCGATGCGCCGGCAGTCCGCCTGGCTCTCGGACAGGAAGAGGTCCCCGTCCGGCACCACGTGGGAGAGCGAGCGGACGACCTTGTCGGTGACCTTCCGCGCGTTGGCGTTGAGCAGCACGGCGACCTTCGCTTCGGGCGCCGGCTCGGAGGGCGGCACCAGGCGAAGCTCGGGGGGGGAGCTCAGGGAGAGGACGCGCATGTAGGGTGGCTCCTGTAGGTCCTTGCCTTACGCACTGCGGCAACGGGCTGGCCGGAAGTGCAGATTTTCTGCCACGTCTGAACAGTGGGTCACATGCGACCCTTTCCAAGTGAATTCCAGCGGTTGCGACCACTAGAAGTGGATGTCTGGTGGGCGTTCGTCGCTCCGCCTGCAACGGACAGGTGGCGGAAGTGCGCAGTGCGTTACGCGCCTGCCTGGGGTCCTGGGAGTTCCGGTGGCACGTCGTTTGACAGCCGATCACGGCTGGTTAGGTTGCCCTCGTCGCTGAACGCAAAGAATTCATCAACGATTTCAGGAGGATAGGGCAGTGGGGAAGATCATTGGCATCGACCTGGGGACCACCAACTCGGTGGTGGCGATCATGGAGGGTCGCGACCCCAAGGTGATCACGAACGAAGAGGGCAGCCGCATCACGCCATCCGTCGTGGCGTTCACCAAGGAAGGGGAGCGGCTGGTGGGGCAGGTGGCCAAGCGCCAGTCCATCACCAACCCCGAGAAGACCATCTATTCGATCAAGCGGTTCATGGGGCGTCGCTTCGAAGAGGTCGGCGACGAGACCCAGCTCGTTCCGTACAAGATCGTCCGCGGTCCCAACGGGGACGCGCGGGTGGAGTTGGACGGCAAGCAGTACAGCCCGCCGGAGATCAGCGCGCAGGTGCTCTTGAAGCTCAAGCGCGCCGCGGAGAACTACCTGGGTGAGAAGGTCACCGAGGCGGTGATCACCGTGCCCGCGTACTTCAACGACGCGCAAAGGCAGGCCACCAAGGACGCCGGTGAGATCGCAGGGCTCACCGTGCGCCGCATCGTCAACGAGCCCACCGCGGCCGCGCTGGCGTACGGGCTGGACAAGAAGAAGGACCAGAAGATCGCCGTGTTCGACTTCGGCGGCGGCACCTTCGACATCTCCATCCTCGAGGTGGGCGAGAACGTC
>CAZQVZ010000458.1:0-4480 GCA_964596895.1 uncultured Myxococcaceae bacterium
CCATCCGCCATCGCCCACCGCTTGTGTCCTGGCGCGCTCATCCATCCGTAGATGCGCCGCCCCTTCGCTTGTCGCAACCGTTGGGTGGCCGCACGGCGCCGAAGGTCCAGGCGGGTGAACAGGCTGGCCGTTCTCAGGGCCCGCGCGACGGTAGCCTGGCGTGGAAGTCCCCCTGAGGTCCCTTGCCTGGGCCGCCACCGGGCGCGCGCTGGCTGCTGCAATGCCGTGGAGTTGTCGGAGAGCTTCTGCTGATAGCCCGTTGCGCGAAGGCGTCATCTCCTTCGGACAAGGTGGCTACGTGGCTGCCTTTGAGATCGGGAGGGCCGATGGATACCTCGAATCGATCCCTCTAGGCTGCGCGCCAGCCATGGGAAAAATGCTCCCCGAAGTCGACGCGTACATCGAGAAGTCAGCGGAGTTCGCGCAGCCCATTCTCGAACATCTGCGCGGGCTCGTTCACAAGGCCGTCCCGGAGGTGGAAGAGGCGATCAAGTGGGGGATGCCGTACTTCTACTTGAAGGGCGAACCGCTCTGCGCGATGGCCGCCTTCAAGGCTCACTGCGCGTTCGGCTTCTGGAAGGCGCCGTTGATCACCACCCCCGGAGTCATCAGCCCCGACGCGAATGGAATGAGCTCGATAGGCAAGATCGCCTCGAAGAAGGATCTGCCCAAAGTCGCCGCGCTCACCGCCGCCCTCAAGGAGGCCGTCGCGCTGAACGAAGCCGGCGTGAAGTCCACCGTGCGCTCGTTGAAGCCGAAGGCGCTCGATGCCATCCCCCCTGACTTCCAGGCCGCGCTGAAGAAGAACAGGACGGCGCAGAAGCAGTTCGAGGCGTTTCCTCCCGGCAAGAGGCGCGACTACGCCGTGTGGATCAACGAAGCGAAGACCGACGCCACCCGCGAGAGGCGAATCGGTGAAGCCGTAGGGTGGATCGCCGAAGGCAAGTCTCGGAACTGGAAGTACGAAAAGAAGAAGTAGCGGACTGCTCCAACGGCCCCAAGGCCCTTCGCCTCACCCTGTCCGCGGCCCGCGGTCAGGCGCCAGGTGGCGTCGAGAGACCACGCGGCGGCCCGGGCCTCCTACGGCGCGCCAAAGCGGCGAGTCCGAGCAGGGTGAACACGAGCGCGGCCGGTCCGGCTCCGCCCGAGGTCGAGGAACATCCGGTGGTCGCGTAGCAGGCCGTGCCCTCGCCGCCCTTGGGACCGCACTCCCCCGGCGTGCCCGCATCTGGATCCCGCCCGTTGCAGCCGCCGGTCGCGCACTCCCGGTTGGTGTTGCACGGCTCGCCGTCCGGCTTCGTTCGCCTGCAGGTGCCGCCTTCGCAGTACAGGCCGTCACCGCAGACGCCACCGTCCTGGCAGCTGCCGCTCTCGGCGATGAACGGCTGGCAGGTGCCCTCGCCTTCGTCCGAGCCCTCGCAGCTTCCGGCGATGCACTCCGAGTCGGAGCCGCAGGCCTCGCCGGACCTCACCATCGGCTCGAGGTACGCCTCGCACGCGGGCGTGACGGTGGTCGCGTTGCTCTTGAGCTGCTCGCAGGAGAGCGCCTCGTACTGGGTGAGGCACTCCTCGGCGCGGTCCGCGTGGAAGGCGACGCGCCCCTTCGCTTCGCTGTCCTCGATGGACGCTGTCTGATCGAAGGACCTGCGCACGTTCCTCTCACACGCCGCCTGGTCGGGCCCGTACGTCCCGTTGTCCTTCACCTCGTCCGCGGTGCAGCAGCCGTAGAGCTTGGTGCAGACCGTCTGGGCGGCCCGCTCCGGAAAGTCGTCACGGGAGAGGCCGCAGCTGCAGCCCGACGCACCCATGACCACCGCACCAGCAACGGCAACGAGAAAGCTCCAGCGCATGCGCACTCCTTCGTCCGTCGGAGCCCCCAGCCTGTCAGCAATTGGAGAGCCGCGCGCGTTTCAAGCGCCGCCGCTCAAGCCCAGCGCTTCGGCCGCTCCGCCATCGTCTTCAGGCCGAGCCGCTCGCACATCGCCGCCCACTCGGAGCGGGGGACGCCCTTGAAGGCCAGCGCGTTCAACGACGGCCCCACATCCACGTCCGTCACCAACGTGGCCAGCTTCCGGTAGAGCAGCGCGTCCTCCCGTTCGGCCTTCAGCGTCGCCGCGAGCCTGGGCGCGCTGCGGATGCCAGCGGGCCACTTCGCCGGGTCGTCCGGAATCTTCTCGATGGGGCCGAACGCGCCCAGCACGGCCGCCGCACCCTTCTCCCCGAAGCCGCCGAGCCCGGGGATGCCGTCCGCGTCGTCTCCCACCAGCGCGAGGAAGTCCGGAATGAGCGCCGGGGGCACGCCCTTGCCTGCCTTCACCGCGTCCTCGTCGATGAGCTTCTCGCGCATGCGGTCCACCATCACCACCTGCTGCCCTCGCACGCACTGCATCAGGTCCTTGTCGGTGGCGACGATGCGGACCTGCGAGCACTTCTTGCCGAACTGCGCCGCCGCGCTGGCGATGGCGTCATCCGCCTCGTGCTCGTCCATGGAGAAGACCGCCACCCCCAGCGCCCGCACTCCCTCCTCCGCGAGGTCGAACTGCGCGAGCAACTCTTTGGGGACGCCCTCCTCGGTCTTGTAGCCGTCGAAGAGGTCGTTCCGGAACGAGCGGATGGGGTTGTCGAACGCCACGCCGATGTGGCTCACCGCCTCCGCGTCGTCGTGCAGGAGCGCCAGGAGGCTCGCGAGCATCCCCGCGGTGGCCTTCACGTCCTGCCCACCCGGCGCGCTGTGGCCTGGGCGCTTGGAGAAGTGCGCGCGGAAAAGCTCGTACGTGCCGTCGACCAGGTGCAGGCGGGGAGCGCTCATGACGCCAGGCAGCCTAGCGTGCGAGACACTTCTTCACGCACTGGCATGTGCGCATTCACATCCCGGCCGTTACCCTGCGCGCCGTGAGCGTCGAACCCGTCCCCTCTCCGAAGAAGCCCCGCACCGTCAGCCTCGGCCGGCTGCTCAGGCTGGCGAAGCCCGAGTGGCGCGCCCTGGCGTGGGGGACCCTCTTCCTCGCCATTGGCAGCGCCGCGGGGCTGGCGTTTCCGCAGGCCATCCGGGTCATCATCGACGGGGCGCTCGGCGCGAAGGACCCTGCGCTGGTGGACCAGGCGGCCCTGTGGCTGCTGCTCATCTTCAGCGTGCAGGCCTGCGCGGTGGCCCTGCGCTACTACTTCTTCTCCACCACCGGCGAGCGCGTGGTCTCGAAGCTGCGCGCGGACGTCTTCGCCAGCCTGGTGCGGCAGGAGGTGGCCTTCTTCGACGAGCGCCGCACGGGCGAACTGGTCAGCCGGCTCGCCTCCGACACCACGGTCCTGCAGAACACCGTGAGCGCCAACATCTCCATGGCCCTGCGGAACGTGGCCACGGTGATGGGGGGCGTCGCCCTGCTCTTCTACACCTCCCCCAGGCTCACCCTGCTGATGCTGGCGGTGGTGCCGCCGGTGGCGGTGGGCGCGGTGTTCTACGGGCGCAAGGTGCGCAAGCTCTCGCGCGACGTGCAGGACGCGCTCGCGCAGGCCAGCGAGGTGGCGGAGGAGGGGCTCTCCGGTATTCGCACCGTGCGCGCCTTCTCCGCCGAGCGCACCGAGGCGAAGCGCTACGCCGGGGCGGTGGTGCACGCGTTCAACATGGCGCGCCACCGCATCGTCGCGTCCTCCACCTTCATGGGCGCCGCGTCGGGGATGACCTTCCTCGCGGCGGTGGCAATGCTCTGGTACGGCGGCCACCTGGTGCTGGACGGCGCGCTCACCGTGGGAGGGCTGACGTCCTTCCTCGTCTACACGATGCTGGTGGCGATGAGCCTGGGCGCGCTCAGCGAGCTGTGGGCGGACTTCAACCGCGCCGGCGGCGCTGCGGAGCGCATCTTCGAATTGCTCGACCGCGAGCCCGCCATCCCCTCCTCCGGCGGCCGTGTGCCCGAGCGTGTGGACGGGCGCGTGTCGTTCGAAGGCGTGCGCTTCCGCTACCCGGCGCGCAAGGACATCACGGTGCTCTCGGGCATCGACCTTTCGCTCTCACCGGGCGAACGGGTGGCACTGGTGGGCCCGTCCGGCGCCGGCAAGTCGACCGTGGCGGCGCTGCTCACGCGGCTGTACGACCCGGATGAAGGGCGGATTGCCCTGGATGGCGCGGACCTGCGCGAGCTGGACCCGGAGTGGCTGCGCCGGCAGATAGGCATCGTGTCGCAGGAGCCGCTGCTCTTCTCTTCATCGGTGCTGGAGAACATCCGCTACGGCCGGCCCACCGCCTCCGCCGAAGAGGTGGAGGCCGCGGCGCGCGCCGCCAACGCGCACGGGTTCATCGAAGGCTTCCCGGAGGGCTACGCGACGAAGGTCGGCGAGCGCGGCGTGCAGCTCTCCGGCGGGCAGAAGCAGCGCGTGGCCATTGCGCGGGCGCTGCTCAAGGACCCGCGGATCCTGGTGCTGGATGAAGCCACCAGCGCGCTGGACGCGGAGAGCGAGGCGATGGTGCAGGAGGCACTGGGCC
>CAZQVZ010000459.1:0-4471 GCA_964596895.1 uncultured Myxococcaceae bacterium
CCTCGATGGGCAGACACCCTTCGAAGTAGCGGGGTTCCTCGAAGGCGTGCGGCTGGAGCTTCTCTCCCTCCCGAATGGCGTGCACGAAGGCCAGATACTCCTCCTTCGTGAGCGGCAGGTTCAGGTAGTCCGCCCCTTCGCCCTTGCCCCAGCGGCTCTGGCGGAAGGCCACGTTCATGTCCACCGAGTCTGCAGACAGGATGGGGGCAATGGAGTCGTAGAAGTACAGGCGGGTGCCCACCAGCGCCTCCAGCGCCTTCGCCAGCGCGTCCGAGGTCAGCGGCCCGGTGGCGATCACCACCTGGCCCTCTTCGGGCAACGCCGTCACCTCGCCGGGGACGACCTCGATGAGCGGATGGGCCATCACCCGGGCGGTGACCTCCCGGCTGAAGAGCTCCCGGTCCACCGCGAGCGCTTCGCCGGCGGGCACCCGGTGCTGGTCCGCCGCCGCGAACACCACCGACCCCAACTGCCGCAGCTCCGCGTGCAGCATCCCCACCGCGCTGTCCGCGTTGTCGGAGCGGAAGGAGTTGGAGCAGACGAGCTCCGCCAGGGTGTCCGCCTTGTGCGCGGGGCTCTTCTTGTGGGGCTTCATCTCGCGCAGCACCACGGGCACGCCGCGCAGGGCGAGCTGCCAGGCACACTCGCTGCCCGCCAGCCCCCCGCCGATGATGGTGACCTTCTCCTTCGGCATGGCGAGGCCTTAGCACACCCTCCCCAGAGCGGAAGCGGTGGGCGAAGGGCGCCTGGCCGGCCGCCCCTCGAACGGGCCGTGTGCGCCCCCCGCACCCCGGACCTAGGTTGTCCCACGCGTTTTTCGAACGGAAAGGAGCAGGTCCCATGGCCAGGCGGGAGATGGAGCTGAGGTGGATCCGTGAGCAACTGCAGCGCCGTCGTCGTGAGCTCATCACCACGCACGAAGGGACGCGCGCCGAGCTTCGGGCGCTGCAGGAGGCGGAGAAGGATCCGGAATACGAGGAGGGCGCGCAGACCGAGCTGGCGGACTACACCCTCTCGCAGGTCCTGGAGAACCAGCGGCGGGAGCTGATGCTCATCGACGCGGCGTTCACCCGCATGGACCAGGGCGTCTTCGGTGAGTGCGTGGACTGCGGCATCGAGATCCCCATCGAGCGGCTGGAGGCCGTCCCCTTCGCCATCCGCTGTGAAGAGGACGCCCGCGCCCGCGAGCAGGAGCGCGTGGGCGGCGCCTGGGCGTCTCCGTCCATGTAGCGGTGGCGCGCGCTCCTGCCGGGAGCGGGTGGGGGTTGGGGCGGGCGCCGGCGCTACTGCGTGGGCGCCTTGCCCTCCGCCTGGATCACCACGAACCGGTAGTTCTCCAGTTCGTTCTGGCCGGCCGTGTACAGGACGGTCAAGAGCAGGTCGTAGGGGATCTTCCGGTCACCAATCACCGACAGCTCCCGGGAGAACGGCGCGCCGCCCCAGGACTCAATCTGCCGGAGCTTGTCGACTTCCTTCTTCAGCGCCCCGTTGAGCGGGACCACCAGCCGGCCTGAGAGCGCGTCTTCGGGGATCTTCCCGTCCACCAGGCGAAGGACCTGCTTGTCTCCGACGAGGATGCTCCGGGGCGTCACCGTCACCGCCACCGTGTCCTTCGGCGTCTGCCGGGTGGAGGAGATGGGCGGGCGGATGTCCTCCGAGGCGCTCATGGCGATGGTGGTCGCCGAGAACGACTTGAGGAGGAACACCAGGATCACCGTCATCAGGTCCATCATCGCCACGAGGTTGAGCTCGCGGATCTCCCCTTCCGCTTCACGGTCCCGGCGCTTCTTGCGCGCCATGGCCCGCTTGAAGCGCAGGCGCAGGACGTCCTCCGCGGAGAGCTGCGGGACACCCTGGGCGCTGACGGGGAGCTGCGTGGCCATCGCTTCAGCGCCTCACATCGCCGCCAGGGTGACGTCCGGGAAGAGGAGCTTGCGCCCTTCGGTTTCGCGCACCGCGTCCATGGTGCCAATCAGGTGCTCGTAGGCGATGTCTCCCTCCGCGCCGATGATCACCTTGGTCTGCCCCGCGAAGTCCTCGTGCCCCTTCACCTGCTCCATCAGCTTCGTCAGGCCTTCGAAGTCGTAGGCGCCGTCCGCCTTCACCGGCAGCGTGGGCGCACCTTCGTTGGCCGCCGCCTCTGGCGAAGCTCCGGCCCCGGCCTCCGCGCCGCCCAGGACCGCGCCCGACCCGGCGATGAAGAAGCCCTTCTTGCTCACCAGCACCGAGAGGATCTGCTGCGGCTTGTCGGGGTTGTCGCTCGCGCCGGCGGTGGGGCCACCGTAGTTGGGCGCGTTCACGTTGAGGATGCCGAAGGCGGCCAACCCCGTGATCGACATCAGCATGAAGATCACGAGGTTCATCAGGATGTCGAGGTACGGGACGATGTTCAGCTCGCCCGCCTCTTCGAGCTCCTTCGGCTTCAGCTTCCGTCTGGAGAAGTAGAACGCCATCGCCGTGAAGACGTCCTAGGCGGTCTTTTCGAGCTCGGCCGGGGCGCCCTCACCCGCGTGCCGGCGGGACAAGAGGTTCTCCAGCTTCAGGGCGGACAGCTCCACCGTCTCCACCATGCTCTTCGACAGCGAGGTGAGCATCAGGTGGAAGACGATGCACACCACCGCGATGGAGAGCGCGAAGGCGGTGTTGTTCATGGCCTTGGAGATGCCGTCCGACAAGAGCAGCTGCTTCTGGTCCGCCGGCACGTTGCCCAGCGCCTGGAAGGTGCCGATGAGCCCGAACACCGTCCCCACCAGCCCGACCAGCGTGGCGATGTTCGCGAGCGACCACAGCCACGGCACCCGCGCGGTGACGGGCGGCGTGTGCTCGGCGATGGACTCCTCCATGGCCTTGGCCACCTCCATCTCGCCCTGGTGCGCGCGCCCCAGCCCCGCCTTGACCACCTTCGCCAGCGGCGAGGACGGCGCCGCGGCGCACAGCTTCACCGCCCGGTCCACGTGGCCTGCCTGCACCAGCTTCTGGATCTGCTCCAGGAAAGAGCGCGCGTTCAGGTTGTAGACGAACAGCAGGGCGATGATCCGCTCCGCCGCCAGCCCGAGCGCGCACGCCAGCCAGAACAGGTTGACGAACATGAAGGGGCCACCGTCCTTGAAGAACTTGACCACCTTGTCCACGAAGCTGAGGTCACCGGCCGGCGCCGCCGCCATCACCGCGTCCACCAGCGCGCTCACCACTGTCGTCATCGAGTTCTTCCGCTTCCTTTCGGCGCTTTGAGGCGCCGAAGAATCGCAGATTCACTCGGCAATTCAAGCTGGCGTGGCTGCCTGCTCTCCTTCCGGGCTCTCCACGGCGCGGCGGTAGTCGCACTCCTTGTTCGGACACGCGATGTAGGGACCTTCGCGCTTGGAGTACTTCTGCAGGAGGTACGGCGACTGGCACTGGGGGCACGCCTCCGCCAGGGGCCGGTCCCACGCGGCGAACTTGCACTCGGGGTAGCGGTTGCACCCGAAGAAGATCTTCCCGAAGCGGCTTCTGCGTTCGGTGAGGTAGCCCACCTTGCAGTCCGGGCACGCCACCCCAATGGAGATGGGCCGGGACGTCTTGCAGTCCGGGTACGCCGAGCACGCCAGGAACCGGCCGAAGCGCCCGCGCTTGACCACCATGGGCTGGCCGCACTTGTCGCAGACCTCGTCGGTGGTCTCCTCCTCCACCACGTGGATCTTCCCGTCGATGTCCTTGCGGAAGTCCCGGGTGCCCTTGCACTCGGGGTAGCCGGTGCAGGCGAGGAACTGCCCCATCTTCCCCCACTTGATCACCATGGGCTTGCCGCACTTCTCGCAGATGACGTCGGTGGGGATCTCCTCGCGCTTGACGTCGCGCATCTCCACCTTGGCCTTCTCCAGGGTGTCCTTGAACGGGGTGTAGAACTCCCGCATCACCTCCACCCAGTTGGCCTCGCCCTCGCTGATCTTGTCGAGCTTCTCCTCCATCTGCGCGGTGAAGCTCGCGTCCAGTTCGTTGGGGAAGTGCTTCACCAGCTCTTCGGTGGTGATGACGCCGAGATCGGTGGGCCGGAAGCGGCCTTCGAGCTTCTCCACGTACTTCTTGTCCTGGATGGTGGAGATGATCTGCGCGTAGGTGGACGGGCGCCCAATGCCCTTCTCCTCCAGCTCCTTCACCAGGGTCGCCTCCGAGAAGCGCGGGGGCGGCTGCGTGAAGTGCTGTTCGGGCAGGAGCTTCTCCAGCCGCAGGGTTTCGCCCTCTTCGAGGGACGGCAATTCGCCTGTGGCGTCGTCCGCGGAGGTGTCCTCACCCGCCTTCTGCGCCTTCTCCTTCTCCGCCTCCTCCTCCGAGGTCAGCGTGGCGCCGTACACCGCCAGGTAGCCGGGGAACTTCAAGGTGGAGCCGCTGGCGCGGAAGGTCACCCTTCCTGCCGCAATGTCCGCTGCCGTCTGGTCGTAGACCGCAGGCTTCATCTGGCAGGCCACGAAGCGGTTCCAGATGAGCTCGTAGA
>CAZQVZ010000460.1:0-4463 GCA_964596895.1 uncultured Myxococcaceae bacterium
ACATGATCCCCTTCGATCCGGAGAAGCCCTTCGTGACCTCCGGCATCCGGGTGGGCACCCCGGCCCTGACCTCGCGCGGGATGAAGGCGCAGGACATGGCGAAGGTGGGCGAACTGCTCGGGCGGGCGCTGGACCACGCCTCGGACGACGCGGCGCTGGCGAAGATCCGCGCCGAGGCGAAGGAGCTGTGCGCGCAGTTCCCGCTCTACGCCTCGCGGCTGCGCGGTTAGGCGAAAGACGCCGTGCGCTGCCCTTTCTGCCAGGAGCCGGAGAACAAGGTCATCGACTCGCGGGAGTCGCAGGAGGGGTCCGTCATCCGCCGGCGCCGCGAATGCCTTCAGTGCAGGCGCCGGTTCACGACCTATGAGCGGGTGGAGGAGCTGCTCCCGCTGATCGCCAAGAAGGACGGGCGCCGCGAAGGGTACGACCGCGACAAGCTCCTCTCCGGCCTCAAGAAGGCGTGCGAGAAGCGGCCGGTGTCCATGGAGCAGCTCGAAGGGCTCGCGGACGAGGTGGAGCGCAAGCTCCAGGAGATGGGGGAGAAGGAGGTCCCCTCTTCGCTCCTGGGGGAGATGGTGATGACCCGCCTGCACGAACTGGACGAAGTCGCCTACGTCCGGTTCGCGTCGGTGTACCGGTCCTTCCGCGACATCGCCGAGTTCATGACCGAATTGAAGGATCTGCTCGACGAGCGGGCGGTGGCGCCGCGTGGCCGGGGCGGCCGCGGCGGTGCAGGGGGCGACGGCAACGGCGGGCGGCGAGGTCCCCAGTCGCCATGAGGGTGCTGGGACGGGCGAAGAAGCTCGTTCGGCGCATCCCGCGGGCGCACCGGGCAGCGGAGTTCGACCGGGCGGTGGCGGAGTTCTTCATGCGGCTCGCGCTGGACGAGGCCGCGAAGGGGAAGGGGCGCACCCACCCCAACCCTGCGGTGGGCGCGGTGCTGGTGAAGGGCGGGAGGGTCATCGCCCGCGGGCACCACAGGAAGGCCGGCAGCGCGCACGCGGAGGTGGTGGCCATCGAGGTGGCCGGGGCGAAGGCGCGCGGCGCGGACCTCTACACCACGCTGGAGCCGTGCGATCATTACGGGCGCACCGGCCCCTGCAGCCAGGCCATCCTGGACGCGGGCATCCGCCGGGTGGTCGTCGCCTCGGATGACCCGAACCCGCTGGTGATGGGCAAGGGCCTGCAGAGGCTGAAGCGACAGGGCGTGGAGGTGTTGACCGGCGTTCTCAAGGACGACGCGGACGCCCTCAACCGGCCCTTCTTCAAGTTCATCCGGACCGGGCTGCCCTGGGTCCACCTCAAGGCCGCGGTGAGCCTGGACGGCAAGCTCGCCACCGGCAGCGGAGACTCGAAGTGGGTCACCGGCGAGGCCGCGCGCGAGCGCGTGCACGGCCTGCGAGACCAGGTGGACGTGATCCTCGTCGGCGCCAACACGGTGATGCGGGACGACCCGGCCCTGACCACGCGCCTGCCCGGTGGCGAAGGCCGGAACCCGGTCCGGCTGGTGGTGGACTCGCACCTGAGGCTCCCGCTTGCGCGCAAGGTCTTCGACGCCCGGCACCCCGGGCGGACCATCGTCGCCACGCTGGAGGCGCAGACGCACCCGAAGGTGAAGCGCCTGTCCGCTCGCGGGGTGGAGGTGTGGACGGTGCGGGCCCGGCGCGGGCGGGTGGATCTGAAGGCGCTGCTTCTGCGGCTGGGGAAGGCGGGGCTGCTCCACGTGATGGTGGAGGGCGGCGCCGAGCTCTTCGGCACGCTGCTCCGGGAGGGGCTCGCGGACGAGCTGTGGCTGTTCCTGGCGCCGAAGCTGGTGGGCAGAAGCGGGATGAGCTGGGTGGGCGAGCTGCAGGTGGCGCGGATGGCGAAGGCCCTGGAGTTGGGGACGCTGGAGGTGGAGCGGGTGGGGCGGGACGTGCTCTTGAAGAGCGTGCTGAGCGAACCGTGACCGCGCGCAAGCCGCCCCTGGCGAAGGCCCCTCCCGAACGCCAACAGACGGTCCGCGCCGCGCTCAAGGCTGCGCTCGAAGAGGGCCCTGCCACCGCGAAGGACCTCTCCGGCGCCGTCGGCATCCGGGAGAAGGATGTGGCAGGACACCTCGAACACCTGGCGAAGTCTTTGGCCCGCGAGGCGCGCGCGCTGGTGGTGGAGCCTGCCTGCTGCCTCGCCTGCGGCTTCGTGTTCCGCGAGCGCACCCGCTTCGAGAGGCCGGGGAGCTGCCCCGAGTGCCGGCAGACCCGAATCGATCCGCCGGTGTTCCGAATCGACGGCTGACGGGGGCGCTCAGGGCAGAAGGCCCCCCGTCCGTCCGCGCCCCGGGTGAACGTCACCTCGCGCCGGGGCGGAGGCCGCGCAGCGTGTGTCCCTGAGGGCGGGATGTACCGCCGCGGGCGATTCCTACGTTCTGGGCCTCCTTCCCCCGAGGTCCCCATGAGCTTGAAGTTGTCCGGATGGCGCGGTGCGCTGGTCACACTTGTGTTCGCGTGGGGCTGCGCGCCCTCCGTCACCGAGGCCCCTGCGCCCGGTGACGTCCAACCCGACGCACGCCGGAGCCAGTCGCTCGAGTTCGACCGCCGCGACATGGACTTCGTGCTCGCGCAGATCCGCATCGCCGAGGCGCATGCCAACGGCTCCGCGTTGCCGGACCTGGTCGCAGACCCGCTCCTGCCGTGGGGGCTGCGCACGGTGGACGGAACCTGGAACAACCTGGTCGCGGGGCAGGACGCGTTCGGCGCCTCCCGGCGGGCCTTCATCAACCTGCTGCCAGCCTGGCTCCGAACGGCGGAGGGCGCGGCCTTTGACCCGGATGGACCGGGCCCCCTGACCGTGGGCAGCCCGTCCTCCTACGCCCAGTTCAACGGCCTGGTGTTCGACTCGCATCCGCGGGTGGTGAGCAACCTCATCGTCGACCAGAGCGCGGACAACCCGGCCGCCACCGCCGCCGCCTCGCGCGTGGATGGGGCGCTGCCCAACGTGGACGGTGCCGGGACGTGGTTCATCCCCAACGTGACGCCGGACGTCGGCCTCTCCGCGCCGTACAACGCGTGGTTCATCCTCTTCGGCCAGTTCTTCGACCATGGGCTGGACCTGGTGGAGAAGGGCGGCAGCGGCACCGTCTTCATCCCGCTGAACGAAGACGACCCGCTGTACGTCCCCGGCGCCCAGACCAACTTCATGGTCCTCACCCGCGCCACCAACCAGCCGGGAGGGGACGGCGTGCTCGGCACCCACGACGACGTGCGGGAGTACCTGAACCGCACCACGCCGTACGTGGATCAGAACCAGACGTACACCTCTCACCCGTCCCACCAGGTGTTCCTGCGCCACTACGTGCTCAATGCCAGCGGCAGGCCGGTCTCCACCGGCAAGCTGCTCGACGGAGCGAGGCACGGGCTCGCCAACTGGGCGGAGGTGAAGGCGCAGGCGGCCACGCTGCTGGGCATCCTCCTCACCGACGAAGACGTGACCCGGGTGCCGCTGCTCGCCACCGACCCCTACGGCCGCTTCCTCCCGGGGCCGTCCGGCTTCCCGCAGCTGGTGACCGCGAGCGGCCTTCTGGAGGGCAACCCGTCCTCGCCGGTGCCGGCGGCCTCTGCCCTGGAGGCGGGCCACGCCTTCCTGGATGACATCGCCCACCATGCGGTGCCCACCGGCCTTGCGCCCGACGCGGACTCGCTCGTGGGGGGCCCGCCGCCTGTGACCGGCACCTACGACGACGAGCTTCTGGCGGTCCACTACATCACCGGGGACGGGCGCGGGAACGAGAACATCGGCCTCACCGCGGTGCACACCGTCTTCCACGCCGAGCACAACCGCATGGTGGAGGCGATGAAGGCGCAGATCGCCGCCTCGCCGGATTCGTCCTTCATCTCCGAATGGCTCCTGCCGGGCGCCACCGCGGCGGACGGCATCGACCCGTCCGAATGGAACGGCGAGCGGCTCTTCGGGGCCGCAAGGCTCGGCACCGAGATGCAGTACCAGCACCTGGTGTTCGAGGAGTTCGCCAGGAAGGTGCAGCCTCTGGTCAACATCTTCAGCGGCTACGACACCACCATCGACGCGGCGATCATGGGCGAGTTCGCGCACGTGGTGTACCGCTTCGGCCACTCGATGCTGACCGAGACCCTGGCCCGCACCGACGAGAACGGCGTGAAGCACGACCTGCCGCTGCTGGACGCCTTCTTGAACCCCCCCGCGTTCGCGCAGCTCGGCGCGAATGACCTGGAGGCGGCGGGCGCCATCGTCCGCGGGATGACCCGGCAGGTGGGCAACGAGACGGACGAGTTCGTCACCGGCGCGCTGCGCAACAACCTGTTGGGGCTGCCGTTGGACCTGGCCACCATCAACCTCGCGCGCGGCCGCGACGTGGGCGTACCGCCGCTCAACACCGCCCGCAGGATGTTCTTCGCGGACACCGGCCACGGCGCGCTGCGGCCGTACTCGAGCTGGGTGGACTTCGGCCA
>CAZQVZ010000461.1:0-1952 GCA_964596895.1 uncultured Myxococcaceae bacterium
AGGATGGTGCCGCCCTTGGGCAGGATGCCGCGGGTGTGCTCCACGGTGAGCGGGAACGCCATGTCCGGCTCCATCAGGCCGGTGTAGCCGTTCTCGAGCCCGACGAACTCGTAGCCGAATTCGTGGGTTCCACGCTTCACCACGCCGCGGATGAGGGCGTTGAGGCCGGGGCAGTCGCCCCCGCCAGTGAGCACACCAAGTCTGAGAGGTCGGGTCATAGAAGTGGGGCGAATGTGTCAGGAGCGTCGGGCCATCTATGACACGAACGTCCGGGTGCGATTGTAGGAGGGGGGAGGGGTGCAGGCAACGCCCGAAGTGGGCGTCTTCTCAGCCCCTTCGCCTGGCCGCAATCCTGCCGAGCAGGGCAGACAGCCGCGCCGCGGGGTCAGCGGGCAGCGGGGCGTCCCCTGATGCGGGCGCGGGCGCCGAGTCCGCAGGTGCCGCCGGCGAGCCTTGCGCCTGGGTGTTGGGCGGACTGCTCTGGGCGAGCCGGAAGAGCTCCTCGAGACGCTCCCGGATGAGCGCGTTGTCTGGCCGTTCGCGCAGGGCCTGGCGGTAGGCGGCCATGGCGCCTGCGTGATCGCCCAGGGCGAACAGCCGCTCGCCCTCCTGTTCGGGGGTGACGGCGGACGCCGACTGCAGCGGGTCAGTGGTCCGGGCCTTGGGGTTCAAGAGCTCCGCGGGCTGCAGAGAGTCCGAGAGCGTGGCGATGCGGCGGGACACGGCTGGGTCTTCAGGGAAGGCCTGCGCCACCTGCTGGAAGAGGGCGAGCGCGCCGGCCATGTCGCCTCTGCGCACGAGCTTCTCTGCGCGTCCTTCGAGCTCCGCTCTCTCCCCCGGTGACATGGCGGCGGATTGTAGCGGCGCTCTACGGAGACGGAAGTTCGGCGAAGCGGGTGGCCTGGACCCTGCCCCCGGCGAGCTCCACCACGCAGCCGAAGTGCCGGCCCAGGGCCGACGACACGGCCCGCCGCGCCTCGGTGTGGGCGCTGGGGTGGCTGATGGTCTGGAGGGAGAGGTGGACCTTCTTCGCCCGGGACTCGAGCCGGGCGAGTGACTCGCCTGTGCGGGTGGTGGTGCAGAAGGTCTCCACGGTGCGCCGGGCGTCCTCCACTGTGGAGAGGACCCAGGCCCCCGCGCCCGCGAGCACCGCCACCGCCAGGATGATCACGTGCAGAAATCTCATCCGTCGAGGCGTGAGTGTCCCCGCCGCCGGCGCCCGCGGCAAGGGCCGGGTGGCGGACAGCGGGAGGGCGAAGGCGGCGGATGGTGCATCTTCATGGAGATGGCGCCGGATGCTGCACTGCCCTGGGTGACGGCGTCCTGGTGCCCGAGCTGGCCCGGCAAGTCGCGAGAATGCCGAGCCTTCCTGCCGTAGACGGACGGCGCCCCACGCTCCCGCCGGACCGGGTCTGTCTGCGAGATCCTGCCGACCGCCACGCGGGGCATGGACCTCCGCACGAAGCTCGCGCGCTGTCTGTCAGGCGGGGTCCTCTTTGCGATCTCATCGAACCTCTGTCGGAGGCGCAGGTCGCACGCGCGAGGAAGTGGAAGGCGGCGGGGTGGAACTCCGGGTGCCAGGACGGAGGGGCTCGAGCCCTTCGGGCGGGCCCCGTACCCGGGCTTCCTCCTGCCGCTCACCGCGCTGTTTCTGTCCGTGGCCAGGTTGCGGACCCTCCGGCCTCCCTGGGCGGCGGGGGGCGGGCGACGCAGCCTGATCATCGGAGGTCCGATCATCAGACTCCCGCAATCGATCATCGGAGCTCCGATCATCAGACTCCCGCACTCGATCATCGGAGCTCCGATCATCAGATTCCCGCAACCGATCATCGGAGCTCCGATCATCAGATTCCCGCAATCGATCATCGGAGGCCTGATGATCGGATTCCCCCAACCTGATCATCGGAGGCCTGATGATCGGATTCCCCCAACCTGATCATCGGAGGCCTGAT
>CAZQVZ010000461.1:2052-4453 GCA_964596895.1 uncultured Myxococcaceae bacterium
GATCATCGGAGGCCTGATGATCGGATTCCCCCAACCTGATCATCGGAGGCCTGATGATCGGATTCCCCCAAACCTGATCATCGGAGGCCTGATGATCGGATTCCCCCAATCTGATCATCGGAGGCCTGATGATCAGACTCCCGCAATCGATCATCAGACGCCTGATGATCAGGCTGCGTTGGGGGACCCCTGCGCCGGGCGGGGGCTGTGTGAAGGGCGGACAGGCCCCGTTGCTGAATGAGGCACCCGCCGCCCAGAGGCGACCGGGATCCGGACGTGTGCCACCCGTTCGTTCGATCCCTGGGCAAGCGCGGCGCTCGGGCGCGCGGTCATCCCTGACCTGCACCGCGAACCCAATGCGCTGCGCTAGGCTGCGGGCCCCTTGTTCGTCCTCTCCATCGCGCTGGCGGTGCTCGCTGCCGCGCCCGCGCCGCCGCCCGCAGAACCCGAGCGCCCAGGTCCCAGCGCGCCTGTGCCCCCGCCTGCAGACAGCGCTGCCCCTTCGGCCCAACTCGATCAGGGGAACGCCAGGACCCACGGTCCGGGGCCGGGACTTGGGACCCCGCTGCGCCAGGACGGCTACACCTTTCGCCCGCCGGATGGGTTCCGCATGGTCCGGATGGAGCCCTTCCTCGGCACCCGCGCCGGCGCTGTAACCCAGAGCCCTACCGCGCAGCGCTACCTCTCCGCCGCGCTGGTGGACGCGGATGACCCCTCTGCCAGCGCGCTGCTCGTCTCCGTCGTGGAGGGCACCTTCGTCGCAGACCCCGGCGCCAAAGACCGCTTCGCCACGCTCGTCGTCCGCCACTTCAAGGACGAACTGGGCCTGCCCTTCGCCCTCGAGCGCGCCGTCCAGGTGCGGGGCCCTGCGCCGCGCGTGGAGGTCCTGGGCACCCTGAAGCAGCAGGACCAGATCCGCGGCGTGCTGGTGGCGGCCATGGAGGGAGAGGGCCGGCACGCGGTGGTCACCTTCACCGTCCCGTTCGCCCGCTTCGAGCGGGGCCTGCCCACGCTGCGCCAGTCGCTCGACACCTTCCGCACCGACCACCCGCCGGTGTCGCCGTGGACCCGCAGGCTCGCCGGCGCCGTCCTGCCCGCGCTCGGCCTGATGCTGGTGGGCTCCTGGCTCCTGTGGCGCAGGCAGAGGGCGCGCAGAAGGCTCCAGACGCAAGAAGGCCCCAGCGCGCTCGGGTGAGCTTCGCCGGGGCCTGTCTGCTGCGGACTACTTCGAGCTACGCCCGGATCTCAGGCGGCGGCTGCTCGGTCACTTCGCCGGACGGGCCCATTTCGGTGCCCGGCTTGAAGGGGTCCTGCTCCAGCGCCGCGCGGAGCACCTCGTCCATGCGCTGGACGAAGATGAACTCCAGTTCCTTGCGCGCCTGGTCCGGCACGTCCTGCAGGTCCTTGCGGCAGCGCTCGGGGAGCACCACCCGCTTGATGCCGGCGCGGTGCGCGGCGAGCACCTTCTCCTTGATGCCACCCACCGGGAGCACCAGTCCGCGCAACGTGGCCTCGCCGGTCATCGCCGTGTCGCTGCGGACCTTGATGCCGGTGAGCAGCGAGGTCAGCGCGGTGAGGATGGTCACGCCCGCCGAAGGGCCATCCTTGGGGATGGAGCCCGCAGGGAAGTGCAGGTGCAGATCCGTCTTCTCGAGGAAGTTGGCCGGGATGCCCAGCACGTCCGCCTTGGAGCGCAGGTAGGAGAGCGCGGTCTGCGCGGACTCCTTCATCACGTCACCCAGCTGGCCGGTGAGCGTCATGCCGCCCTTGCCGGACATCTTGGTGGCCTCGATGAAGAGCAGGTCACCGCCCGCGGCCGTCCAGGCCAGCCCGGTGGCCACGCCCGGCACCTCGGTCCGCTCCGCGACCTCGGAGTAGTACATGTCCGGGCCGAGGATCTCCTGCGCGCGGGCGACGTCGATGACCTGCTTGTCGGTCTTGCCGCCGGCCACCTCCACCGCCACCGACCGGCACACGTCCGCGATGCGCCGCTCGAGGTTACGCACCCCCGCCTCGCGGGTGTACGAGGTGATCACCGTGAGGAGCCCTTCGTCGGTGATCTCGATGTGATCCCCGTTGAGCCCGTGCTCGCGCAGCTGCTTGGGGATCAGGTGGATCTTGGCGATCTGCTGCTTCTCCTCGAACGTGTACCCGGACAGCTCGATGATCTCCATGCGGTCACGGAGGGGACCGGGGATGGGCTCGAGCTGGTTCGCCGTGGCGATGAACATGACCTTGGAGAGGTCGAAGGCCACGTCCAGGTAGTGGTCGCTGAAGGTGTTGTTCTGCTCCGGGTCGAGCACCTCGAGCAGCGCGGCAGACGGGTCACCGCGGAAGTCCGCGCCGAGCTTGTCGATCTCGTCGAGCATCATCACCGGGTTCTTGGTCCCGGCCTTCTTCA
>CAZQVZ010000462.1:0-2281 GCA_964596895.1 uncultured Myxococcaceae bacterium
CCGATGTCCCACGGCTCGGCGATGAGCTTCACCCGCGAGAGCACCGGGTCCTGGTGGAGGATGTTGAGGAAGTCCGCGTGCCGGTCGTACGCGCCGGCGCCGGTCCGCGCCAGGGTGGTGGCGAGGTCGAACCGGAAGCCGTCCACGTGCATCTCCTCCACCCAGTAGCGAAGGGAGTCACAGATGAGCTTGAGGGTGGCCGGGTGGCGCACGTTGAGCGAGTTGCCGCACCCGGTGAAGTCCTGGTGGTAGCGGGGGTTCTCCGCGGAGAGCCAGTAGTAGGCCTGGTTGTCGAGCCCGCGCAGAGACAGCGTGGGGCCCAGGTGGCTGCCTTCGCAGGTGTGGTTGTAGACGACGTCCAGGAGGACCTCGAGCCCCGCCCTGTGCAGGGCCTTCACCATCTCCTTGAACTCGGTGACCTGCCCGCCCAGGGTCCCGCGCGACGAGTACTTCTGCGACGGCGCGAAGAACCCCAGGGTGTTGTAGCCCCAGTAGTTGGACAGGCCCTTGTCCACGAGGAACCCGTCGTCCACGTATTCGTGCACCGGCAACAGCTCCACCGCGGTGACCCCCAGCTCCTGGAGGTAGCGGACGGCCTCCGGGTGCCCGAGCCCCGCGTAGGTCCCGCGGAGCTCCTCGGGGATTTTCGGGTGCAGCTGGGTGAAGCCCTTGACGTGCAGCTCGTAGATGACCGTCTGGCGCAGCGGGGTCAGCGGCCTTTTGTCTTCGCCCCAGTCGAACTCGTCCGCGACGACGATGGACTTGGGCACGCCCAGCGCGCTGTCCCGGTCATCCATGTGCAGATCCGGATCTTCGTCCGCGTCCTTGTCGTAGCCGAGCACCGGGTACTTCCAGTTCACCTTCCCGTGGAGGGCGCGCGCGTACGGGTCCACCAGCAGCTTGTGGGGGTTGAAGCGCTGGCCCCGCTTCGGGTCCCACTTCCCGTAGGCGCGAAAGCCGTAGAGCGTCCCCGGCTTCAGCCCCGGGACGTAGCCGTGCCACACGTGGTCCGTCTGTTCGGTCAGGGCGATGCGCGCCACCTCCTGCGCGTGGTCCACCGGGTCGAACAGGGAGACGACCATGCGGGTGGCGTGCTCGGAGAAGACGGCGAAGTTCACGCCTTCGCCATCGAAGGTGGCGCCGAGCGGAGCGGGACGGCCGGGCCAGACCCGGGCGCGGGTGGGAGTCATACGGGTGCGTTCTCCAGGAGGACCACAGGGAAGTGCGACAGCAGTTCGCCGAGCTCGAGCTCGCAGGAGCCCTCCTTCGGTTCGGGCCGGAAGGTGCGGCCGGTGAAGGCGCACGTCAACGTCGTGTCGGCGAGCGCGGCCGGCAGCCGGACCTTCGTCCCCGAGAGCACCGCCGCGGGCCCGCCGTCCGCGTCCAGGAGCGGCACCACCAGCCGGGGCACCACCGTCAGAAGCCACCTGTCTTCATGGAACCGGGCGAAGGCCACCGCGTGCTGCGCGCTGTCCCCCACGACGTCCAGGGCCAGGTAGCCGCCGCCCCGGAACAGCTCCGGGTGGGCGTTGCGGACCGCGAGCGCGCGCGTCAGCACGTACTGCTTGATGCGGCCGTTGCTCAGGGTCTCGAGCAGCCGCCTGCACAGGGCCAGCCGGTCCCCTTCGGCGTCCCGCTGCAGTTCGGCCAGGGACGCCTGCCGCAGGGGGTAGTCCACGGGCCTCCTGTTGTCGGGGTCCACCAGGGACAGGTCCCACAGCTCGCAGCCCTGGTAGGTGTCCGGCACGCCGGGGGACAGGAGCTTGAGCAGCAGCGCCGCCAGCGAGTTGATGATCCCCGGCCGCTCCAGCCGCCGCTTGAACGCCTCCACCGACTCCAGGAACGACGGGTTCTTCTCCGACAACACCCGGTCGATGAAGCGGTCGAGCGCGGCTTCGTACTCTGCGTCGGGGTTGACCCAGCTGGTGTTGACCTTCGCCTCGCGGACCGCCTTGAGCATGTAGTCGCGCAGGCGGCGGCGGAAGGTCTCGAACGCCTCGCCCACGGGGCGGTCCCCCATGGGCCAGGCGCCGAGCAGCGTCTGGTAGAAGAGGTACTCCTCGTTGGCGTCCGGCACCTGCACGTCGCGCAGGGGGACGCGGAAGCGGCGGTTCTGCCGGGCCCAGCGGCGCAGGTGCTCCTTCCACTCGTCCGGCACCTCGGCCAGGACGGTGAGCCGGGCGCGGACGTCCTCGCTGCGCTTGGTGTCGTGGGTGGACGAAGCCAGCATCGCCGCCGGCCACTTCTCCGCGCGCTCCTGGTTGCGCAGGTGGAAGGTCTC
>CAZQVZ010000462.1:2381-4449 GCA_964596895.1 uncultured Myxococcaceae bacterium
CGTCCGGGATGCGCTCCTTGCCGCCCTGGATCTTCTCCACCACCACGTAGAGCGCGCGGAAGAGCGGATCGTCCGGCGCCTCGCGGAACCGCTCGTGGTAGCGCCGCCGGAGCTGCTGCTCGACCTGCGCCCACGCCCCGTCGTCCTTCACCGTGGCCGGCCGCTTCGCGCGCGCGCGGCGGATGAAGTACTCCTCCTGGAGCTGGAGGAAGTAGGCGGTGGGATCGAAGAGCCCGTCCGGGTGATCGATGCGCAGGCCGTGGATCTTCCCCTCCTCCAGCCAGCGGAAGGCCAGGGCGTGCGCGGCCTCGAAGACCTCGCGGTCCTCCACCCTCACCGCCGCCAGCCCGTTGATGTCGAAGAAGCGCCGGTAGTTGATCTCCTCGCCCGCCACCCGCCAGTGCGCCAGCCGGTAGCTGCAGTGCCCGAGCACCCGGTCCAGCGCGTCGAACGAGCGCGGATCGCCCGGATCGCCGTTGAGCTCGGCCACGTTCCGGTCGATGAACGCGCGCACCTTGTCGCTGCTCCCGTGGAGCTGCGAGAGGCGCCTTTTGATCACCTCCTTCTCGCGGTTGCGCTCGAGGGTGCTGGAGCGGTCGATGGCGGAGGGCGCGGGCAGGTGATCGATCGCGGTGAGGATGGAGAGCAGTTCCTGAAGCTCCAGGTCCTCCTCGCCCAGCTCCGCCTCCAGCTCGTGCAGCCGGTGCCGCAGGATGAGCGCGTACGCGCGGGGCGCCACCGGGAAGACGTGATCGAAGTAGCGGACCTCGAACGCGCCGCGCTCCTCGACGAAGGCCAGCGTCAGCTCCCCGCGCTCGAGCACCTGGCCGTACTGGTCGCCGAGCACCGGGAGCAGGACCTTGTTCTTCAGCCCCTCCTTCACCGGGTCCCAGTCGATGTCGAAGGAGCGCGCGTAGATGGAGGCAGGCCCATTCTCCAGCACGTCGTTCCAGACCTCGTTGCGGCCCTTCTCGATGCCCATGTGGTTGGGCACCGTGTCCAGCACCAGCCCCATCCCGTGCTTCTTCAGAGTGGCGGCCAGCGCCGCGAGATCCTCCTCGGTCCCCAGCTCGGGGTTGAGCTGCGACTGGTTCACCACGTCGTAGCCGTGGGTGCTGCCGGGCTGCGCCTCGAGCAGCGGCGAGGTGTACAGGTGCGAGATGCCCAGCTTCGCCAGGTAGGGGACCTGCGCCGCCGCGTCCTCGAGGGTGAAGCCGGCGTGGAGCTGCAGGCGGTAGGTGGAGAGCGGGGTGTCGCGCTCGGCCGAGAGCGTTGCGCGGACCTCTTCGAAGATGCGCTGGGAGAGCGGTTCCATGCCGTCGTCTGCCATTTGGGCGCAGGTGTACCCGGGGGCGGCCAAAGGGGAGCTTCGGCCTGCCGGGGATGTCGCCGCTCTGACGGTTGCGCAGGGCGCGGCGCAAAGGAGCGCGCGCTAGAGGACCTTGAAGAAGGCGAGCACGATGTCGAAGACGATGAGGAACACGATCGCCGCCTCGAGGGTGAGGCCGCGGTCGGTGTCCACCTCGCTCTTGAGCAGGTTGTAGACGCGCCCGAGCATGTCGTGCTTGCGCGTGACCGAGGCCTGCCACTGCCGGATGCGCAGCCGCTTGACCGCGCCCTCGTAGACGCGCGCCAGGTAGAAGTCGCCGATGATCTTGAGCGAGTTCTCCACCCGCTCGATGAACTCGCTCATCTCCAGCAGCGTGACCATGATCCGCCGCGCGAGCCGGCGGTAGGGGCTGCGGAACAGGCGCATCCAGGTGGGCGGCGTCTCCAGCCCGTCGTAGACGACCTGCAGCTTCCGGTCGAAGAGGTCGTCGTAGTAGCGGAGCTCGAGGAGCTGCGCGTTGCAGACCTCCAGCACGTCCGGCACGTCCATGCTGCCCGAGGGCTCGTAGACGAAGGCGCCGTTCCAGTCGACCACGGTGAGGTCGCGCTCGGTGTAGCTGAAGGAGGCGCGCACCACCTCCGCCTGCTCCTGTTCGGAGAGGGGCGTGGACTCGGTCTCGCCGAGCAGCAGCCGGCCCAGGTCGGTCGCGGCCAGCACGTCGGCGGCCATCGGATCGCC
>CAZQVZ010000463.1:0-4389 GCA_964596895.1 uncultured Myxococcaceae bacterium
CGCGGAAGAGGTCGCGCAGCTCGGCGTAGACCTCGAAGGTGAGGGCGTTGAGCTGTTCGGGGCGGGTGAAGGTGACCACGCCGACGTGGTCCTTCACCTCGAAGCGGAACGAAGTGGGAGCGTTCATGTGAACGCTTCCTACAACACCGCGGTCGCTTCGATCTCCACCTTCGCCTTGTCCTCCAGGAGCCCCGCCACCACCAGCAGCGCCATCACCGGGTAGTGCTTGCCCATCACCTTGCGGAAGGCCCCGCCCACCTCCTTGATCTGCGCCTGGTACTCGCGCTTGTCGACGACGTAGAGGGTGAGGCGGGTGATGCTCTCCGCAGTGCCGCCGGCAGCCTGCACCACCTCCAGGATGTTCTGCAGCGCCAACTCGAACTGGGCGGAGAAGGTCTCCGGGAACGTGGGCGGGTTCGCGCGCGGGTCCCAACCGATCTGTCCGGCGACGAAGAGCAGCTTCCCCTCCGCGACGATGCCGTTGGAGTAGCCGCGGGGCGGGAGCCAGCCTTCGGGATTCACGGTGCGCATGTCTCGTCGTTGCTCCTCAAGCGGACTCGCCGCCGTCCATGGTCCAGGTGGCGCCGGTGACCGTGCCCGCCGCGTCAGAGGCGAGGAACAGGCAGGCCTGGGCCACGTCTTCGGGGCGGATGAGCTGCCCCATGGGGTTCATCTTCGCCAGGGTCTCCCGCGCTTCCTCTTCGCTGCGGCCGGTCGCCTTCGAGATGTTTTGCGCCGAGGCCGCCAGCATGTCGGTGTCCGTCCAGCCGGGGCAGACCGCGTTCACCGTCACCTTCTTGTGCGCGTACTCCACCGCCAGCGCGCGGGTGAGCCCGATGAGCGCGTGCTTGGAGGCGCAGTACGACGCCGTGTACCGGAAGCCCTTCAGCCCCGCGGTGGACGCCACGTTGATGACCCGGCCGGCCCCCGCCTTCGCCATCTGCGGCAGGAGCTCCCGGCAGAGCAGGAATGGCGCGGTGAGGTTCACCGCCATCAGCCGCGCGTGGTCCTCCGAAGACGTCTTCGCCAAAGGCGCCGAGAGCGCGATGCCCGCGTTGTTCACGAGCAGCCAGGGCACGCCCACCCCCAGCACCTGTCTTGCCGCCGCGAGCACAGACGCTTCGTCCGCGGCGTCGAAGGGGAGGTGGGTGACGCCGTCCAACGGCGGCGCGCTCCGCGAGAGGCCCAGCACCCGGTAGCCTGCCTCCAGGCACGCCCGCGCAATGGCGAGCCCGATGCCGCGGCTGGCCCCGGTGACGACGGCGAGCTTCTGGGACGAGGAGGGCTGGGACATGGGCGCGGCAGCATAGCCCTCCCGCTCTCCCGGGACGCGGGTGGAATCCATCCGCCGGAGCTGAACCGGGTCCTGCGCTGGACGAACGCCGCTCTCCTGGAGCCCGCTCGAGCGACGCAGGACGACGCTGGCTGCTGCGACGCCGGGAGAGGCGCTACCGCGCCGCGCAGAACTCCTGGAGGAGCTTGGACAGGAGCCGGTCGGAGAGAACCCGCGCAGGTGGGCCCTTCTCACGAACCGGCAGCTGAGTCGGGACATCCACGAGGTGGGGCTTGCCGCCGCTGCATTGGACGGTGACCGAGAGGATTTCCATCGGCCCCATGATGCCGGAGGGCACCATGGTCTTGAGCGCGGTTGCCTCGCACGCGGCGGCGGACCGGGTCGCCTTCTCGCCCGCACTGCGCGCGTACCGCTCTGCCAGCGCCGCGAAGAAGGGGTGGTTCACCTTGAACTCAATCGCGCTCGGAGTGGCCGAGCACGTCGCCGGAAGGGCCACCGTCGGGAGATCTGCGGGCGGTGCCACCAGCGCCGCAGGGAATCCATCGCCTTCACTGGGCAGCGCCGTCTCAGTGGACCTCGGCATCATGGCCCTGGCTTCGCCGTCCAGCGCGGCCTTGACCAACTCCACCGCGAGCCCCGGGACCTTTGAAGCCTTCCTGGTCTCACCCCGAGCGGTTTGTCCTTCGGTGGAGGTCGGAACGTAGGTGTCGACCTTGATGAAGTGTTCCTTTGCGCCCCCGCTTCTCTCTACCCAGACCACGCGCTGAGCGCCGACGTGCGCGAGGTAGCGATTCCAGAGGACGTGGGCGATCTCCTCTGCGCAGTCGTTCGGGACGGTCATCGCCGGATTCATCGCGAGGCTGGTGCGGGACTTCGGATCCGGAGGCGGCTGCCGGGCAACGCGCGCCCGACACCGCGCGTGCGCCTCGCTCCAGTCGTTGGCGAGCGCCAACGGCCACACAGCTGGAGCCGGCCTCTCGAGCTGGGCGATGGGCATGGGCCCAGACCGCCTTGGCTGGATGGCCACCCAGACGGATGTGGCGGAGGTGACGCGGCCGGCGCGCTTCTTCAACTCGGCGGTGATGCTGGCCTGGGCCTCCGGAGCACCGAGGGTCACCAGAACCCAGTGCTGGTCATTGGCGTGGGCAGCAACGGCCAGAAGACAAGAAGAGAGCGCGAGCGCCCGGATGCAACCTTTGCCCATCTTGAAGCCTCCCTGTTCGTGAAGGCGCCGAGTCTACCGCGGCGACCAGGACCCCAGAGAGTTGCTCCAGGCGCTTCGCGAACCTGCGCTGCCGCCTCGGTGCACGGAGGAAGGCGCGTGGATCCCCCTCCGATGAGAGGGCTTCCATCAGCCGGACGGTCAGGTGCGCACTGAAGTGATCGGCGATCTTCTGGACCGCTGCAGTGACGTCGACGAGGTCGTCGCCCGGGATGGCCTCCCGGCAGTAGGGCGCAGCAGAGAGGCGATCAGCACGGCGCGGCTACTTGAAGTCGGTGAGGTGCTTGCGCGTGGCAGGCCCCCTGTGCGCGTCGCGCTTGCCCTGGCATTCGGTGCACAGCTCCGCGTACGGCACCGCCTCCAGCCTGCGCGCGTCGATGTCCTCTTCGCACTGCTCGCAGAGCCCGAAGTCCTCCGGCTCCTTCAAGAGCTTCTCCAGCGCGCGGGCGATGCGCTTCAGCGTGACGTCGCGGTTGCGGTTCCGGCTGGAGGCGATGGACTGGAGCATCTCGTTGAGCGGCTGCTCGTCTTCGTCGCCCCCCACCTCTGCCTCGTTGGTGCGGTTGGGGGTGATGGAGTCTGGCTGCTTCCCGGTGAGCTCCTCTCGGAGGGCGACGAGCTTCTGCTCCAGCTTCTTGCGGCGGGCGGCGTTGAGCGACATGTGCCCCACCAGTCTAGCCACGGCCCCGCCGCGCGGTCACCGGCCAGCCGTGGGGGCGCCCCTGCCCGCCGCCCCTGCCATGCCCACCGTATCTCGCGTGGCTCCGGATGACGTCCTCACCCTGCGGCAGGTCCTCGCCTCCGGGGAGGCCATGCTCTTCACCGGGGCCGGGTTCTCCTCCAGCGCGCTCTCCCGCGCCGGCCAGAACGTGCCGACCACCGAGGAGGTGCGCCAGCTCATCTGGGAGCTCTGCTTCCCGGACGAAGCGCCGGACGACAGCTCTCTCACCGACCTCTTCCACCACGCCTCCCGAAGGTGCCCTGCGCGGCTGGACGTGCTGCTGAAGCAGCGGCTCTGTGTCCGGACCGGCGAGCTGCCCGCCTTCTATGAACGGTGGTTCGCGGTGCCCTGGCGCAGGGCGTGGACCCTGAACGTGGACGACGTGGAGCTGGCTGCTG
Source organism: uncultured Myxococcaceae bacterium (assembly GCA_964596895.1). Lineage (GTDB taxonomy): Bacteria > Myxococcota > Myxococcia > Myxococcales > Myxococcaceae > JAFAFL01. The sequence continues at coordinate 3,636 of CAZQVZ010000463.1, forward strand.
CGAAGCGGTCCTCGCTGCCGCGTCGCATCGAGCCCCTCTCCGCGCTCGTGCAGGACTTTCAGGAAGACTGCCTCCGCACCGAGGCCCTCCCGTTCATCCACCTCAACGGCTCCATCCACGACGGCATCGAGCACGTGACCTTCTCCACCACGCAGTACGGCCGCAGGCTCGCGCAGTTCGACAGGTGGTACGCGCGGTTCGTCGAAGACCTGGTGCAGCACCCCTTCGTCATCGTGGGGACGCGGCTGGAGGAGGCGCCCTTGTGGCAGACCCTGCACGCGTCCAGCGACTGCGCGCCCGAGGCCCGCCAGGCGTACATCGTCTCGCCGAAGCTGACCCGTGCCCGCCGCGAGCTCCTGCAGGACGTGAACATCCGCTGGCTCCGGTGCAGCGCCGAAGAGTTCGCCCGGGACGTGCTCACGCCGCCGCTCACTGACGTCCGAAACTGAGTGACACCGCCGGATCGGACGACGTATCTCGCGGCAGATGCTCATCGACATCGGCCTGCTCGCCCTGGGTGGCGTGCTGCTGTACTTCGGCGCCGAGTGGCTCGTCTCCGGCGCCTCTGGCATCGCGTTGCGGCTCGGCGTGCGGCCGCTGGTCATCGGACTCACGGTGGTGGCGTGGGGGACGAGCGCGCCGGAGCTGGTGGTGAGCGTGGCGGCGGCGCTGAAGGGCTCCTCCGCCATCGCCATCGGGAACGTGGTGGGCTCCAACATCGCCAACCTGGGGCTCATCCTCGGGCTCACCGCGC
>CAZQVZ010000464.1:0-4389 GCA_964596895.1 uncultured Myxococcaceae bacterium
GCCAGGTTCCAGGCCACGTCCATCACGGTCCGCAGGTTGAACGCGTCGTAGAGGTTGTACTCGACGAGGAACCGCAGCGCCGCGGCGTCCTTGTGCTCGCGCCAGGCGCGCCACAGGAGCACCGCGTCCCAGCCGTCCGCGCCCCGCAGGTGCAAGGGCCTGGGCATCCCGAAGGCGTCCTCCAGCTTCTTCAGGCCCGAGCCATGGCCGAGCCTGCGGAAGATGAACCGCAGGTCCAGATGCGCGGCCGGCTTCGGCAGGTCCGGGAAATGGTTCTTGAGGACCGGCACGTCGAAGCAGGATCCGTTGAAGGTCACCCACAACCTTCTTTGGCCCAGGGCCGCGGGCAACGCCTCCATGTTCCGGCCCTGCACGAAGACGTGCAGCCCGTCCTTGTCGAACAGCGAGACCACCGTGGGGTTCTGCTCCGCGCGCCCGTCGGTCTCGATGTCGAAGTAGACCGCGTCCTCGGCGAAGTCCCGGTACAGCCGCCAGTGCTCCCGCGGCGGAAACAGCGCCGCCAGGGCGCCCAGGTCCCGCCGGGCCAGCGCCTGCTTCGCCTCGGCGATGCGCGCGCGCGCCGCGGCGTCTGCCTTCCTGGACAGCGCCCCGCCTGCAGCGGAGGCCAGGAGGTCCTCCCAATTGGAGAAGCCTCGGGCCCACAGGTCCTTCTCCCGCCAGGGCCCAACGCCCGGGAGGTGCTGGAACGTCCGCTCGATCATCTCATCCGCCCGGGGCGCTACGGGAGGCACACCACGCGGGTGCCGTCGATGGCGCAGCCGGCACAGGGCTCGGCTGTCCACGCGCCGCTGCGGCACACGAAGGCCTGGTCTGCGTTGGCGCTGTCGCAGCCGCCCTGGCCTTCATGCTGGGCCGAGCACGCGTCATTGGCCTCTGGCTTCACGTCACACGTCATCAGCCGGTCTTCGACGGTGCACCCGAAGGCCCCCTTGCACGGGATGGCCCGCAGCACGCCGCCTTCGCAGAACAAGCCGGTCTGGTCATCCTGACAGCCGGCGGAGTCGGTGCAGGAATCTCCGGCCTCCGGCAAGAGCCCGCCACACGCCCACAGCGCGGCCGCCAGGGCGACCATCATCATTCGAAAGGCCATGCGCTGCAGGGTGCTACAGGTCGGGCAGGCGATCCAGCAGTGGAATGTCCGCCTCGCAGAACGGCAGCTCCTTCATCTGCGCCTTCGTGGCCCACACCAGCGCGTGCGCCCCCAGCGGTTGGGGCTCTCCGTTGCGGATCTGCCCGCGGTACAGGACGAGCTCCACCGACAAGTCCGCGTAGTCGTGGCGGGTGCCGAGCACGAAGGCGCCCACCTCGAGGTCCACCGAAAGCTCCTCTCGGCACTCGCGCGCAAGCGCCTGTTCGTCTGATTCGCCGGGCTCCACCTTGCCGCCGGGGAACTCCCACAAGAGCGCCCGGCTGCCGCCCGGGAGCCGCTGCTGGATGAGGAACTGCCCGGGCCGCGCCGGATCCGAGATCAGCGCGGCCACCACCCGGACCTGCCGCGTCCCGGCGCCGCCGGAACCGCTCAAATGCCGCCCCCGTCGAGCCGCAGCGCGTACAGGTAGCCCAGGTTGGAGAGCACGTAGAGCCGGTCGTTGAAGGCCGCCACCGGCGCGGTGACGCCCTGCCCCGGATCCCACGACAGCCGCTGCAGCCCGGTGGCCGGATCCACGAAGACCAGCGCCGCGTTCACCGGCACCACCAGCAGCCCGCGCACGAAGACGGGCGTCTGCGCGGCCTGGTCTTTCACGATGAACCGCCACAGGCTCCGGCCGTTGTCCGCCAGGTAGGCGCTCACGTGCTGATCGCCCCCGGCGAAGAGCACGTCCCCGCGCTGCACCAGGGACGTGAGGCCTTGCGCCGCCACGGTCCAGTAGACGTTGCCGGAGTCCGGATCCAGCGCGTACAGCCCCTCTCGATAGGAGGCGGCGTAGAGCCTGCCTGCGTCGTCCACGGTGGGGTCTGTGTCCACGTCGAGGAACTCGCGGCCCTGCGGGGACAGCGGCCTCTCCCAGCGGACCTGGCCGCTCTGCGGATCCAGCGCCACCAGCGCGCCGTCCGAGAACCCGGCGTACAGGGTGCCCATGCTCACCGTGGGCCGGGCCACGCCCTTGAGGCTGAAGCCGGTGGGCAGGTCCCGGCGGTGCTGCCACAACCACTGGCCGTCTTCTGCGTTCACCGCGAAGAGCGTGTTGCTCTGCGAGACCACGAACACCCGGCCGGAGGCGACGAGCGGCACCGTGGCCAGCTCCTCCCCGGCGTCGTACGCCCAGAGTTGCTCGCCGTTGCGCGCGCGCAGGGCGTAGAGGAAGCCGTCCCCGCCGGGCACGTACACCACCCCTTCGTGGACGGAGGCGCCGGCCGCGAAGATGCCGCGGGTCTTGAACGTCCACTCCACCTCGCCGTCCGGGTTGATGCTGCGGACGAAGCCGTCCCGGGTGAGTGTGATGATCCGCCCGGTGTCCGCATCCACCGCGGGCGCTGCGGGCTCCCGCGGGAAGGACTCCCACAGCTGCGGGCCCACCAATTCCACCCGCCAATCCACCCGGAAGACGGACTGCGGCGGCAGCTCCGGCCCGCGCCGGTCGAAGGGCTGCGTGGTCAGCGGGACCGCGCGGCAGCCCGCGAGGCCCACCGGGACGACCACCGCCAGGGCGGCCGCGAAGAGCGCCGCGCGCCGCAGCGCCACTTCAGCTCCCCTGGTCCACGGCCGCGCCGGGTGCGGGCGGCGGCGGGGCCTTCACCTCGGGCACCTTCACGCCCTGGCTCGCGAGCAGGTTCAGCCGCTCCACCGCCTGGCGCGCGGCCGCGGAGTCCGGGTGGGTGGCCGGCAGGTCCGCCAACACCTGGGCGGCCTCCTCCTGCTTGTTCTGGAGGATCAGCACCCGGGCGCGGTGAAGCTGGCCCATGCCTTCGAGGAACTTCACGTCCCTCAGGCGCGCCAGCTCATCGAACGCGGCGAGCGCCTGGTCCAGCTCCCCTTTGGACTCATGCGCGTAGCCCTTGCCCTCCAGCGCCATGGCGCGAAGCGGCGCGTCCTTGTCCGCCTCCCCGAGGAAGTCGTCGAAGGCGCGGATGGCCTCGTCGTGCCGGCCGAGCCGGTAGAGCGCCTGCCCCAGCGGCAGCGCGGCGGTGGCGGCGGAGCGGGTGCCGGCGTGCTCCTGGCGGAAGGCCGAAAGCGACGAGACGATGGCTTCGTCCTTGGCGTTCTGAGACGGGAACGGCGGGTCCTCACCCTCTGCCACAGGCGGGGCCTCCGCACCTTCGGCGCCTTCAGCCACCGGCCGGGTCACCGGCTCCAGCGCGGCGCCCAGGGCACCCTCCGCCTTGCGCTGTGACCGGTCTCCCATGGCGTCCGCAATGGCGATGACGAGCCCCAGGAGCAGGACCGCGGCGATGGCGCCGACGATGTACTTCTCCTTGCCCTCCAGCCAGCTCGAGGCGTCCATCCCTGCGCGCTGCAGGGCGTCCGGCTGCTTCAGCTCCTTCTTGGTCATCTTGTCGGCCACGGCTGGACTGCTCCTCTGAAGTGCCCGTCTGAAAGGCGGCGCACTGTAGGAATGGCCGCAATGCAGGTCAACGCGTTTGATGGCATCTGGTACGGTCCCGCGCCGTGTCCCGCCCCGCCCTCTCCGCTGCCATCACCCGCCCGGTCGCCGCCTCCGTCGTCACCGCGGTGGCCCTGGCTTCGGCGCTCTGCGCGCTGCCGGCCGCAGCCCAGGTGCAGGTGCTCGCCGGCGCGCGCGGAGGCGTGGCGCTGCCGGGTGATGCGGGCCTGCCGGCGGGCCCCATGGCCGGGGTGGACGTGACGGTGCGGATGCACCGCCTGCTCGCCGCGGAGGCCACGCTGGAGCAGTCCCTGCACACCCGCGAGCTCTCCGGCACCGCACAGGACGCGTGGTTCACCGCCTGGTCTTTGGGCCTGCAGTACCGGCTGGATGTGGCGCAGGTGGTGCCGTACGCGGTGCTGGGCGTGGAGGGCACCCGGGAGACCACGCTCGGGCGCACGCTGCATTCAGACTACGGCGCGGTCTTCGGCTTCGGGTTCTTCTGGCCGCTGGGCCGCCACCTCTACTGGGGCGCCGAGGCCCGCTACGGCATTGGCACCGACGGGGCGTTCCCCACGCGGCAGGCGTACCTCGCCCGCCTGGGCTGGCGCTCCGCCGCGTTCTAGCGGGGCCTTCTAGTCGCGCCGCTTGCGCCGTTTGGTCGCATTCTCCGGGCGCTTGCGCGAGGCGCGCTTCTTCTGGCCAGGCCGTTCGCGGAAGAGCAGGCGGATGGGCACGCGCAGATCGAAGGCCTCGCGGATGCGGTTGACGAGGTAGCGCTTGTAGTCCGCCGGCACCATCTCCGGCTGGTTGCAGTTGAGGACGA
>CAZQVZ010000465.1:0-4373 GCA_964596895.1 uncultured Myxococcaceae bacterium
CGCGCTTCTCGCCGATCATGGACGAGGTGGTGAAGTTCGCGCAGGGCGGCGGCCGGGTGCTGGGCATCTGCAACGGCTTCCAGATCCTCACCGAGGCAGGCCTCCTCCCCGGCGCGCTGATGCGCAACGCCACACGCAAGTTCATCTGCCGGCCGGTGGACCTCTTCGCCGACAACACCTCGTCTCCCTTCACGAAGAAGCTGACGAAGGGCGAGAAGCTGCGCATCCCCATCGCGCACGCGGAGGGGAACTACTTCATCGACGACGTGGGCCTCGATCGCCTCGAGGGCGAGGGCCGGGTGGCCTTCCGCTACGTGGAGAACCCCAACGGCTCGCGCCACGACATCGCCGGGGTGCTCAACGAGAAGGGCAACGTGCTGGGGATGATGCCGCACCCGGAGCGCGCGGCCGAAGCGCTGCTCGGGTCGGAAGACGGGCGGCTGGTGTTCGAGTCCCTCCTGGAGTCCTGATGCGCGGGTGGCTCGTCGCGCTGCTCGTGCTCGCTGCTCCGGGCGCCGCGCGTGCCTGGCCGGCCGACGTGTACGTGGATCTCAAGGTGGGCGAAGAGCGCTTCGAGAAGGTCTCTGCGCTGGGCTTCGTGCACTCGCAGGACCCGGACGTGTTGGCCGCGGAGGTCCTGCCTTCGGGTGAGCTCTTCCTCCACGGCAAGGCGAAGGGCAGGGCGCTGCTCCTCCTGTACTCCGAGGGCCGCTTCGCCGTGTGGCGGGTGCGCGTGGGGACGCCTCGTGTCGAAGCGGGGGAGGCGCTGACGGCGGCGAAGAAGGCCTGCGGTCCGGGGCTGAAGGTGGGGGAGGGCGCGCTGTCTGGAACGGTGCCGAACGACGCGTGCCGGGTTTCGCTGCGCACCGCGCTCGAGGCGGATGGGTTCAAGGCCGGAGACCTGGAGCTGGTGTTCGAACTGGAGGCGTTCCAGGCGCAGCTCCGGGACATCCGGAAGGGGCTCGACGCTCGAGGGCTGCAGAAGGTGGCCGCGCGCTACCAGGGCGCAGGGCTCCTGCTCGAAGGAGAGGTCACCCGCGAAGAGCGCCAAAAGGCCCTGTGGACGGTGTTCGAGCGGTCGTTGGGCCGGGTCCCCCTGGAGGACCGGCTGCAAATGAAGGAAGCAAAGGAAGAGGACGCACCATGAGCCGCCACTCCCCAGAGGTCATCGCGCAGCACGGGCTGAAGCCGGACGAGTACGACCGCATCGTCGGGCACCTCGGCCGGGACCCCAATCTGCTGGAGCTGGGCATCTTCTCGGTGATGTGGAGCGAGCACTGCTCCTACAAGTCGTCGCGCCGGCACCTGAAGCAGTTCCCGACGACGGGGCCCCGGGTGCTGGTGGGCCCGGGCGAGAACGCCGGTGTGGTGGACATTGGTGAGGGCTGGGCGGTGGCCTTCAAGATGGAGAGCCACAACCACCCCAGCTACATCGAGCCGTACCAGGGCGCGGCCACCGGCGTGGGCGGCATCCTGCGGGACGTCTTCACCATGGGGGCGAGGCCCATCGCGCTCATGAACTCCTTGCGGTTCGGAGACCCTGCGCACCCGAAGACGGCGTGGCTGCTCGAAGGCGTGGTGGCGGGCATCGCCGGCTACGGCAACTGCATCGGCGTGCCGACGGTGGGCGGCGAGGTCTACTTCGACGAGAGCTACAACGGGAACTGCCTGGTGAACGCGTTCACAGTGGGCGTCCTGCGGGCGGACCGCATCTTCAAGGGCACCGCGTCCGGCGTGGGCAACCCGCTCATCTACGTGGGCTCGAAGACCGGGCGGGACGGCATCCACGGCGCGACCATGGCGTCCGCGGAGTTCGACGAGAAGTCCGACGAGAAGCGTCCCACCGTGCAGGTGGGGGACCCGTTCACCGAGAAGCTGCTGCTCGAGGCCTGCCTGGAGGTGTTCCAGACCGACGCGCTGGTGGGCATCCAGGACATGGGCGCGGCGGGGCTGACGTCGTCTTCGGTGGAGATGGCGGCGCGCGCGGGCAGCGGCCTGCGGATGGACATCCTCAAGGTGCCCCGGCGCGAGGACGGGATGACCCCGTACGAGTGCATGCTCTCCGAGAGCCAGGAGCGGATGCTCATCGTCGCCCAGCGGGGGCGCGAGCAGGAGGTCATCGACATCTTCCAGAAGTGGGACCTGGACGTGGCGGTGATTGGCGAGGTCACCGACACCGGGCGTCATCAGATCTACGAGGGTGACACGCTGGTGTCCGACCTGCCGGTGGATCCGCTGACCGACGGCGCGCCCGTGTATGACCGGCCGACGAAGCGTCCCGCGGACCTCGATTCGCTGCAGGCGTTCGACGCGTCCACGCTGCCCGCGCCGAAGGATCTCGGCGAGGCGCTGCTCAAGCTGCTCTCGCGGCCGACCATCGCCAGCAAGGAGTGGGTGTTCAGCCAGTACGATCACATGGTCCGGCTCGGGAACGTGGTGGGTCCGGGCAAGGGTGACGCCGCGGTGGTGCGGGTGGAGGGGAGCGGGCGCGGCATTGCGCTCAAGGCGGACTGCAACAGCCGCTTCGTGTTCCTCGACCCGTACGAGGGCGCGCGGCTGACAGTGGCGGAGTGCGCGCGGAACATTGCGTGCGTGGGCGGCGAGCCCATGGGGCTGACGGACTGCCTCAACTTCGGCAACCCCGAGAAGCCGGAGATCATGTGGCAGTTCGCCGAGGCCACGCGGGGCCTCGCCGCCGCCTGCCGGGAGTTGGGCGTGCCGGTCGTCTCCGGCAACGTGAGCCTCTACAACGAGACCGAGGGCAAGGCGATCCTCCCCACCCCGACCGTCGCCATCGTCGGCCTCCTGCCGGACGTGACGAAGACGGTGGGCGCGTCGTTCGTGCGCGACGGGGACCTCATCGCGGTGCTGGGTGAGACGAAGGGGCACCTGGGCGGCAGCGAGTACTTGAAGGCGTTCTTCGACAAGCTGGCGGGAAGGCCGCCGGCGCTGGACGTGACGGCGGAGGTGGCGCTGCAGAAGGTGGTGCGCGAACTGGTCCGCGCGCAGACCGTGGCCTCCGCGCACGACTGCTCCGAAGGTGGCCTCGCCGTGGCGCTGGCTGAGTCGTGCGTGATGGACGGAGAGAGGATCCTGGGCGCGAAGGTGAAGGTCGACTTCGGTTCGGTCGCGCCGCACGCGTTCCTCTTCGGTGAGGACGCGTCCCGCATCGTCGTGTCGTTCAAGCCGGAGCAGCGCGTCGCCGTGGAGAAGGCCTGCGCGGACGCGGGCGTCCCCTGCGCGGTCGTCGGCGAGGTGGGCGGAGATTCCCTCACCGTGGATGGCGCCTTCAGCGTCCCGCTGCGGAGCCTGAACAAGGCCTACCGGTCGGGCGTGCCGGCTGTGCTCGGGGCGCGCTAAGTCCCCGCAGCGCGGGTGCGTTCAGGTGCGGCACAAAGGCAGTGGTGCGCGTCTGCGGCGTTGTCGCGCTGCTCGTGGGAGGGGCCCCCGTCGTGTTCGGGTGGCCCTGGTCCGGAAGCGATGTGGCGACCGGGCTCACGCCAGAGTCCATCAAGGCGCTGCGGCTGGGCACGACCCGCACGGAGATCGAGAAGGTTGTCGGCCCGCCCGTGAAGGTGGAGGTCGAGCAGTCCGGAGCAGAATTGTGGCTCCTGTCGCGTCCGGTGCCTCGCGTCCGGTCCTTCCCATCGATCTTCCTGCGTCTGTCCGACGGCGTGCTCCAGGACGTGTACGTCGAACGCAAGGTGTTCTGGGGCGTGGACGAGGAACCGCTCTATTCGCTCACCGAACGAGGCCGGTTCGAGGCTCCTGAGTTCTTTAGCGAGCGTTGGCGGGCTTCTGCGAGGTAGGGGTGGCGGGACCTGCTGGGCCCTGATTCCTCGCGACCTGCACTCGCGGAGCGTGGCGCAGCCGGAGCCTGCGCCCCACCCCGAAGACGTCCCCACTGTCACCTTCCGCACCGTCCAGATCGAAGAGACTTTCTCCCGTCACTCCGCGTGGACGTCCTGCGCCACGCGCGGCAGGTCATCCAGTCGGAACGGATGGGGCGGTTGGAGCTGGGCGAAGTCGCAGTCCATGGGCTCCTTGTCGGGACGCCAGCGTAGGAAGCGTGCGGCGTGGCGGAAGCGGTCGCCCTGGAGGTGGTCGAACTTCACCTCGCACACCAATGTGGGCGCTACTGGCGCCCAGCTCATGTCGCGGCCCTGGGACCAGCGGCTCGGGCCTCCGGGGGCGCGCCCTGCGCCGAAGCTGTGGCCACCTTCCAGAGGCTTCAACTTCGCCTCCAGCTCCCGCCGCATCTTCACGGTGAAGGCGGAGGTGTGGCCGACATGGTGGAGCACGCCGTCTTCGTCGTAGAGCCCAAGCAACAACGAGCCCACGCCGCCGTCTTTGTGCCGGCGGAAGCCGCCGAC
>CAZQVZ010000466.1:0-4352 GCA_964596895.1 uncultured Myxococcaceae bacterium
ATCGAGCACACGGAGGTCGCCGGCCAGCGCCAGTCGTTCTACGTGCTGCGGATCCTCGAGAACGGGATGCGGATCATGATCCCCATCAACAAGGTGGGCTCGGTGGGCCTCCGGGAGATCATCAGCGAGGAGGACGTGAAGCAGGTCTACGCCATCCTCCGGGAGAAGGACATCTCGGTGGACTCCACCACCTGGAACCGGCGCTACCGGGAGTACATGGAGAAGATCAAGACCGGCTCGGTCTTTGAGATCGCCGAAGTGCTGCGGGACCTCTACCTCCTCAAGGGCGACAAGGACCTGTCCTTCGGCGAGCGCAAGATGCTCGACACGGCGCGGTCCCTGCTGATCAAGGAGCTCTCCCTCGCCAAGGAGTGCACCGAGGACGAGATCGAGGCGGACTTGAAGAAGATCTTCAACATCGCCGGCTGATCCCTGCCGCAAACGGCGTAAACAGGAGGCCCCACGTCCATGGCGGACGGCGGGGCCTTTTGCCGTCTTTGGGGTCGTCAGGTCATGGCTGAATCGCTCGAAGAGGAGCGCGAGAGAGTCATCCGCGAATTGGAGGCGAAGCTGTCGCGTCCGAGGCTCGGCATCCGCTGGCCCACGGCGCTGTTGGCCATCCTCCTCGCGCTGGGGATGGCGGCGTGGCACCGGTTGGACCGGGAGCTGGCGTACTTCTTCTCGCCCTCCGAGCCCCTCACGCTCGGCAGCGAAGGGGACTATGACTTCTCGGAGCTGCGGACCAACCGGTATGCGCAGGTGCACGGCCTCCCCACGCACATCGGGACGTTTTCGCGCCACGGCGGCACGGTGAGGGTGACGGTGGGGCTGCAGGGGACGCCGCTGTTGGTCCACCGCCCGGCGCTGCCCACCGAAGACTGGCCGGAGAACCGCCCGCCGTCACCCGTGGATCAGCGGCCCTTCGGCGTCCGCGGCCGGCTGGTGGTGGAGGACGACGCGCCGAAGTTCAAGGAGGCGTTCGACAGGCTCGGCGTGCTGGACGAGGTCAAGCGTCAGGACGGCAAGCTGTGGCTCATCCTCGAAGGGGAGCGGCCGCGCGGAGAGGTGGGCACGCTCCTCATCTTCGGGCTCCTGTTCACGTTCGTGATGGTGAACGTGTGGTTCCTCGTCCGGGACCTCGCCGCGCGGCGGGGGCCCAGCCGGGCCTGAGTCAGTCGCCCCAGGCGTCGTCGATGGCAGCGGTCTTCGCGGCGCGGGTGGGCACAGGCTCCTCCCACGCATCATCGATGGCGGCCTTCGCCTGCGCCTTCTTCACCGGGGCCGGCGCAGGCGTTGGCGCCGCAGCGGTGGCTTCGCCGGCCCCGCCGGCGGCCAGGTGCCGCCTGGCCACCTTGTTCGTGGGGTCGTACTTGATGGCCTCCCCGAACGCCTTCGTCGCGCCGGCTTCATCGTCGTTCTTGAGCAGGTGCTGGCCATAGAGCGTGAAGATGTTGCCGAGCTTCTTCGAGATGGCCGGGCCGTGCTTGCCCCAGCCGCCGGAGATGCCTTCGTCCACCTCGAGCGCCCGCGTGTAGCCGGCCACCGCGCCGCCGGCGTCACCTGACTTCTCCGCGCGCTGTCCGGCGGCGTAGGCGGCCTGGAACTCGGTGAGCTTCTGCGCCAACTCCAGGTCTCCCGCGGCGCGCGCCCCGCTGATGGCCTCGGCCACCTTGCCGTCTTCGTACAGCTTGAGGATGGCGGCGTTGGTGGGCGCGGCCGCCGGGGCGGGCGAGGCCTTCGGAGCGGGCGCGCTCCTGGGTGCAGGCGTGGACGTCTGGCGCGCGACCTTCGCGGCGCTGCGGGTGGGCTCGGCGCGGGCGACGGCAGGGGCAGCAGCGGCGCGAAGGGCCTGGGTCCGCTCCATCTGCTGGGCGATCCGTTCGGACACAGGGTCTGCGGGGGGCGCGGGAACCGGCGCGTTGGCGGGCACGGCGTCCAGAGGGCCTGCGGAGGGCTGGTCACCCCTTGCCGCGGCCACCGCCACCACCGGCGCCGAGGCCTCCACCTCCATCCCCCCGGCGAGCGTCTGGAACGAGGGCTCGGGGTTCACGAGCCGGTACGCCAGAAGCCCGAGCGCGCCCAGACCGACGGCGATGCCCGCGCAGGCCACCGCCACCAGCACCCGGTTGGTGCGGGGGACGTGGTGCGCGTCCGTCTCCACCCGCGGCTTCTTGCGCCGGGCCGAACGGGCCTGCTGCTTTTCGGCCTTTTCGAGCAGGCGGCGGGTCTCGTCCGAGACCTTCTCCATGGGCCCGCGCAGCTTCACGGTGGCCGAGCCAATCTGCAGGAGGTCTCCGGGGTAGACCTCCACCTCCGCCTCGATGCGCACCTTGTTCACGAAGGTGGCGTTCTGGCTGCCGAGATCCTTCAGGTAGAAGCGCTCGCCCAGCCGGGTGAGCTGCGCGTGGCGGCGGCTCACCGACGGGTGCTGCAGCCGCAACTCGGACACGCTGGCGCGGCCGATGACCATGGACCCCTGCTTCACCGGGACGAGCTGGCCCTGGCCGGGGCCCTTCTCCACGTAGAGGAAGGCGGGCTTGTGGCCTTCGTCCGAGAGCTCCTGGGCGTCCCACGGCGCGACGAGCTCTTCGTCCTGGGAGATCTCGTAGACGGTGGTGGGGATGGCCTCCTCCTGCCGGCGGGCGGGGCGGCGGATCTCGGTGGGGTAGACCGGCACGTGCTGGGGCCTCGGGTCATCCGCGTGGAGCACCTCGTCGTCGCTGAAGGGCAACTCCAGCGTGGGCTTCCGCCGCGGCGCAGCCTGGGGGGCGGGGCGCGGACGGGAGCGGTGCTTGGGATTCGATGGGGCCATGGGGGTCTCCGAAGCAAGGGCGCGGCCATGGAGATTGTCGCCCTCGCGTGACAAAAGTTTCGGAAGTTCGGGGAGTTGTCGCGCTCGCGGTCAAACTGATGCGTGGCTGCAGCGGAAGTTGTCGCACGTTCGGACACCCGAAGTCAGCCACCTGTCCGAAAGGGCTCCGAAAGGGCTCCGAAAGGGTGGCGAACGGCCTGCGCCGGTCAGTCCGGGCAAGACGCGCCGCGTCGTCCTGCTACAGTCCCCGGCCCTTCATGATCACCGTCTTCAACACGCTCACGAACCAGAAGGAACCGCTGCAGCCGAAGGAGCCCGGACGCATCCGGATGTACGTCTGCGGGCCCACCGTCTACAGCTACGTGCACATCGGCAACGCGCGGACGTTCACCGCGTTCGACGTCGTCGTGCGGCACCTGCGGCACCGCGGCTTCAAGGTCGACTACGTGCGGAACTACACCGACGTGGACGACAAGATCATCAAGGCGGCGGCCGAAACGGGCGAGGCGCCGGTGGCGCTGGCGCAGCGGTACATCGACGCGTTCCGGGAGGACGCGAAGGCGCTGCACCTGGTGGAGCCGGACGTCTCGCCGAAGGTGAGCGACCACATCCCGGAGATCATCGGGATCATCTCGCAGCTGGTGGAGCGCGGCGTCGCCTACGAGTCACAGGGGGACGTGTACTTCCAGGTCAGCCGCTACCCGCAGTACGCCAAGCTCTCGAAGCGGAACCTCGACGACCTGCGCGCGGGCGAGCGCGTCCAGGCGGGTGACCAGAAGCGGGAGCCTCTGGACTTCGCCCTGTGGAAGGGCGCCAAGCCCGGCGAGCCTGCGTGGGACAGCCCGTGGGGCAAGGGCCGGCCGGGGTGGCACATCGAGTGCTCGGCGATGAGCGCGAAGTACCTCGGCGACGACTTCGACCTGCACGGCGGCGGGCTGGACCTCATCTTCCCGCACCACGAAAACGAAATTGCCCAGTCGGAGGCGGCCTCCGGCCACACCTTCTGCCGGTACTGGATGCACTGCGGCTTCCTCGATCTCGAGGGCGCCAAGATGTCCAAGAGCCTGGGCAACGTGGTGCGCCTGCGGGACGCGCTGCAGAAGGTGGACCCCGAAGCGCTGCGGCTGTTCTTCCTCTCCACGCACTACCGGAACCCGCTCAACTTCACCGACAAGTCGCTCTCGGACGCGGAGACCCGGCTCGAATACCTCTACGAAACCCTGCGGCGCGTGGACGAGCGGGTGGGCGGCAAGGCGTTCGCGAAGGGGCCTTTGCACGGCGAGCCCGAGGGGCACCTGGCGGCCTTCGAGGCGGCCCTGGACGACGACTTCAATGTCCCCGGCGCGCTGGCAGGGGTGTCCTCCGCGTTCGCGGCCATGAACGAGCTGCTCGACAAGCCGCCGGTGAAGGACAAGGCGCTGGTGGGCCGGACGCTGCAGGCGCTGCGCGAGGACGTGCGGAGGATCTCGAAGGTGCTGGGCGTGCTGGAAGACGAGCCTTCTGCGTGGCTTCTGCGGCGGCGGGACCGGCTGGTGGCGCA
>CAZQVZ010000467.1:0-4328 GCA_964596895.1 uncultured Myxococcaceae bacterium
GGCCGCGGGCTCGGCCACGGCCTGTTCGACGACGCGCCCCCGCCTCCGCCGCCGCCCGCCGCGGACCCGCCGCCCACCGAGGCCTATCCCACCAACGCGGATCCGTTCGCGCTCGCCGCAGCCCAGGGCGCCCTCTACGACCACGACGGCGGCAGTGGGAACGACAACCCCGACGCCACCCGGGTGGCCGCCGTCCCGGCGGAGCTGCTCCAGCAGGCGGCGCGCTCGGCGGATGCTCCCGTCGCGGCGCGGGTCCGGACCTTCTCCCCGCCTCCGCCGCAGGTGGCGACCCAGGCGGCGCCGCAGGACGCGGACGAAGCCCACTTCTTCGAGGTCTTCCAGTCCTTCCTCCAGACCCGCGAGACCTGCGGTGAGGCGGCGGACGGGCTCACCTTCGACAAGTTCGCGGTGAAGCTGCGCAAGAACCGCGAGCAGCTCGTGGCGAAGTACCAGTGCCGCACCGTGCGCTTCCAGGTCTACGTGAAGGAGGGCAAGGCCGCCCTCAAGGCCACGCCCGTCAAGGACTGACCTCGTTTCGGTCAGTTCGGGGGCGCGCGCGACCCTGCTGCCCTGCGGTTATTCCCGAGCGCCTCGAAATGGCCCGAGGCCCGGTAGAGGTCTGCGCATTTCCTTCGGTTTCCGGCGCCGGGGGCGGTGGCACATGCGTTGCTCACCTTCCCCGACGCAGTCGTTGGGACCCCCGCAAGGAGCCGTGTCCGGATGGCCCATGAAGTCCTGTCGCTGTGGCGGCAACCCGAAGCAACCGGCGGCCGTGAAGCAGAGCTCTCGCTGCTGGTTCGAGAGCTCGACGAGGCCCGAAGCAGCCGCCGCGCGCGGTTCGTGTTCGTCCGCGGCCCCTCCGGTGTCGGCAAGTCGCACCTGTTCCGGCAGTTCCGGCAGGCAGCGGGCGCCCGGGGCGTGGCGGTGTTCGAGGCCGAATCTCCGCGGGACGCGAAGAGGCCCTTCGGGCTGTTCGCCTCCCTGTGCCGGGACCTCCTCGAGCACCTCGGGCACTCGGGCGCGCCGGCAGAGAAGCTGCTCGCCGCAGCGCGCACGCTGGCGCCCGTCCTGGGCGGCGCGGTGCCCCAGGACGGGGCCGAAGGTGCCGGGGCAGATCGGCTGGCGCTGTTCGACGCCACGGGGGAGCTCTTCTCGCAGGCAGGGGGGGGCTGCCCGGTGTACCTGCTGCCGGACCTGGACGCCGCGGACCCGGGCAGCGTGGAGCTCTTCCGGTACCTCGCCGCGGTGGTGACCGCGCCCGAATCCCGCACCGGCGGGCTGTACGTCGCGTCGATGCGGGATGACGCGCCGTCTTCAGCGGCGCTGGCGGAGCTGCTCGCGCGGCTGCCTGCGCGCACCCTGCCTCTGGGCGGGCTGGATTTGGAGGGCATCCGGGCCTTTCTCGGCCGCGCCGAGGTCGCAGAGCGGCTCTTCGAGGCCACCCTGGGGATGCCGGACACCCTGGAGGCCCTGCTCAGCCGTCCGCAGGGACGGCCGGTGGACTTCTTCCTGCGCCGCGTGGAGCGCCTGGGCGCAGACGTCCGGTCGGTGCTGGAGATCCTCGCGTGCGCGGACGGCGCGCTGTCCCCGGATGAGGTGGGCGGCGTCCTGCAGCGGCTGGGCGCAGACGGCGCCGGCGCCGCGGCCCTGCTCGACGCGCTGGTGCACGAACACGTGGTGACCGTGCGCATCGCCCGCGGGGTTCCCTCCTACCGGTTCGCGCGGGAGTCGGAGCGCGCCGCGTTCGCCGCCTCCGTGGGGGCCTCACGGCTCGGGGACCTGGCCTGCGCCCTGGGGCGCTTCTACCTGGAGAGCGGTGAGAAGACGCGCGCCGCGGCGCTGCTGCTCGGCACGGCCCCCGAAGAGGGCGCGAAGGTGGCGCTGGACGCGGCCTGCGCGCTGTCGCAGCGGGGCGCCACCGAAGAGGCGCTGGGCCTGTTGGAGCGGGCGCTGCCGCACCTCTCGGGTGAAGACCTCGCCCGGGCGCACCGGCTCTGCTCCGACCTGCACGGGGCGCGCGCGGATTTGAGGGCGGCTTTGCGCCATCTGTCGCGGGCGCGGGTACGTGGAGACGCGCAGGCGGCGTTCGCGCTCAGGGTGCCCTTGGCGCGGCTGTTGATGCGGCTGGGGCGGCCTTCGCGTGCCTCCTTGTTGCTGCTCCCGGTCCTGACCGCAGGTGGCCCCGCCGCTGCCGAAGCGCGGAGCCTCCAGGTGGAGCTGGCCCTGCTGCGCGGGCGCCCGGATGAGGCCCTGGCGCTGGGGGCGGCGCACGCGCCCACGCTGACGGAGCCGCTGGCGCAGATCACCTTGCGCAACGCGCTCGGCCGCGCGCACCTGCTCAAGGGCGCGCTCGCGGAGGCGGACGGGCTCTTCGCCGAAAATGAACGGCAGGCCGAAGCGCACGGCCTGAGGCAGGAGCTGGCGCGGGCGCTGGTGAACCGCGGCGTCACCGCCCACAAGCAGGGTGACCGCGAGCGGGCCATCGTCTGCTACCGCGCGGCGGCGCCGGCGGGTGAGCGCGCGCTGGAGGCGCGGGCGCGCTTCAACCTGGGGCTCCTCTACTACGAAGGCGGAGACTTCGAGCCCGCGCTGGACAGCCTCTCGCACGCCCTGGCGGCGTTCTCACGGCTGCAGAGCGCGCGCGAGGCGGCGCAGGCCGCGGTGAACCTCGCGCGGGTGTGCGCGTTCCTGGGGGACCTGGGGCGCGCGCAGGAGCTCGCCACCCACGCGCTGCACAAGGCCAAGGAGCAGGGCGAGCGCTACCTCGAAGGCTCTTCGAAGCTGGTCCTGGGCGAAGTGGCGCTCGATGGGCGCGACGCGCAGAAGGCGCTCCCGCTGCTGGATGAGGCGCGGGACCTGCTGGAGGGCGTGGGCGCGTCGGACTACGCGGCGTTCGCGGCGGCGGTGAAGGCGCGCGCGCACCTGTCTGTCGGAGACCGGGCGCAGGCGCAGGCGGAGCTGTCTCGGCGGGTGGTGGAGGTGGGCGCCACCCGGATGCCGCAGGCGCAGGTGGAGGTGGAGCTGGTGCGCGCGGAGCTGTGCCTCGCGGTGGGAGACCTGCAGGGCGCAGGGCGGGCCTCCACCCGGGCGCGTGAAGCGCTCCTGGACCGCGCGGAGCTGGAGGGGCCGTTCCGCGTGTACTTCCTCATGGGCAAGCTGCGGCTGGGGGCAGGGGACGTCTCCGGCGCGCAGGCGGAGATGGCGCGCGCAGGCCGCCTGTTGCATGAGCTGCTCGGGCGCGTCCCCCCGGCGATGCGGCCGGGGTTCTTGGCCATCCCCCGGCGGGCAGAGGTCTACTCCGCGGTGGAGCCGGAGCTGCGGCTGCCGCGCCGGATGGTGCCGGCCCCCCCCTGCGCAGCAGCGGACGTGACGCATGGCTTCGTGGGCCGCTCCGAGCCGCTCGCGAAGATCACCCGGCAGATAGAGCCCATCGCAAGGTCGCAGACCACGGTGCTCATCCGGGGTGAGAGCGGCACCGGCAAGGAGGTCCTCGCCCAGGCCATCCACGACCTGTCGCCCCGGCGCGGCATGCCGCTGGTGAAGGTGAACTGCGCGGCCATGGTGGAGGAGCTCCTGCTCTCCGAGCTCTTCGGCCATGAGAAGGGCGCGTTCACCGGCGCCATCCGCGAGCGCAAGGGCCGCTTCGAGTTGGCGGACGGCGGCACCCTGTTCCTCGACGAGATCGGCGACATCAGCCCCAAGGCGCAGGTGGCGCTCTTGCGCGTGCTCCAGGAGCGCGAGTTCGAGCGGGTGGGCGGGACGAAGACGGTCAAGGTGGACGTCCGGGTCATCTGCGCCACCAACCGGGACCTCGAGACGCTGATCACCCAGGGGCGGTTCCGCCAGGACCTCTACTACCGGCTCAAGGGCGTGATGCTGGAGCTGCCGCCGCTGCGGGACCGGGCAGAAGACCTGCCGGTGCTCGCGGAGCACTTCCTCGCCCGCGCGGCGAAGGAGCGGGGCGAGCCTCTGCGCCAACTGTCCGCGGAGGCGCTGGAGCTTCTGGCCAGGCACCCCTGGCCCGGCAACGTGCGCGAGTTGGAGAACGTGCTCGCCTCCGCGGCCATCTTCGCGGAAGGGCCGGTCATCACGCCGGACTGCTTCAGCCACGTCGCCGAGTTGGCCGCGCTCCTGGAGGGCCGGCAGCCGAGCGTGAGTCTTTCGGCAGCAGCCACCGCGCCCCCTCTGGGAGCCCTCCAGTCGCCGGGGGTGAGGGCCGAGGCGAAGGCCGCGACACTCCCGCCAGAGGATGACGACGATGACGCACCCGTCTCTGCCTCCAGTGGCGCCCGGGTGGACGACGTGGACTTCTACGAGCTGGCGCGCAC
>CAZQVZ010000468.1:0-4313 GCA_964596895.1 uncultured Myxococcaceae bacterium
TGGTGGTCCCGATGTCGAGCCCCACCACGATGTCCCCGGACTTCTGCTTCGCCATGTTCACTACCCTCCCGCTCCCGCTCTCGCGGCGAGCTCCTACTGCACCGACGCCTGCCGCCTCTCGGTGGCAGTCGTCGCGGTCTTCACGGTCACCCATCCGGGCCTGGCCCGGTTGTCGAGGTGGATGACCTCCGCGGTGAGGTTGCGGCGGGCCAGCTCGCGCCGAACGCGCGCCAGCCGCTGCAGCTTCTCCACGGTCACTTCTTCGCCGAGCCGGATCTCCACGCCCGCCCGGGTGATGATGCCCACTTCGCCCCCGCGGACCCGCACCTCGGAGAGGCCGTCCGGATCCGCGTCCGGGGCTTCGGCGTAGGCCGCCATCGCCTCCAGCGCCCGCCGGAACTTGGCCGCGGTCTCCTCCGGCTGCTCCATGTACTGCTCGCGCGTGATGCCGGTAACCAGGGGCAGGTCCAGCGCGTCACCGGCCACGAGCCGCTTGAAGGGCTCCCCTGCCGCATCCAGCAGGTACAGATCCCCCAGCGCCACCAGCGCCGCGGGCTCGTGCTCCTCCACCACCACCGACACCGACGCCGGGAAGTGACGGGTGATCTCCGCGCGCCTGACCCACGGGTGCGCCTGCGCCCCCTTCACCGCTGCCGGCACGTCCAGCCGGAACAGGTTCTGCCCGCCGTACAGCCCCGCCAGCCTGCTCACCTCGTTCGGGTCCGCGCGAACGGTGCCGGCGACGGTCACCGTCTGCAGCGCGAACCTCTCCGAGGTGGTGGCCCACTGCCACGTCTTGTAGCCGCCGAACACCAGCCCGGCGAGCACCCCGAGCGCCGCCGTCACCCGCCAGAGGACGAACACCGCCCGCGTGGCGAACGCACGGGTGTCGGCCGCGCGTGTGGCGGCGTCGTTCCGGCGACGGTTCCTCCCCCTCCCCAGGGCCAAAGTGCGCTCCCTCCCTCGAACCCGGATGCTCAACCGGGTCTGTGCCCCCCGCAAATTTCTGGCCACAGCTCTGTAGCTGTAGCGATCAAAATCCCGCCGTCACCCCCGCCCGGCCCCCCCAGCCCTCTCCCCGAAGGACCGGGGAGACCGGCTCACGCCTTCAAGCTGGCGCCCTGCAAGAGCCGCTCGCACAGGTGGGGGAAGTCGACCCCCCGGCCGGCGGCGATCTTCGGCAGCAGGCTGGTCTCGGTCATGCCGGGCAGCGTGTTCACCTCGAGGATGAACACCTCCCCCTTCCCGGTGACGATGAGGTCACTCCGGGTGGCGCCGCTGCAGCCCAGCGCCCGGTGCGCGCCCAGGCACACCTCGTTCACGCGCTCGTACTGGCCCTGCGGCAGGGGCGCCGGGAACAGGTACTTCGTCCCGCTTTCGGCCTGGTACTTCGCCTCGTAGTCGTAGAACTCCCGCGCGGGGACGACCTCGATGGCGCCCAGCGCCTCGTCGTCCAGCACCGCGCCCTGCACCTCGCGGCCCTTGATGAACTGCTCCACCAGCAAGGTCCCGGCGTACTGCGACGCGTCCTCGACCGCGGCGCGGTACACATCGCGCGTCTTGCAGATGTGCACGCCCACCGAAGACCCTTCCCGCGAAGGCTTCACCACCACCGGGAACGGGAACGGCAGCTCATCCGTGGCGGCGATGGCCTCCTTCGCGCTCAGGAAGGTCCGGTACGGCGGCGTGGGGATGCCGTGGGCGGTGAAGACCTGCTTGGTGAAGACCTTGTCCATGCCCACCGAGGACGCGAGCACGCCCGCGCCGGTGTAGGGGATGAACATGGACTCCAGAAGCCCCTGCACCGTGCCGTCCTCGCCGTAGCGCCCGTGCAGGGCGATGAAGGCCACCTCCACCCTCTCCGCCCGAAGCCGCTCCGGCAGGTCCTTGCCCACGTCGATGTCCACCACGTCGTAGCCCAGGCCCCGGAGGGCCTTCGACACCGCGGCGCCGCTGCGCAAGGACACCGCTCGCTCCACCGACATCCCGCCCAGCAGCACGCCCACCTTCAGGGTCTTGAGCTGCGTCTTCGTGAATGCGCCCGTCATCCTTGCGCCTCCTCAGAGAGCGGGTGGAACAGCCCGACCCGCTTCACCTCCGGCTCCAGCTCCACGCCAAAACGCTCCCGCACCCGCCGCTGCGCGAGCGCCATCAACGACGTCACGTCCTTCGCGGTGGCCCCACCCAGGTTGACGATCCAGTTCGCGTGCTGAGAGGAGATCTGCGCCGCCCCCAGCACGTGGCCCTTCAACCCCACCTGCTCGATGAGATTCCCCGCGAAGTGCGGCCTCGGGTTCTTGAACACGCTGCCGAAGTTCGGCTGCGAGAGCGGCTGGGTGCTCTTGCGGTAGTCGAGGTCCGCCTTCATCGCCGCGTCCGACGCGGCCACGTCTCCGCGCGGCAGCCGGAACCTCGCCCGCGTCACCACCGCGCCCTCGGGCAGGTGCGTCCGGCGGTACTGCCAGCTCAGCGCCTTCGCCTCCACCCAGCCCAGGCCGTCCGCCGTCGCCCACTCCACCGCGACCACGCGGCTCATGCACTCGCCGTGTTTGGTCCCCGCGTTCATGGTGACCGCGCCGCCCAGGGTCCCCGGGATGCCGGCCAGAAACTCCGCGCCCACCAGCTGGTGCGTCTTCATCTGGTGGATGAGCCGGGCGATGGCCGAGCCCGCGCCGAGCGTCAGGGTGCCGCCCTCTTCGTCCAGCTCCCGGGCCTCGGGGAGAAAGTCGCTCGGCAGCTTCACCGTCACCCCGGGCACCCCGCCGTCACCGACCAGGGTGTTGGCGCCGCCGCCCAGGACCGTCAGCGCGCAGCCCTCCTCGCGCACCCGGCGCAAGAGCTCCACCAGCGCGTCCGGGTTCGCGGGCCGCACCCACACCTCCGCGTTGCCGCCCACCCGCACGCTCGTCCACGGCGCGAGCGGCAGGTCCGCCTTCACCTCCCCGTGGAGGTCCCCACCGGGGCTGAGGCGGTCCTTCAGGCTCACCGCGTGCGCTCCAGCGCCGAGAGCAGCTCGCCGGCGGTCTGGGTGATGTCCCCCGCGCCGAGCGTGAGGACGATGTCCCCCTCCTGCGCGCGCGCGGCGATGGCCGCAGGCAAGTCCTGCCGCTTCTCCACGAAGGTGACGTCCTTGTGCCCGTGCGCGGCGATGGCCTCTGCGAGCGTCTGCCCGCTGATGCCCGGCAGGGGCTCTTCGCCCGCGGCGTAGATGCCGGTGACGAAGAGCACGTCCGCGTCGTTGAAGGAGGTGGCGAACTCGGTGAACTGGTCCTGGGTGCGCGAGTACCGGTGCGGCTGGAAGGCGGCGATGATCCGCCGGCCAAACGCGCTGCGGGCGCCGGCGAGGGTGGCCTTCACTTCGGTCGGGTGGTGCCCGTAGTCATCCACCACGGTGATGCCCTTCGCCTCGCCGCGCACGGTGAAGCGCCTTTGCACCCCGCCGAAGTCCGCGAGCGCGCTGCGCACGGTGTCCAGGGGGATGTCCAACTCCTCCGCCACCGCCACCACCGCCAGCGCGTTCATGGCGTTGTGGGCGCCCACCATCCGCACGCAGAACTCGCCCAGGTCCTGGTTGCGGCGGAAGGCGCGGAAGCGGGTGGAGAACCCGTCCAGGCGCACCTCCTCCAGCCGGTAGTCCGCCTGGTGGGACGAACCGTAGGTGACCACCCGCTTCTCGATGTCCGGCAGCAGGGCCTGCACGTTCGGGTGGTCCAGGCACAAGACGTTGAGCCCGTAGAACGGCACCCGGTTGCAGAACTGCACGAACGACGCGCGCAGGTTCTCCAGAGAGCCGTAGTGGTCCATGTGCTCGGGGTCGATGTTGGTGACCACCGCGACGGACGGGTGCAGGTGCAGGAAGGAGCCGTCGGACTCGTCCGCCTCCACCACCATCAGCTCGCTCTTGCCGAGCTTCGCGTTCGAGTCGAGGACGTTGACCTTGCCGCCCACCACCGCGGTCGGATCCAGCCCGGCGGCGGAGAGCACCGTCGCCACCATCGACGTGGTGGTGGTCTTTCCGTGAGAGCCGGCGACGGCGACCGCGTACTTGAGCCGCATCAGCTCCGCCAGCATCTCCGCCCGGGGGATGACCGGGATCTTCCGCTGCCGCGCGGTGACGACCTCCGGGTTGTCCTTGCGGACCGCGGAGGAGATGACCACCACGTCCGCGTGGACCAGGTTGTCGGAGCGGTGGCCGTAGCAGAGCGTGGCGCCCAGGCCCTGCAGCCGCCGGGTAATGTCGCTCTCCTTGAGGTCCGAGCCGGACACCTTGTAGCCGAGGTTCAACAGCACCTCGGCGATGCCGCTCATCCCGA
>CAZQVZ010000469.1:0-4280 GCA_964596895.1 uncultured Myxococcaceae bacterium
CCAGGCCCACTGAGCCCCCACAACCTCTACTGCCGAGGTGCAGGCGGGTGCGGCGGGTGTCGGCCTCAGTCCCGGACTCGGCGCGCAGAGCGCACTGTGCGACCTCGCCATCGCGTCTCGGCCACCTCCATTCTGGAGGTGCAGGCGGGCTGCGATGCCGACATCGCCAGGCCGATCGAGGAGGTTCGGGCATCCGCACCGCGCGTCCCCTCCATCGACCACCTCCACTGTGGAGGTGCAGGCGGGTGCGGCGGGCGTCGTCCTCAGTCCCGGACTCGCCCAGGCGCGCAGAGCGCAGGGTGCGACCTCGCCATCGCGTCTCGGCCACCTCCATTCTGGAGGTGCAGGCGGGTGCGGCGGGTGCGGCGGGTGTCGGCCTCAGTCCCGGACTGGCCAGGCGCGGGAAGCGCACGGTGCGAACCGGCGTCGCATCTGAACCACCTCCATTCTGGAGGTGCGACGTGAGGGCCTCACCGTGACGGAGCGCCGGGCTGGGCACGCCGTCCGAGCAGGGCGCAGAGGCAGCGTCCCCCATGCTCCTTCGCCAGGTGCCACCGCCCAGAAGTCGCGCGACGTCTCCAGCGGCCGCAGGTTCGCCCCCGAACCGCCCGGACGTCCCATCAATGCACCCGGCCCTGGCGAATGCCCCGGAGCAAGCAGCGGAACTCACCGCAGCTTCTTCGCGAGCCACCCAAACCCCACCGCGGCGACTCCCAGCAGCCCCACCGCCTGCCACAGCGGTCCGAAGAACAGCCGCCCCACGCCGAAGAGGGTGCCGTACACGCACGCCAGCCCTGCGACGAAGTGGACGACGGTCACCGCGCCCTCCGCGACCTGCTCCTCCGCCAACCCGAGCCGCGTCCGCACCTGCCGCCACCCGGGTCCTCCCGGGCGGACCTTCACGTAGAAGGCATCCAGCACCGCAGGGTCGGTCCCCGGCGCCAGCCACGTCACCACCAGCCAGACCACGGTCGTCACCGCGGTGGTGGTGAGCATCAGCCACACGGCCTCCAGCGGATGCCCGGGGTCGAACACGCCGCCCAGCGTGAGCACCGCGAAGGACAGCAGCGCGGAGGCCATCGCGCCTATCTCCGACCACGCGGACAGCCGCCACCAATACCAACGGAGGATGAGCACGGGCCCCGTCCCGGCTCCGAGCGCGATGAGCAGCCGCCACGCGGCCTCCACCGAGCCCAACCGCTGCAAGAGCCACGTCACCCCGAGCGACAGCCCGAACAGCAGCACCGTCGCGCCGCGCCCGAGCCACACCCTCCGCCGCCCGCCCTCCGCGCCGCCGCCCAGGTCATTCACCAGATAGGAGGCGCCCCAGTTGAGCTGGGTGGACAAGGTGGACATGTACGCGGCGCCGAACGCGGCCACCATCAACCCGCGCCAACCACTGGGCAGGAGCTCCATCACCGCGCGCACGTACCCGCCCGCGGCGTCTTCGCGCCCGTACAGCACCACCACCGCCAATCCGGTGAGCACCCAGGGCCAGGGCCGGACGGCATAGTGCGCCACCGTGAACCAGAGCGTCGCCAACTGCGCGTCGCGCTCGGTCCGCGAGGAGAACATCCGCTGCGCCACGTACCCGCCGCCGCCGGGCTCGCTGCCCGGGTAGGAGGTGGCCCACCACTGCACGGTGAGGAACGCGAGGAGCGCGGTCAGCGGCATCCACGTGGCACCGCCCTGCGGCAGAAACGCCAGCGCGGCGTCCTTCGTCCCGTAGGCCGCGTGGAGCCCCTCCTCCAGCGCGGCCAGCCCCCCCACCGCCTCCACCGCGACCACGGCCAGCGCCACCGAGCCCGCCATGGCCAACACGAACTGGAAGGTGTCGGTGACCACCACGCCCCACAGCCCGGCCACCGCGGCATAGGCGAGGATGAGCAACCCCAGCAGGGCCACCGCGGTCAGGGTGCCAACGCCGAGCACGCCTTCGAGGATCCGCAGCATCGCCAGGTTCACCCAGCCGATGACGATGAGGTTGATGGGCCCGGCCATGTACAGGGCGCGGAAGGTGCGCAGCAGCCGCGCCGGCCGGCCGCTGTAGCGAAGCTGGGTGAACTCGGCGTCGGTGATGACGCCCGAGCGCCGCCACAGCTTCGAGAACCAGAACACGGTCACCAGGTTGCCGATGGCCATGTTCCACCACAGCCAGTTCCCGGCCACCCCGTGCTCGGCGACCATGCCGGCGACGGCGAGCGGCGTGTCCGCGGCGAAGGTGGTGGCCACCATGGACGTGCCGGCCAGCCACCACGGCAGCGCCCGCCCGGACACGAAGTAGTCCGCGCCGCTGCGAGACCCGCGCCGCGCGAAGAGCAGGCCGATGCCCGCGGTGACGCCGAGGTACGCCGCCACGATGAGCCAGTCCACGAACGTCAGGGCCACGCCGACATCTTAGGGGCGAGCCTGCCTGCCGCCGAGCACTCGCCACCCGACGCCGCGTGCACATTGGGGCAGCGCACCACGGCCCCCGGCGGTACAAGCCGCGGCGATGAGCAAGCTCGTGCCCGGAATGAAGGTCCGCTACCTCCCGCAGCCCGAGTGGGGCGTGGGGCACCTCTCAGCGCTGCTGGACGAAGGCATCCGCGCAGAGGTGGACTTCCCCGGCCGGGAGGGCGGTCCCATCCAGGTCTCCACCCGGGGCGGCGCGCTGGTCGGCCACGCCTTCGTCCCCGGAGACAAGGTCCGCACCGTCAAGGGCCGCGACGCGCAGGTGACTGAAGAGGTGGAGGGCGGGCGGGGCCTGCGCCGCTACGTCTTCC
This sequence comes from uncultured Myxococcaceae bacterium, assembly GCA_964596895.1. Classification (GTDB taxonomy): domain Bacteria; phylum Myxococcota; class Myxococcia; order Myxococcales; family Myxococcaceae; genus JAFAFL01. The sequence continues at coordinate 2,766 of CAZQVZ010000469.1, forward strand.
GCTACACCGACGGCGAAGAGGACGAGGCCCCCGAGTCCGAGCTGCGCGCGGTGCCGCCGGAGCCAGACCTCGTCACCCTGCTCGCGGAAGGACGGGTGGGCGACGCGCACGCGTTCGAGCTGCGCCGCACCGCCCTGCGCCTGGACGACGAGCGACGCAACGACGCTCTGGGCGCGCTCTTCGCATCGCGGGTGATGGTGAAGCCCCACCAGGTAGGCGTGGTGCAGCGGGTGCTCTCCGCAAGGCGGCCGAGGTTCATCCTCGCGGACGAGGTGGGGCTCGGGAAGACCATCGAGGCGGGGATGGTGATGAGCGCGCTGCGCCTGTCCGGGCTGGCGAACCGGGTGCTGGTGGTGGCCCCCAGCCACCTCACGGTGCAGTGGCTGGCGGAGCTGTTCCACAAGTTCAACCAGCTCTTCACCCTGATGGACGGTGACCGCTACGCCCAGTCCCTCAAGGAGGCGCCGGACGTCTCGCCGTGGGCGCGCTTCCCGAAGGTCGTCACCAGCCTGGAGCTGCTCTCGCGCACGAAGGAGCACCGCGAGCAGGCCGGCGCACCCGACGCGTACTGGGACCTGGTCATCATCGACGAGGCGCACCACCTGAAGGGCGAGCGCGCGTTCGAGGCCGCGCAGGCCCTGGCGCAGAACGCGTGGGGGCTGCTCCTGCTCACCGCCACGCCCATGCAGCTCGACCCGGCGGAGTACCGCGGGCTGCTCACCCTCATCGACCCGGACACCGCGCCCACCCTTGAAGGCTTCGAAGAGCGGCTGCGGCGCCAGGAGGAGCTGTCCGCGGCGGTGCGCGGGCTGCTCGAAGACCCGGGGCAGGGGTCCGAGAAGGCGGTGGCGGCGCTGTCCGCACGCTTTCCGGACGACGCGCGGCTGCGGGAGCTGGCCAGGGCGGGGGACGCCCCCGCGCTTCTGGGGCACCTCGCCGAGACCTACAGCCTGTCGGACCGGCTCGTCCGCAACCGGCGCGTGACGGTGGGCGGCTTCGCCGAGCGCAGGCTGCACCGGCACGCGCTGCACCTGGGCGACGAGGAGCGCGCGGCGCGGGAGAAGGTGCTCGCCACGCTGCGCGAGGGCGCGAACCTGCACGGCGCGCCCCTGGCGAACCTCCTGCGGCGGCTGGAGTCCTCGCCCGCGGCCTTCAACGAAGCGGTGCTGGGGACGAAGGCGCTCGCGCCCCTGGCCCAGGACCTCCTCCTGCCGGCGAGCGACGCGAAGTTCTCCGCCTTCTCGCGCGTGCTCCTGGGGGTGTGGGAGGGGGAGCCGGACGCGAAGGTGCTGGTCTTCACCGAGTCCCGCGCCACCCTGGAGTGGCTGCAGGGGCGGCTGCGGCAGGAGCGGGTGGAGGCGCTCGGGTACCACGGGGACCTGCCGCTGGTGGAGCGGGACCGGCAGGTGGCGCGCTTCCGCGACCCCGAAGGCCCGAAGGTCCTCATCTGCACCGAGGTAGGCGGCGAGGGCCGCAACTTCCAGTTCGCGCACCACCTGGTGAACTACGACCTGC
>CAZQVZ010000470.1:0-4277 GCA_964596895.1 uncultured Myxococcaceae bacterium
CGGGCGGGCATCCTGGCGGGCATCCTGGCGGTCATCCGGGCGGTCATCCGGGCGGCCACCCCGGCGGGGCTGCCGGTGACGAGTACTCCGAGCCGGTCTTGAAGCTGACCTCCACCTACGCCTGGCGGGAGCGCAAGGGGGTCCCCTCCACCTTCAAGCTGGGGGAGGGGCTCGTGGGCCAGTGCGCGCTGGAGAAGAAGTCCATCCTCGTGAGCAACGCGCCGCCGGACTACATCCAGATAGGCTCCGGGCTGGGTGAGGCGCCGCCGGTCAACCTCATCGTCCTCCCGGTGCTCTTCGAAGGCGAGGTGAAGGCGGTGCTGGAGCTGGCGTCCTTCCAGCCCTTCTCCACCATCCACCAGCTCTTCCTCGAGCAGCTGTCGGGGACCATTGGCGTGGTGCTGAACGTCATCGTCACCAACACCAGGACCGAGCAGCTGCTCGCGCAGTCCCAGGGCCTCACCCACGAGCTGCAGAAGCAGTCCATGGAGCTCACCGACCAGCAGTCCGAGTTGCGCAGGTCCAACCAGGAGCTGGAGGCCCAGGCGCTGGAGTTGGAGGAGAAGGCGCGGCTGCTCGAAGAGCGCAACGTGCTCGTCGAGGAGAAGAACCGCGAGGTGGAGCAGGCCCGGTCCTCGCTGGAGGAGAAGGCGGCGCAGCTCGCGCTCATCTCCCGCTACAAGTCCGAGTTCCTCGCGAACATGAGCCACGAGCTGCGCACGCCGCTCAACAGCCTGCTCATCCTCGCGCGGCTTCTGACCGAGAACCCCGAGGGCAACCTCCACGAGAAGCAGGTGGAGTACGCCCGGACCATCCTCGCCTCGGGCGGGGACCTGCTCTCGCTCATCAACGAGATCCTCGACCTCGCCAAGGTGGAGAGCGGCAAGATGCAGGTGGACCCCCGCGAGGTGTCCATGGGCGAATTGCGCGCCTTCGTGGACCGGACCTTCGGCCACGTCGCCGAACAGAAGCACCTGCGCTTCCAGACCGAGCTCGGGGAGGACCTCCCGGAGGCCATCCACACCGACGCCCTGCGGCTGCAGCAGGTGCTCAAGAACCTCCTGGGGAACGCCTTCAAGTTCACGCACTCAGGCGGGGTCACCTTCCGCGTCCGCAAGCTCTCGCCGCCCCAGACCCTGTCCCGGAACTCGCTGCGGGCTCAGCCGGAGCTCCTCGCGTTCACGGTGGCGGACACCGGCATCGGCATCCCTGCGGACAAGCAGCGGCTCATCTTCGAGGCGTTCCAGCAGGCGGACGGCACCACCAGCCGCAAGTACGGCGGGACCGGGCTGGGGCTGTCCATCAGCCGGGAGATCGCCCGGCTTCTGGGCGGCGAGCTGTGCGTGCAGAGCCGGCCGGGGGAAGGCAGCGCCTTCACCCTCTACCTGCCGCTGGCGCTGCACGCGGAGGACTCCCTGGCGGGAGGCGAGCGCCCGCTGCTCGCAGGCCCCGCCTCCGTGGACGAGCCGGTGCAGGATGACCGGGCCTCGTTGGACGAGGAGCGCCGGTGGCTGCTCGTCATCGACGACGATCTCCGGTTCGCGCGCACCGTGGTCACCGCGGCGCGGGAGCAGGGCTTCCAGGTGGTGGTGGCCACCCGCGGTGACGAGGGCCTGCGGCTCGCCCGCGAGCTGCAGCCGGACGCGGTGTGCCTGGATCTGCGGCTGCCGGGGGTGGATGGCTGGACGGTGCTCGACGCGCTCAAGCGGGACCCGCTGACCCAGGGCATCCCGGTGCAGATCCTCTCGGTGGTGGACCGCTGGCGGCCGGGCAATCACCCCGGCGTCTTCGGCTGGCTGCAGAAGCCGGTGCCCCAGGACGCGCTCGCCCGGGCGCTGGAGCGGCTGTGGAGCCTGGTGTCTCGCTCGGAGCGGCGGCTTCTGGTGGTGGGCGAAACCGAGGCTGGCGCGACGTGGCTGGCGGAGGAGCTCGCAGGCGGCGGGGACCTCACCTTGCGCGCGGTGCACGGCGAGATCGCGGCGCGCGAGGCGTTGGGCGAGACCGACTGGGACGGCGTGGTCCTCGAGGTCTCCGAGGCGCGCTCGTCGACGCTGGATCTACTGAAGTCCCTGGCGGAGGGCGAAGGCACGAGGCTCGCGCCGCCGGTGGCGTGGGTGACGCGCGCCTTGTCCGACCGCGAGGAGCGGGTCCTGCGCGAGCACGCCGCCTCGGTCCTCTGGGCGAACGAAGACGGTGCGGGCGAGAAGCTGCTCGCGGACGTGGCGCTCCTGCTCCACCGGCCGCCGGACCACCTGCCCCCGCGGGCGCGGCATGCGCTGGCGCGGCTCGGCGGCGAGGAGAGCCCGGAGATGCTGCGGGTGCTGGTGGTGGACGACGACGTGCGCAACCTCTTCGCGCTGGCCTCGGTGCTGGAGCGGCGCGGGATGGAGGTGTGCACGGCGGAGAACGGGAAGGCGGCCATCGAGATGCTCCGCGAGGGCCCGCCGGTGGATGCCCTGCTGATGGACGTGATGATGCCGGAGATGGACGGCTACGAAACGATGCGCGCCATCCGGAAGGAGCCAAGGTGGCGGGACCTTCCCATCGTGGCGTTGACCGCGAAGGCGCTGCGCGAGGACCGGGAGAAGTGCCTCGCCGCCGGCGCAACCGATTACCTGTCCAAGCCCGTCGACCCGGAGCGGCTGGTGGACGTCATCCGCGCGCACGTGCGGTGAGTCAGGAGCGAACGACGTGAGTCGCACCGGACTGCCGGACGTGGTGGCCCGCTTCATCGCGGATCACATCGATTCGGTGGAGCAGATGGAGGTCCTCCTCCTCCTCCGGCGGGAGCCGCACCGGCGGTGGGACGCGGACGCGGTGGGGCGCGAGCTGCGCATCGCCGCGGCGTCCGCGGGGGACCGCCTGCGGGATCTGGCCGGCCGCGGCCTGCTCGAAGGGGCGCAGGACGGGTACCGGTACGCCCCCGAGTCCCCTTCGCTGGGGGACGCGGTGGACCAGTTGGACGCGGCGTACGGGGAGCGGAGGGTGAGCGTGATCAACCACATCTTCAGCAGGCCGAGCGAGAGGATCTCCACCTTCGCGGACGCCTTCACCTTGAGGAGGATCTGACGATGGCGACCGCTGTCTATGTCCTATGCGCCCTCACCAGCTTCGCCTGCGCGGCGCTGCTCTTGCGGGGCTTCTGGAAGAGCGGCGCAAGGCTGCTCCTGTGGAGCGGGCTGTGCTTCGTGGGGCTCTTCCTCAACAACGCGGTGCTCTTCCTGGATCAGGTGGTGTGGCAGACCGCGGACCTCGCGCTGTGGCGCAACGTGCCGGCGGTGGCCGGCGTGGTGCTGCTGCTCTACGGGCTGCTCTGGGAGGCTGACTGATGTTCGCCGTGGATCAGTTTCTGGCGGGGATGATCGTCCTGGGGTCGGCCATGGCCGGGCTCGTCTTCCTGCGCTTCTGGCGCAAGACCCATGACCGGCTCTTCGCGCTCTTCGGCGCCTCGTTCTTCCTGATGGCGGTGAACCGGGCCTGGCTGTCGGTGGTGGGCGAAGCGGCGGAGTCGCGGACGGCCATCTACCTCATCCGGCTTCTGGCCTTCGTGATCATCCTCGTGGCCATCGTGGACAAGAACCTGGCCCCCAGGCGGGCGCGCAGGCGCAGACGCGCGGCCGAAGGCACGGCCCCTCGGACGCTGCCCGCAGAGGCGCAAAGAGCCAGACCGTGATAGCGGGGCGCCGTGAGCGCCACCTTTGAAAACCTGGGGCTGTCCCCCGAATCTCTCGACACGCTGCGCAGGGCGCGGTTCGTCGCCCCCACGCCCATCCAGGCGCAGGCCATCCCCCCTGCCCTCTCGGGCCGCGACGTCGTCGGCTGCGCCGCCACCGGGACCGGCAAGACCGCGGCGTTCCTGCTGCCCCTGATGGAGCGGTTCCGGGGTGAGCCCGGGACCCTGGGGCTGGTGCTGGCGCCCACGCGGGAGTTGGTCCTGCAGATCGCCGAGCAGGCGCGCTTCTTCGGGGAGGCGCACAAGCTCGGCCACGCCGTCGTCATCGGCGGGGAGGACATGGCGGACCAGGCCAGGGCGGTGGCGAAGGGGCCCACCTTCATCATCGCCACACCGGGGCGGCTCAAGGACCTGATGTTGGCCCGGGCGGTGAACCTCTCGCAGGTTCGCGCGCTGGTGCTGGACGAGGCGGACCGGATGCTGGACATGGGCTTCCAGCCGGAGCTGGAGGAGATCCTCCGCGCCATCCCGCGCAAGCGGCAGACGCTGCTGTTCTCCGCCACGCTCGGGCACGACGTCACCGAGTTCTCCAACCGCCTGATGA
>CAZQVZ010000471.1:0-4275 GCA_964596895.1 uncultured Myxococcaceae bacterium
GGTTCTTGGAGAGCGCCGAGGCCTCGGTGTGGAAGTGGACCAGGGGCTCGAGCCGGAAGAGGACCTTCTCGTTCAGGAGCACCCGCAGCCACAGGTAGGCGTCTTCGCCGTAGAGGCAGCGGTCCCGCCCGTAGAACCCGCCGTGGCGCTCGAGCACCTCCCTGCGGGCGATGGTCGCCCACGGGTTCATGTACGCGAGCAGGTGCACCAGCCGGTTCGCCGGCACATCCGGGGTCGCGGTGAAGACGCCTTCTCGGACGCCGCGGCGGCGCCACATGGCCTCGCGGATGACGCCTCGAGGCTCCTCCACGTAGCCGCAGACGGCGACGCCCACGTCCTTGCCCGCCTCCTCCAGCGCCTTCACGTTCCGCTCGAGGAACTCGGGGTGCCACGCGTCGTCCGCGTCGAGGAAGGCGACGATCTCCCCGCGCGCCTCGGCGATGCCGCGGTTGCGCGCCGCGCCGGGCCCCGCGTTGGGCTGCCGCACCAGGCGGATGCGCGGATCGCCGTGCGCGGCCACCACCTCGCCGCCGCCGTCGGTGGAGCCGTCGTCCACGACGATGGCCTCGAAGTCCCCGAACGTCTGCCGCGAAATGGACTCCAATGAGCGCCGCACCCACGGCGCCTTGTTGTACAGCGGCATCACCACCGACACCTTCATCTCGCCACCGCCTTCCCCCACGACGCCACCCGTCCGCTTCGTCGCTCGAGCGCCGGCCGCCAGAGCTCCTCCGCGTAGCGGGCCGCCATCCGCGAAAGCCCGTAGTCCTGCCGCACCCGCGCCTGCGCGCGGACGGCCACCTCTTCCCTCAGCGCCAGGGAGCGCACCGCCCGCGTCAGCGCCTTCACCCACGCCCCGTCGTCGCTCGCCGGGACCAGGAGCCCCGCGCCGCCGCCGAGCAGCACCGGCAACTCCCCCACGCTGGACGCGAGCACCGGACGCCCGAGCGCCATCGCCTCCAGGGCCACCAGCGGCAGGCCTTCGGTGGAGGACGGCATCACCACCAGGTCGCTCGCGGCATAGACGGGGCGCGCCTGGGGGAGGAAGCCCAGAAACCGCACGTCCAGGCCCGCCGCCTCGGCGCGAAGCGCAGCTGCGAGCGGCCCGTCCCCTGCGACCAGCACCGTGACGTCGTCCAAAGACGCCGCGCGCAACGCCCGGAACAACCGCGCGTGCCCCTTCTCCGGCGACAGGCGCCCGACGATGGCGAGCACCGTGCGGTCCTCTCCCACCGAGAGCGCCGCGCGCGCCTGGGTGCGCTCCTCCGGCGTCAGCGCCGCGGGCATCCGGATGCCGTTGGGGATGTGCCGCACCGGCGCGGTGTGAATCCACAGCCGCAGCCGCTCCGCCAAAGAGCGCGACACCGCCGCCACCCCGCGGGTGGTGTTGCCGAGCGCCCGGGCCAGGGCCTCGTACGCGCGCAGGGCCACCGTGGCGCCGGTGTCTCCGTGCCAGGTGGCCACCACTGGAACACCGGCGCGCGCCGCCGCCAGGGCGCCGATGCACAGGCTCTTGTAGTCGTGCGCGTGGACGAGGGAGATGTCTTCGTCCCCTAGCCGCAGGAAGAGGTTTCCCACCGCGGCGCCGTCCGCACGCCCACGCGACTCGAGCACCCACAGGGGCAGGTTCCGGGTGCGCGCCTCGTTGGCGAAGGGGTCCTCCCGCTCCGGCCGGGTGATGCTGCCGACGATGGGCGTGAACTCCCGCGGCGTGGCGGAGGCCAACTCCAGAAGCGCCCGGTCCGCGCCGTACAGCCCGCAGCTTTGACGAAGGTGAAGGATGCGCATCAGGCGGCCCCCCGGTTGATTCGGCCGGCGAGCCGCCGGTACAGCGCGGCGTAGGACTCGGCCATGGTGTCGATGGAGAAGCGCTGCACGTGCTCGCGGGCCTTTTCGCCGAGCCGCGCGCGCAGCCCGTCGTCGTCGAGCAGGCGGCGGATGACCGGACCGAACGCCGGGCTTTGGCCGGGCGCGACCAGCAGCGCGGTCTGGCCGTCCACGTGCAACTCGCGGATGGCCTCCAGCCCCTGGGCCACCGTGGGCAGGCCCGCGGCCATCGCCTCCAGCATCGACAGGGAGCGGCCTTCGCGCCGCGACGGCTGCACGTAGATGTCCAGCCCGGGCAACAGCTGCGTCGCCGCCACGCGTTCGCCCACGAAGTGGATGCGCCGGTTCCCAAAGCGGGCCACCGTCTGCCGCAATTCGGGCCCCTGCAGGCCTTCGCCAATCAAGGCGAGGTGCACGTCCGCGTCCTTCGAGCTGCCGAACTCGCGCAGGAACGCGTCCACCAACAGGTCGGTGCCCTTCTCGTGGTGCAGGCGCCCCAGGTAGCCGATGACGCGCGCGTCCCTTGGCAGCCCCAGCTCCCGCCGCGCGCGCAGGCGGTCATCGCTCGTGGGCGCGGGGCCCACCGGCACCCCGTTGCCAATCAGCTCCACCGGGATGCCGGACGGCGCCCAGCCCTTGACGCAGGAGAGCACCCCCTCTCCACAGGCCACGAGCGCGTCGGAGGCGCGGCAGGCCGCGAGCGCGGCGCCGAGGTTCAGCCCGGTGGGCGCGGCGATCTGATGGAAGGTGACCATGGCCCGCGTCTTCGGGCTGAAGGCGCGCGCCGCCGCCGCGTTGAGCCAGGGCCCCAGGTCATGCGCGTGCGCCACCTCCACCTTGTGCCGGCGCAGCGCCCTGCCGATGCCGTGGATGACCTGCGGCGACATCCCGCGCACCCGCCCCAGCCAGTCCAGGGGGATGACCAGGTCGCGCAGCATGTCGCTGACCTTGCCGTCCGCGCCGAAGGCGATGACCACGGGCTCCACCCCGTGCCGCCGCCCCGCGTCGCACAGGCGCACCACCACCTGCTCCAGGCCGCCCATCATCAGCCCGTGCATGACGTGCGCGACCCTCACCGCCCCTGTCCGCCCGATTCCCACCGGCGCGAAAGTAAGCAGCGGACCTGTGGCGCCAACTGTCGGACCCTGCCGGGCGGGTCCGGAGCGTTGAGCGCAGGCCTCGTCTTTCGGGAAGTGAACGGCGCGCCGCGCAGTGGTGTCCGGAAACAGGCTGGACGAGGATGGGGCCCGGCAAGGAGCCCGCATGACCCAACACACCCCCGAGCTCGAGCAGTTCCTTCGGCGCATCCCGCTCTTCGCCTTCGTGGAGCCGGCAGACGTGATGGATCTGCTGCGGCTGCTGCGCCCGGTGGAGCTGCTCGCGGGGCAGATCCTCTTCCGCCAGGGTGAACCCGGCGAGGCGCTGTGGGTCCTCGGCGAAGGCGTGGAGCTGAGCCTGTCCGCCGCGGGCGCAGGGGGCGGAGGACAGGCGGTGGTGGCCTACGCGCGCCAGGGAGAGACCGTGGGCGAAATGGCGCTGGTGGACGACGCGCCGAGATCTGCCACGGCGGTGGTGGTGCAGGGGGGCCCCGCGCATCAGATCCAGGCGGTGGACTTCCAGACCTTGAGGGACGCGCGGCTGCCTGCCGCCTACAAGGTGCTGCGGCAGATCTGCCTGGAGCTGTGCCGGAAGCTGCGAGCCACCAACGAGCGCATCGTCCCCGAGTCGCCGAAGGCCCCCAGCGCGCCGCCCGTGGTGCCCGGCCGCCGGGCCAACGCGCAGTGGGTGGAGGCGTTCCCGGCGTTCCGTGAGCTGCCGGAGGTGGTGAAGCTGGCGCTCGCGCAGAAGCTGGAGCTTGTGGAGGTGGAGGGGGTGACGCCGCTGTTCGGCGAAGGGGACCTGGCGGACGCGGCGTGGTTCCTCCTCGAGGGCGAGGTGACGGTGGGCCGCAACGGAAGGACGCTCTCCACGCTGAGGCCGGGCGCCATGTTCGGGCTCATCGCCTGTATTGATGACGGGCGCCGCTCGGCGAGCTGCCTGACGACCGGGCCCGCCCGCCTGCTGAGGCTCCTGGACCGGGACTTCGACGCGCTGTTCGCGAAGGGCAACCGCTTCGCGTACGAATTGGTGGAGGTGGTGGCGAGGCAGTTGGTCTCGCACCTGCGCGCGGCGAACGAGCTGCTGCCGAGGCCCGGGGCCCCGAAGCCCGCCGTGCCGCCGAAGCCGCGGCCGGTCCTCAGCGAGGCTGCCCGCCGGCTCATCGAGGCGGACGTGCTGCCGCTGGAGCTGGAGATGGAGGTGGAGCTGCAGTTCGGCCCAGACCTGCCGAGCGAGCGAGGTTCGCTTGCGCCGGGCAGGGGAAACGCTTAGTCGAGAGGCCACAGGAGTCAAAACCATGGTGAACATCCAGCTCGAGTGGACCCCGAACCCCAGCACCCTGAAGTACGT
>CAZQVZ010000472.1:0-4275 GCA_964596895.1 uncultured Myxococcaceae bacterium
TCCGGTGCAGGCCCTCCACCGACAGCAGGTTGGTGGGCCCCATGGGCTTGCCCGTGCCCGGGTGCGTCACCTCCAGCCCCACCGCGGAGAAGACCGCGGAGAGGATGAGCACCAACACCGCCAGCGCGGCGAAGAGGGTGGCGGGGTGGGGCAGCGCGTTGCCCACCCGCTCCACCACGGACAGGAAGCGCTGGAGCAGGGACCGGCGCGGGGCCGGGGCGGCGTTGGTCATCTGGTTCCTCCCGCGCCCGGTTCTATGTGCCGCGGGCGCGGCAGGCCAGTTTCAACGGACCTACTTCAGCAGCGCTTCGATGAGCCGCGGCTCCTGGTTGGAGAGGTGTTCGTACGACAGCCCCATGCTGTGCAGCAGGGTGGCGTTGATGTCCGCCGGTCGCAGCGGGTACCCATTCGCCGCCGGCTGTCCGCTGCCGAAGTCGATGCGCTGGGCCGCCATCCCCACGTCGCTGGTGGCGCCCACCATGCGGTCCCCGCGAAGCCCCGGGCCTGCGAGCAGCGCGCTGGACGCGAGGTGGTGGTCCCGCCCATCCCGGCCGTTGAGGAGCGGCGTGCGGGAGAACTCGCTGAAGACCACCAGGGAGGTGTGGTCCCACACCGACCCAGAGCCGTCGGGGGCGTTCGTGGCCTTGAGGTGGTCGATGAGCAGGCCCAGCGCCTCCATCCCCGCGCGGAGCTTGGTGGCGTGGTCCACGTCCCAGTCGTTGTGGTCGTCCAGATCCCCCTGGAGGGTCACGCTCACCGCGTGGGACACGCCCATGGCGAGCGCGTGACCGGCCACCGCCGCGCGGCCCTTCGGGCCGTTGAGGTCTGCGGAGGTGCCAATCTGCAGGTTGTTGAAGAGCGCCGCCACCTCCGGCCCCGGCGACGCGAGGTTGAACGCGAAGAGGTCGTACTTCTGGCTCTTGAGGATCTCCCGCACCTTGGCGCGGCTCTCCCGGTACATCGTCACCTGGCCCTGCGCGTCCAGCGCCGCCTGCTCGCAGGTGGCGTCCGCCTGGTAGGCCTCGAGCGCGCTGTCGGTGTCCCCGGTCACCTGGAAGCCTAAAGGCCGCAGCACCGCCCGGACGTCGTCCGCGGTCCGCACCGAGATGGGGGACGCGTAGGCAGGCATGCCTTCGTTGTAGGACTCGGTGTTGATGGAGAGGTTGGGCAGATCCTTCGCCGCGCCCTGCTGCCACGCCACGGCGGTGGTCAGCGCGCTGCCGTTGGCGGAGAGCCCGCGCGGGAACTTGCCGGTGATGAAGTAGCGGCGGCCCACCTCGTGGGTGAGCGTGTCCATGGTCACCCCCCGGCACAGCGCGAGATCCGCCCAGTGCTTGCTCAGGGCCGGCGGGATGGCCGGGCCGAAGCGCAGGTTGCCAAACCCCTGGATGCCGCTGGGGTTGCCGGTGAGGACCTGGGTGACGAATGGATCCTGCACGCGGTCATACGCCGGCAGAATGCGCGTCTGCGCTGCCGCGGCGGCGCTGAACTCGGTGTTGTTCCGCGGGTCGAAGAGCAGCAGCTGGTCCCACCCGCCCGCGAAGTACACCGCGAGCAGGTAGCGGGGGGACCCGGTCTGCGCGGCGGCGGTGAGCGGCGAGAAGCCGGTGCGCAGGGCCACCGCGCCGCCGGCCAGGCCGACGATCTCCAGAAAACGCCTTCGGCCCAACAGGAGCCGGGAGGGGTGCACGTCCTTGCCGTGTGGGGGCAGCTTCATGGTCGCCTCGGGCAGGTCAGTAGAGGTGGAATTCGGGATCGGTGAGGAGCGCCACGCAGACCGCGTGCCAGCCCACCCGGACGTGGTTGGCGCTCGGGTTCGCGGAGCCGCCGGACGCCTTCTGCACCACGGTGTCGAAGAGCGTCCGCAAGGCTTCGATGCGCGCGGTGTCGTCGTCGGGGAGCTTCACGCCGTGGAAGCGCAGCTTCAGGTAGCGCAGGTTCTGGTCGATGCCGTCGGGGTTCTTCGCCACCGTGTCGGTCCGCTCCACGAAGCGGGTCATCACCCGTTCGGCCAGCTCGGTGCGCACCGCGTCCGCGGCCAGCGTCCGGTTGCAGGCGTCCCGCGCCGCGTCCCCCATGAACTTGGCGTAGAGCGTGGAAGGCTCCACCCCGTCCTCGGTGATGTTGAGGAAGTCGGCGCTGGCGAGCGCGCCGCCGTAGCGGTCGAAGCCGCTGGTCGTGCTCCCCACCATCCAGTTGACCGGGTTGCCGTTGACGTCCGTCCCCAGCACCGCCGCGAAGGACGCCTGCACCTGGGGCACCGTCAGCCGGCGGACGTGCGCGGAGGAGGGGCCCAGAGGTCCCGGCTCCTCCAGCGGTGGATGATCCACGGGGAGGACCGTGGTGGGGCCCTCCACGTCCAGGGAGGGCGGCGCCGCCACGGGGCTGCGGTCACAGCCGGCAAACGCGCCGAGCGCCGCGAGCGCCGCCAGCGCAACGGCCGCCGGAGAGTTCGAATGGGGAAGTGCCATCAGCGGATCCTCCGGTACTGCGGAAGGGACACCACCTGCTCCACCAGCCACGGGAAGCTGTAGCCGCCCTCGGCGAAGCCCCTGGCCAGGGTGTCCATCAGCGGGAGCTCGTCGGTCGCCTCTCCGGCCACCCGCAGGTCCCTCTTCACGTAGTGGGCGAAGACCCGCCGGACGGTGCAGCGGGCGAAGGCCCCGGTCTCGATGAGCTGCTCCGCGCGCCCTCTGGGGCCAGCGTCGAAGGCGGTCTGCAGGTTCGGGTGCACGTCCGCGAACTGCAACGGCTGCAGCCAGCCGCGGCGGTAGGCGCCGGATTCGGTCACGTAGAAGCGGCGGCAGAAGCTGCTGGGGTTGTTGACGTTGCAGGCGCTGTTCTGCGCTGGGAAGAGCGCGGGATCCACGAGCGCGGTGGTGCCCGCCTCCGCGAACTTGCCGAACCGCGCCGCGAGCGGCTCGAGCACCGCGTGGCAGTATTGGCACCCGCAGCGGTCCATCAGGTCATCCGTGGACGTCGAGCACCCCGGCTGCTCGGGCAGCACCGCCGGCGTCGAAAAGTGCTCGCACTCGAAGGCGATGCGCTGCCGGTTGGCCCGCCCCCGGTCCGTCTGGAAGCGCAACAGATACGCCGGCAGGGTGAGCACGCCCGCGTGAAGCGGCCCGCGCTCCACCTTGACCCAGGCCTCGTCGGTCCACTCCAGGGGGGCTATCTCCTCGTCCGGATCCGCCACGTTGTAGGTGAGGCTCAGGCTGTGGTGGCCCGCGAGGTGCCGCTTCCAGGTGGCGATGCGGCCGTTCTGCCAGGCGGACTTCGACAAGAGCAGGTCCGTGTAGGGCCGCCCCCCAACGGTGACCTCGTCCACGCTGCGTCCCATCTGCTCGCGCAGGTCGTTGCGCAACGGCGTCTCCACCAGGGCGGCGCTCTGCGGGTAGCACCAGCGGAGGTTGGGGCCGCAGCCGCACTCGCGCCGCCCGTCCGCGGCGCTGTCTCCGCAGGACACCGTCCGCGCGTTCGCCCCCGAGCCCACCGTGGCGGTCGGCGTCTCTTGCGCGTCGTAGGCGCAGACCTTCACCTGGGTGCCCGGCGCCCAGTAGGGCTCCACCATCCGCCAGCCCTCCTGCCGCGTCTCCGTCTGGGTGCCGGCGTTCTCGTAGCGGATGTGGTCGGGGTGCGGCCGGAACTGCCCGGGGAAGGCGGGGTCGAACCCGGTCTGCTCGAAGTCGCCACACTGCGCGCCGAAGGCGGTCACCAGGTCGGTGACGCCGCGGTAGGTCCGCCGGCGCCCTGTGGACTGGAGGGTGGTGGCGCCGAAGTCCAGGGCCACCAGCCGGGCGTTGGTGCCCACCCAGCGGACGTTGGACACGTTGGGCCACAGGAGCCCCTCGTGGTAGCGGCGCGCCGTGGCCCGGAAGGCCTCCGAGCCGAGCCACCCCTTCACCCAGTCCTCGGGGACCGTCTCGTGCGCCTCCAGCGCTTCGTACTCCTCATAGCTGGGCACGTGCCCGCGCAGGTCGAGCGAGAGCCGACGCAGCAGCGCGTACTTGTCGAGGGGTCGTTCGACGGAACACTCATCCTCCTGCGCCGCCGCCGGCAATGCGACCAGCAGCGACAGGGAGGCCAATAGTGGGGTCAGCCAGCGTCTGTTCACGGCTTCATCCCTCCTGCAATCCAACGGAGCACGACCGCGTAGTCGGCTCGGGTGAGAATCTCCACGCTCTGCGGGGGCATGGGTGAGACGTCCTGTGCTTCGAGCCGGAGCCTGATGCGCGGCGCGGGCGCTCGCGCCACGGCGGAGTCCTCGAGGTCCAT
>CAZQVZ010000473.1:0-4272 GCA_964596895.1 uncultured Myxococcaceae bacterium
CGCTGGAAGGCCATCAGCGCGCCGCGGGTGCGCTCGTCGAAGACGCCGTCGGTGCGCTGCGGATCGAACCCCGCGTGCTTGAGGCGGGCCTGCACGTTCTTCACCGCGCGCCCCTTCGCGCCTTCGGTGAACCCGCGCTTGCCGTCCGCCGCCACCTTCTGGGCCTGCCCGGCGGTGAGCGCGTCGAGCCGCTTCCGGGTCTTGTGCTCCTTTTGGGCGCGGACGCGGAAGGGGGCGTGGTTCAGCGCGCGGGTCTCGTCGCCCAGCACCTTGCGCGCGTGCTTGGTGAGCAGGCCGTGGCCATTGCCCAATTCCTTCTGGTCCGTCCGGAAGGCCTTCACCGCGTCCCGGAGCTTCATGTCGAAGACGCCGTCCACCTTGCCCACGTCGTACCCGAGCCGGCGCAGCCGCTTCTCGGTGGTGACCAGGACGGAGTGCTTCTGGCCCACGCTGAAGCTGTCCGTGTGTTTGCGGATGCGCGTCTGCGTGTGCTGCAGCTTCTTGAAGGTGGCCGCGTCCAGGGTCCCGGACTGCGGCAGGCCCCACGCCTTCTGGAACCCCTTCAGGGCCGCCCGGGTCTTCGCGTCGAACACCTGGTCCAGCTTGCCGGGGTTGAAGCCGGCCAGCTTCAGCATGCGCTCCAGCCAGCGGACGGCGTTGGCCTGGGTCCCTCGCGCCAGCGGCGTCTGGGCCTTCAGGGCGGCGGCGATGATCTGGTTCCCCTTGCGGTCATTGCGGATGGCAGTGCTCATGGACACACCGCCACTTCACGCCCCGGGCCACCGCCAAATCGCCGGAATGACTGAGCCGGATGCGTCAACTCCAGCAGACACTGCCGCCTTGGGTTCCCACCCTCCGAAGCCGGGCTAAGGCTGCGCGCCGGCGGGCGCGGCGTCCTTCGGCTGCGAGATGTCGAGCAGCTCGAAGTCCACGTTGTCGCCGGTCTTGATCCGGAGGATCCCCACCTCCGGCGCCAGCCACATCATGCTGACCATGGTCCGCTCACCGGAGGTGCCAGCCATGGCGGTGACGGTGTTCTTCACCCGGAGCGCCTGGAAGGTCCGGCCCGCCACCGTGAGCTCTTCGGTCCCTTCGATGACTGCGTCCTTGCGGAAGCTGGACTTGATGGCGCCGAACGGGACCTTCGAGCCTTCGGGCGGCCGCAGCTCCAGCTCGACTTCATTGCGCCACTGGTGGCCCGGGGTGAGGTCAGCCAGGGGCGGGATGGCCACGCCTTCCGAAGAGCGCACCTGCACGTCCATGCCGCTCATCCGCAGCGCCGCCGCCTCGAGCCCGCCGAGCTCCGTGGTGATGCCGTCCTCTGCGCAGAAGACCTGGGTCTTTCCCTGCTGGTCTTTGTGCTGGAGGTTCAAGGTGGCGAGCAACCTGTCGCCGTCCTTGCGCACGTCGGTCATTCGGACCTTCACCTCGGACTTGCCGGCGCGGTAGGTGAGGACCGTCCCCTCGGACATCGGAAAGTAGGGGTGCGGACAGGGCGCCCTCGCCTTGGCCTCCGTCCCCGCCAGGGTCGCCGACAACACCACCGCCACCACCGCCGCCCAGCCCACCATGGAGATTCCCCCGCTCCCAGTTGCGTCGGCCCAGAACCTAGGCACCGGCGCCCGTGGCGCCCAGTGGGGCAGCCGGCAGGTCAGCTCTGATGGCCTGTGAACAAACACCCCGCCCCGCAGGGCAGGCCTGGCCGGCGGGGGGCCCCGCAGCGCAGCCTTTTGATCGGAGGCCCGATCATCGATTGCGCACCTCCGATCATCGGGCGTCTGATGATCGATTGCGGGAACCTGATCATCAGGCGTCTGATCATCGGACACGGGAGTCCGATCACCAGGCGTCTGATCATCAGGCTGCGTCGCCCGGGGTCGGCCGGCCGGGCAGCGGCGGGGCGAGGGCGACGTAGGGTCACGGCACGTATCGTCACGCGTTGCCTTGCACCGCTGAAGTGCCCCGTGCTACACGCCCGAAGCGTCCGAGGCCGATTTACCGGCCCCGGAGGCGCCTGACGGAGGGGGAGCTTCGGGGCGCCAGAAGGAGCATGCGGACATGCGCATCAAGCGGCTCGACATCTGCGGGTTCAAGTCCTTCATGGAGCGGAGCGTCTTCAGCTTCGACGAGGGCGTGACGGCGGTGGTCGGCCCCAACGGCTGCGGCAAGTCCAATGTGGTGGACGCCATCCGCTGGGTGATGGGCGAACAGAGCGCCAAGAACCTGCGCGGCCGCGGCATGGAGGACGTCATCTTCAACGGCTCGGAGTCCCGCTCCCCGTTGAACATGGCGGAGGTCTCCTTGACCTTCCGCGTGGAGGACCACGACACGCTCGCGCCGCAGTACGCCGGCTTCCCGGAGGTCACGGTCACCCGCCGGCTCTTCCGCAACGGCGAGTCCGAATACCTCATCAACAAGACCACCTGCCGCCTGCTCGACATCACCGAGCTCTTCCTCGGCACCGGGGTGGGCACCCGCGCCTACTCCATCATCGAGCAGGGACGGGTGGGGCTCATCGTCTCCGCCAAGCCGGAGGACCGAAGGGCGCTGATCGAAGAGGCGGCCGGCATCAGCAAGTACAAGAGCCGGCGCAAGGCGGCGGAGCGGAAGATGGAGGCCACCGGGCAGAACCTGCTCCGGGTGACGGACATCGTGCAGGAGCTGGAGAAGCGGCTCGAGTCGCTCAACCGCCAGGCGAAGAAGGCGGAGAAGTACAAGCGCCTGAAGTCGGAGATGCGCGAGATCGAGCTGCACCAGGCCTCGCACCGCTTCCTCGGGCTGCACGCGGAGGCCAAGGCCCTGCAGGCGCGCATCGAGAACGCCGGGGCCGAAGAGGTGGAGGGCCTCGAAAAGTTGCGCGCGCTGGAGCAGGGCATCGACCAGCGGCGGGCGGCCATCGAAGCGGAGGCCCTCTCGCTGCAGGCGCAGGCCGAAGGGGTGCACGCCCTGGAGAGCGGCGTCCAGCTCGACGGGCAGAACCTCGAGCACTGGAAGCGGGACTTGGAGGAGACCTCCGCGCGCGAAGCGCAGGCGAAGGCGGAGCTGGAGGAGATCGCCCAAAGGCTTGGGCAGCTCGACGAGGCGGCGGCGGCCCGCGAGGCGGAGCTGGAGGGGCTGGGAGGGAGCTGGAAGGAGGACGAATCCGCGATGGCGGCGGCGCAGGAGGAGCTGCGGCGCACCACCGGGCTCTCCACCGAGCTGTCCTTGCGGCTGGAGACGGAGCGCAAGACGTTGATGGAGCTGGCCTCCCGGCTGGCCAACCACGAGAACAACCTCGTCAACCTCGCCCGCCAGCGAGCGGACGTGGAGGCGCGGCGGGCCAAGAACCGCGCTGAAGCGGAGGTGCTCCGCCGGGACGAAGCCCTGTTGGACTCCACCCGCGCGGAGGTGGCGAAGCGGGTGGACGAGACGCGGCAGCTCGCCATGGAGCTGGCGGAGCGGCGCGGCCAGGAGGAGGCGCAGCTCACCGCGACGAGGCAGGAGTTCGCGGAGAACGAGATCCGCGTCATCGCCCTGCGCGAAGAGCTGGGAGACAAGCGCAGCCGCCTGTCGTCCCTTCAGGAGCTGCGACGCAACTACGAAGGCTTCGACCGCGGCGTGCGCGCGGTGATGCTGGAGGCGGGCGAGAGCGCCCGGGAGCAGGGCATCTACGGCCTGGTGGCGGACGTCATCTCCACCACGCCTGAATACGAAAAGGCCATCGAAGCGGCGCTCGGAGAGCGGCTGCAGCACGTGGTCGTGGAGAGCCGCCACAAGGGGCTCGAGCTGTTGGACTTCCTCCGTTCCCGGATGGAAGGGCGAAGCACGTTCGTGCCGGTGGAAGGGGCGGCACGAAGGGGCTCGCTCTCCGAGAACGGCTTCCCGGTGGAGGGGCGGCCGGGGATCAGAGCGGAGGCGCTCAGCGTCGTCCGCTGTGAGGACGCGGTGCGGCCCCTGGTGGAGGCCCTGCTCGGCGGGGTGGTCATCGCCGAAGGGATGGAGTCTGCGCGGGTGCTCGCCGGCGCAGAGGGCGCGGGCCTCACGGTGGTGACCCTGGACGGCGAGGTCATGCGCCAGGACGGGTCGGTCACCGGTGGCGCCATGGAGGGCCCGGCGGTGGGCGCGCTGCAGAAGAAGCGCGAGATCGAAGAGCTGGAGGCCGAAGTCGAGCGGGTGGAGGGCCAGTACAACGAGATCCTCACCCGCCACTACGCGCTCCAGAAGCAGATCGGCCACGTGGAGGGCGTGCTCAAGGGGCTCTCGCGCAACCAGCACGCGGAGGAGCTGAACCTC
>CAZQVZ010000474.1:0-4266 GCA_964596895.1 uncultured Myxococcaceae bacterium
CCGCTTCGCGCGGGAAGATCGTGCTCGCCACGGTGAAGGGGGACGTCCACGACATCGGCAAGAACCTGGTGGAGATCATCCTCGCCAACAACGGGTTCGACGTCGTGAACCTCGGCATCAAGGTCCCGCCGGAGAAGCTGGTGGAGGCGGTGCGTGAGCACCAGCCGGACGTGATTGGGCTGTCGGGGCTCCTGGTGAAGAGCGCGCACCAGATGGTGAGCACGGCGCAGGACCTCTCCCGCGCGGGGGTGGCGCTGCCCATCCTCGTGGGCGGCGCGGCCCTGTCACGGAACTTCGTGGACCGGCAGATAGCGCCCGCCTACGCGGGCACCGTCGCCTACGCCCAGGACGCGATGAGCGGGCTGGAGTTGGCCAAGCAGGTGGTGGACCCGAAGGCGCGCGAGAAGCTGGACGCGGAGCTCTCGGCGCGGCGCGAGAAGCTGAAGCAGGAGGACGCGGCGCGGCCCAGGCCTGCGGCCAGCGCGGCGGCGCCCACCGGGAGGTCGAAGGAGATCCGCATCCTCGGCGACGAGGAGATCCCCGCGCCGCCGGACTACGACCGCCACGTCATCGCCGCTGCGCCATTGGATCCCCTCTGGCGGTTCGTGAACCCGGTGATGCTGTACGGGCGGCACTTCGGGGTGAAGGGCTCGGCGGCGCGCCTCCTGGACACGCCGGCGGAGGCGACGCTGCGGGACTCGCCGGATGGGCAGAAGGCGCTGGAGCTGAAGGCGCGGCTGGACGAGCTCAAGGCGGAGCTGCGCACGGGCGCCATGCACGCGCGGTCGGTGTTCCAGTTCTTCAAGGCCGGCAGCGACGGGAACGTGCTGCACCTGTTCGACGGGAAGAGCGGGGAGAAGGCCGCTTCGTTCGACCTGCCGCGGCAGGCGAAGGCGTCCGGCGTGTGCCTCGCAGACTTCGTGGCGCCGCTGGAGAGCGGGAGGCCGCGGGACAACGTGGCGCTGTTCGTCACCACCGCCGGGCAGGGCATCCGCGCGCTGGCAGACGCGGCGAAGGAGCGGGGGGACTTCCTCCGGATGCACGCGCTTCAGGCGCTGGCGCTGGAGACGGCGGAGGCCTACGCCGAGGCGCTGCACAGCCAGCTCCGCAGCATGTGGGGGTACGGAGACCCGCCGTCGTTGACCATGCTGGAGCGGTTCCGCGCGGAGTACCGGGGCAAGCGCTACTCCTTTGGTTACCCGGCGTGCCCCAGGCTCGAGGACCAGGAGGGGCTGTTCGCGGCGCTCCGTCCTGCCGACATCGGGGTGCAGCTCACCGACGGGTTCATGATGGAGCCGGAGGCGTCGGTCTCTGCACTGGTGCTGCACCATCCGCAGGCCTTCTACTTCAGCGTGACCTAGAGTCTGTGGTCATGACCGCCACCAAAGTCGGCCGCGCCGTTCAGCTCCTGCCCCGTCTCGGCACCACCGGGATCGGGAGCCTGCCCCACACGCAGCTCGAGCTCGGGCTGCAGATGGCCATGCGGGCGGACATCCCGTACCTGCCGCAGATGCCCATCGGCAATCCGGGCGAGTACATGATCCCCGCGGCGCTCGAGCGCCTGCCGGGGCTGAAGGTGGACGGGGAGGGCGGGGTGCTCATTGACGCGGAGGCGTGGAGCGCCGGCCGCGAGGCCTTCTCCGCGGAGATCGAGGCCGCCATCTCCTCCGGCGACCTGCGCGCGTTCGAGCCGTCGCCGTCGTCCTGCCGGGCGTGGAACCCGTTCCTCTTCGAGGTCGAGCAGCGCAAGCTGATGCTCGCCAAGGCGCAGCTCGCGGGCCCGGCGACGGTGCGGTGGGTGGCGAAGACGTCCCGCGGCGATCTGGCGTCCGACCTCCCGGAGCTGGACCAGCAGATCTTCCGGCTGTGTCTCGCGCGCGCCCTGGCCATGGTGAAGGCCCTCCGCCGCACCGGCGCCACGCCGCTGTTCTACCTGGACGAGCCCGGCCTCTACGCGCTCGACCGGAGCGACGCGCGGCACGTGGTGGTGCTTCAGGAGCTGCGGCTGTTCATCACCGCGCTGCAGCACGAAGGCGCGCTGGTGGGGCTGCACTGCTGCAGCAACACCGACTGGTCGCTGCTGTTCGACCTGGGGCTGAACCTGCTCTCGGTGGACTGCCGGCTGTCCCTGGACGCGGTGCTGGATGGCGGCGAAGGGCTGGTGCGGTTCCTCGACGGGGGCGGCGCCTTGAGCCTGGGCATCATCCCCACCGACTTCTCGTCGTCCTACCGGGTGGAGGAGCTGGTGGACGCGGTGGAGACCTCCCTGCGCGCGTCCTTCCGGGACGAGCGGACGTTCCGCGAGGTCGCGTCGCGCTCGCTGCTGACGCCGGCGTGTGGCCTGGCGCTGCGGAGCGTCCCGGACGTGGAGCGGACCTTCGAAGAGCTGCGCGAGGCCCAGCGCCGGCTGCGGACGTTGCTGGACGTGGACGGCGGCGCCGCGGCGTCAGGCTGACGGCGGCCGCGCGGTCCCGAAGCCCAGTCCCAGCATCAAGGCCAGCGAGACCTCGGCGTGGTGCGTGGGGTCGTGCGCCAGGGACAGCACCATCCAGAAGACGAACACCGCGAGCCCCGCGGTGCCTGTCACCGTCCCGCGCGGCATCCGGCGGACCAGGTGCACGAGCAGCAGGAGGAAGAGCCCCAGGCCGATGACGCCGGTCTCGGCGGCGGTGGTGAGCAGCTGGTTGTGTGCCTTGCCCTGGTGATGCCGCACGTGGTGCGAGGCGTCAGGGGAGGCAAAGTCCGCCGCGCGGAATTGGCCGACGCCGGTGCCGGTGAGGAGGTGTCCCTTCAGCGCGGTCAAGCCGGCGCCGAGCAGGTGGTGGCGGTCACCCGCGCCCTGCAGCGTGAGGGCGCCCAGCATGCGCGTGCGCAGGGGCGCGTGCAGCGCGAAGACCGAGGCGCCGAGCACGAGCGCCACCAGAGCTCCGATGAAGGCCTGCTTCCTCCGCGCGCGGTCGAACAGGGCGATGGACGCCGCGCCGATGAGCAGCGCCCCGAAGCCGCTGCGCGCGAAGGGGAAGGCGAGGACGGAGAGCGCGCCGAGCGTGGCGACGGCGAGCAGGAGCAGGCGTCTTCTGCCCTGCGCGTTCAGCCCGAGCACCAGCGCCCAGAGGACGAGGATGCCGCTGACGTGCGCGAACCTGAGCCGGTGGGCCAGGAGCCCGCCGCCCATGAAGCGGCCGTCCGTGTTGGGCACCGCCTCGTAGACGCGCTTGAAGTGGAGGAAGGGGATGCCGCGCGCGCGCATCTGCTCCAGCGTGGGCCATAGGCCGTAGTGCTGCAGGCCCGCGGTCAGGCAGGAGAGGAGGAAGACGCCGAAGACCACGCCCGCGAGCACGCGCCGCTGCCTGGGTTCGAGCAGGGTCACGGCCCCGCCGGCGAAGGGGAGCAGGAGCCAGTCGAGGTGACGCGCCAGGGCGCCGGTGAACGCGAAGGACACCGGCAGCGTGACCGCGAGGCCCCAGATGACGTACGCGAAGAGCGGCCACCAGGCCCGCAGCACTCCCTCTCCCTCTGGGAGAGGGGTGGGGTGAAGGGCGGGGGTAGGACCGGGGTTGGGGCCCCGCCGGTCGTGAGGGCCCAACTTCCACCAGAGACCGATCACCGTGACCGCCGTGAGCACCGCGCCGACCGCGGCGAGGCCTTCGATGATCTGCACGCCCACGCCCCACAGCGTGAGGCCGACGAGGAGCACCCTGCGCGCGCTTGCTATGGTCGCCGGCCGGTGCATTCGTCCGCGGTCACACTACTGCATGGGTGACACGGCACAACGCGCGGACGACACGGCGCCCGCGTTGAGCACGTGGCTCCAGCGATCCATCGGGCGAAGAGCGCGGTGACGGACCTGTCCTGTACGCACGAGCCACGAGCCACGAGCCACGAGCCCCGAGCCCCGAGCCCCGGCGCCGCCGCCGAGGCCCAGGTAGAGCCAACGAAGAGCGCGGTGACGAACCTGATCTGCACCCACGAGCCCCCGGACACCAGGCCGCCGCGGAGGCGCAGGTACAGCGCGCGAAGGGCGCGGTGACGGGACCTGTCCTGCACCCACGAGCCCCCGGGCGCCAGCGCCGCCGCGGAGGCGCAGGTACACCGTGCGATCAGCGCCGGTGACGAAGGTGTCTGCACGCGCCCCGGGTCCCGGGCCGGCCACGGGCAAAGTTACGTTTGACCGAGCAGTTGAGGCCGTGGCTGCCGGAGAGCCCGTGGGTGAACGAAGAATCAAGCACTTGCGCCGGCGGGTGGGTGCCGAAGGGGCGCTTCGCG
>CAZQVZ010000475.1:0-4263 GCA_964596895.1 uncultured Myxococcaceae bacterium
CGCGGCGCTGATCGCCTTCGCCCAGGACGACATCAAGAAGGTGCTCGCGTACTCCACGGTGTCGCAGCTGGGCATCATGTTCATCGGGGTGGGGGTGGGCGCCTTCTGGGCGGCGGTCCTGCACCTGGTCACCCACGCCTTCTTCAAGGCCTGCCTCTTCCTCGGCGCCGGCTCGGTGATGCACGGCAACGGGGACGAAACCGACATCAAGAAGCTGGGCGGCCTGCGGCGGGGGATGAAGACCACCTGGGCCACCTTCGCCGTGGCCACCCTGGCCATCACCGGCGCGGTGCCCCTGTCCGGGTTCTTCTCCAAGGACGGCATCCTCCACGCCGCCCACGCCACCACCCTCAAGGGCCAGGGCGCGGTGCCGTCTTTGGTCTACTGGCTGGGGCTCATCGCCGCGGCCTGCACCGCCTTCTACATGACCCGGCTGTACGTCCTCACCTTCGAGGGCAAGCGGGCGGCGAACGCGAAGATCACCGAGGCGCAGGTCCACGAGAGCCACTGGCCCATGACCGTCCCCCTGGTGGTGCTGGCGGCCCTGAGCATCGGCGGGTTGTTCTACGGCATCCCCATGTTCCAGCCGCGCGGCGCGAACCTCCCCTGGATTGACCGGGAGCCGGTGATGCAGAACTTCCTCGGCCCGGTCCTGCGCACCACCAACGCCATTGCCGCGGAGGCGGGCACGGTGGTGACGAAGCACGGGGGGCTGTGGTCATCCTGGGCCATCGCCTGGCTCGTCGCGCTCGTGGCCACCGGGCTGGCGGTCTTCGCGTACGTGAAGTTCTTCCCTTCGCGGGCGGGGCAGAAGGCGCCGGCGTTCGCGACCCGGGTGCTCACCTGGACGCGAGACAAGTTCTACGTGGATGAGCTGTACGAGTGGGTGGTCATCAAGCCGGTGAAGCTCGCCAGCTTCGTGCTCTACAAGGTGATGGACACGCTGCTCATCGACACCGTGGCGGTGCGGGGGACGGCGTGGGTGACCGCGCGCGCCGGCTCGGTGCTTCGCTACTTCCAGACCGGTGACGTCCAGAGCTACGCCGCGGTGATGGCGCTGGCGCTCCTGGGCGGGGTCGCCTGGGCGCTCCTCAAGGTGCTGCAATGACAGGGTCGTGGGTTCTCAACGCCGCCATCTTTCTCCCGCTCCTGTTCGCGGGCGCGGTGGCGCTCTTCCCCGCCGGTGAGAAGGGCCTTCTGCGGGGGCTGACCTTCGTGGGGATGGTGCTCACCGGCGTCGTCTCCGTCATCCTCTACGTGGGCTTCGACCCTTCGGGCGCGGAGTTCCAGTTCGAGACCCGCGAGCGCTGGATTGACGCGGTGGGCATCAGCTACCACGTCGGCGTGGACGGGCTCGCGGTGAGCCTCATCCTGCTCACCGGCTTTTTGGGCCCGTTCGTGGTGCTGGGCTCCTGGGCCACCATCCACGAGCGGGTGAAGGAGTTCCACATCTCGCTGCTGGTGCTGCAGGCGGCGATGATCGGCGCGCTCGCCTCTTTGGACATCATCCTCTTCTACGTCTTCTGGGAGGCGATGCTCATCCCCATGTACCTCCTGGTCGGGGTGTGGGGCTCCGAAGACAGGGTGATGGCGGCGGTGAAGTTCTTCCTCTACACCCTGGTGGGCTCGTTCCTGATGTTGGTGGCCATCCTGGCCCTCTACTTCATCGCCCAGCCGGGCGTGGCGGACCGGAGCTTCGACCTCGCCACCCTCTACAACGCGCTCATCTCCGCCAACGGGGAGTTGGCCGCGTGCGCCCAGGCGGGCGGTGAGGGGTGCACGCTCTCTCCGGTGGCGGCCACCTTGAAGACGTGGGCGCCGTGGCTCTTCGCCGCGTTCGCGCTGGCCTTCGCCATCAAGGTGCCCATGTGGCCGGTCCACACGTGGCTGCCGGACGCGCACGTGCAGGCGCCCATGGCCGGGTCCATGATCCTCGCCGGCGTGATGCTGAAGATGGGGACCTTCGGGTTCTGGCGCTACGCCTTCCCGCTCTTCCCCTCCTCCGGCCAGCAGTTCGCCACCTTCCTCGCGGTGCTCTCGGTCATCGGCATCGTCTACGGCGCGTTGATGTGCCTCGCGCAGCGGGACATCAAGAAGCTCATCGCCTACTCCTCGGTGTCCCACCTGGGGTTCTGCATGCTCGGCATGCTGGCGATGACGGTGGAGGGCGCCTCCGGGTCCGCCTACCAGATGATGAACCACGGCGTGGCCACCGGCGCCCTGTTCCTCCTCTTCGGCCTGCTCTACGACCGCGGCCACACCCGGCTGATGGCGGACTACGGCGGGGTGGCGAAGGTGATGCCGCTGTTCGCGGCGTTCTTCCTCATCATCACCTTCGCGTCCATCGCGGTGCCGGGGACCAACGGCTTCATCGGCGAGTTCCTGGTGCTCCTGGGCACCTTCAAGTCGGAGGTCATCTCCTGGTGGCTGGGCGCCATCGCCGCCACCGCGGTCATCCTCTCCGCGGCGTACATGCTGTGGATGGTGCAGCGGGTCTTCTTCGGCGAGCCCTCCCACCGCGAAACCCACCACCTGAAGGACCTCGGCTTCCGGGAGGCCGCCACCGCGCTGCCCTTCGTGGTGCTGGTCCTGGTGATGGGGCTCGTGCCCCAGCCCTTCCTCGAGCGGTTGGCGCCGTCCGCGGAGCGCTTCGTGGCCCGGTCCACCGTGGGTCACGCCAGCGCGCCTGCGCAGGCGGACCTGCTGCCCATGCGCGTGGCCGCGCTGCCGGATGAGGACCAGCGGCCCCTGCGCCGCCGGCTCGGCGCTGGAGCCGGCGCAGGGGCCGAACGCCGGCCGGATGCGGCGCCGTCCCGCTTCGTCCCCGCGCAGCCGCAGGGCCCCGGCGTGAGGGGGCTGCAGCGGCCCCTGCGCGCACTCCCGCCCAATCAGCGCCTTTTGGTTCCCCAGGTCGCCCCGGAACAGACGCCATGACCTTCCTCGACATCACCGCGGCGGACTTCCTCCCCTTCCTGCCGGGCATCTTCCTGCTCCTGGGGAGCGCCGTGCTCCTTTCGGCGGAGGTCTACCTCTCCGGCCACAGCCGCACCCACCAGCCCGTCCTCGCGGTGGGCTTCACGGTGCTCGCCGGCATCTCTGCCTGGTGGGTCCTGCCCGAAGCCCCGCGCGAGGTGCTCGGCGGCTTCGGGGTGTTGGACCCGTTCAGCTCCTTCATCAGCATCGTGGTCTGCGTGGGGCTGGGGCTCTCGGTGCTGCTCGCCGCGGGGTTCTTGCGCCACCGCAAGGCCGAGCGCGGTGAGTTCTACGCGCTGATGCTGATGGGCGGCTCGGGGATGACGCTCCTGGCGGTCTCCAACGAGCTCATCGTGATGTTCGTGAACGTGGAGATCATCTCCGTGTGCACCTACGCCCTGGCGGCCTACCTGCGCCGGGGGCCGCGGCCGGCGGAGGCCGCGTTCAAGTACTTCATCCTCGGCGCCTTCTCCTCCGCGGTGCTGCTCTACGGCATGGCCCTGATGTACGGCGCCACCGGCAGCACCCAGCTCACCGTCATCTCCCGCGCGCTGCCCGAGGCGCTGGGGACCAACCCGGGCCTGGCGTACCTGGCGCTCTTGCTCATCGCCGGAGGGTTCGCCTTCAAGGTGGCGGCGGTCCCCTTCCACATGTGGACCCCGGACGTGTACGAGGGCGCGCCCACCCCGGCCACCGCCCTGATGAGCGCGGGCGTGAAGGCCGCCGCCTTCGCCGCGCTGGTGCGGGTGTTCCTGTCTTTGGGCGGAAGCTTCGACCCGCAGATCATGGTGATGATCTTCGCGGTGCTCGCGCTCTTGTCCATGGTGCTGGGCAACCTGCTCGCCCTGCCGCAGCGGAACGTGAAGCGGATGTTGGCGTACTCCTCCATTGCCCACGCCGGGTACACGCTCCTGGGCGTGGCGGCGCTGTTCGTCCACGGGACCGAAGGGGCGGTGGGCGCAGGCGGGGTGTTCTCCACCACGCCGCTGGGCGGCGCCACCTCGGGGGCGCTGCGGCAGGAGGCGCTGCAGGGCATCGTCTTCTACCTGCTCGCCTACTCGGTGAGCGCGGTGGGCGCGTTCGGCGTGGTGTCCGCGCTCGAGCGCCGCGAGGACGAAGACCGCGGCACCGCCTGGGACCTGGAGCGCTTCAGCGGCCTGGTGAGCCGGCGCCCGGGCTGGGCGGTGGCCATGGCGGTGTTCCTCGTCTCGCTCGCCGGCATCCCGCCGGTCATCGGCTTCATGGGCAAGCTGCTCATCTTCCGCAGCGCGGTGGACGCGGGCCTGGTGT
>CAZQVZ010000476.1:0-4255 GCA_964596895.1 uncultured Myxococcaceae bacterium
CCGATGCGCTGGCCCTCCCCCACCGTGAGCAGCCCGTCCACGCAGCGCAGGCCCAAAGACAGGGGCCGCTCAATGCGCCGACGGGTGAACGGGTCCGGGCAGTCCCGGTCCACCGACCAGTCGAGCAGGCCCGGCGGCAGCGGCTTGCCGTCAATGGGCTGGCCCAGGCCTCCGAGCACCCGCCCCAACAGCCCGTCCCCCACCTTGATGGTGAGCGGCTTGCCGGAGGGGATGACCTCGCTGTCCGGGCCGATGCCGACGAGCTCCCCGAGCGGCATCAACATCACCTGCTCGTTCTGGAAGCCGACGACCTCCGCCTTCACGCTGCCCTTGTTGCGGCCGCGGATCTCCACGACCTCGCCCACGCGGACGCCGGGCACCGCCGCCTTGATCACCAGCCCGGTCAGCTCGGTGACGCGCCCGCGGACGCGGACGGTCTGCGCCTCCTTGATGAGCTGGAAGTAGCGGGAGAGGTCGATTGCCATCGTCTCGGCTAGGCCGGTCCTTCCTTCTTCGCCGGGTCCACGATGAGGACGTTGCGCAGCATCTCCAGTTGGGTGGAGAGCTGCGCGTCCAGGGTCCCCGAGTCGGTCTCGATGATGCAGCCGTAGCGGGGGATCTCGCCGTCTTCCTTGATGGCTATCTCCTTCACCCGGCCGATGAGCTCCATCATCCGCTTGCGCTTCTCCCGCAGGATCGCCGCGTCCTGGGGGTTCACCCGGACCACCACCTGCTGGGCGGTGCGCACGTTTTCGATGGCCTGCGCGCACAGGTCCACCACCAGCTCCGGGTCCCGCTCGAGGTCCTTGCCGAGGATCTTCTCCGCCACCTTGCAGGCCACCGAGATGATGTCGTTTTCGGCGTTCTGGAGAATTTCGGTGCGCAGGAGCTTCGCGCGGACGATCTGCTCGGTCACCGCACAGAGGCCCTCCTGGTGGCCCTGCTCCTTCGCCTCCTCGAGCACCTGCGCCTTCTGCGCCTCCGCCGCCGCGAGGATCTCCTCCGCCTGCCGCTTCGCCGCGTCGATGATGCCCTGCGCGGTCTGGTGCGCCTCGTAGACCTCGGCGTTCACCACGCCCGGCCGCGGCGAGCGGAGCGCCGGGCGCGCCTCCGTCGGAGACTCGGTGGGAGCCGAATCTCCCTTGATCACCTTGCCGATGGCCATGTGTTGAAAGGCTCCTTCGGCCCCGAATCCTAGCCCGAACCGCCGCGGGGTCCACGCCCGCTTGGTCGCCCGGGGCGCGGCGGCCGCTGGACGCTCGTCAGCTCACCCGAAACGGGCGGCTTCTGGACCGCGGCGCGCCGGATGTTCCCCGGCAGCGTGGCGACCTCGCCCTCTTCGGTGCGCGGGAGATCTTCGGGCCGGGCCTTCACCACCTTGCGCGGCAACGGACCCGCCCGTCCACCCACTCCGCCGCTGCTGCCGGTGCCCGTGCCAGGGCGTCTTCCGGGGCCGGGCCCGGGGCTGGGCCCCGCCGAAAGCCGCCCCGCCCCTGCCCGCCGCGCCTCCCGCTCCGCCATCGGGTCCCGCTTGCGCTCCGCCGGGGGCGCCGCCGCGGGGACGCCCGCCCGGCGCGCCCCCCTCGCGGCGATGGGGTCCCGCCAACGCCGGTCGACTTCGGGAGCGGGCGCGGGCGCGGGGACGGGGGGCGCAGACCGGTGCGGTCCGGAGGGCCGCTTGTGAGCGCCTCCGGGCGGGACCGGATGTGCCCCCGAGCGGGGCGGCACCGGGTGCCCGCCCGAGCGCGGCCGCTCATGGGCGCCTGAGGAGGAAGGCCTGGGCGCCGGCACCAGGACCCGCCCGCCGGGAAGGTGGGGCTTGTCGAGCGAGTGGGGGCCATACGGCGAGGCGGGATGGGCCTTCGGTGGTGGGGGCAGGCGCACCGGCCGGTCGATGACGCCCTTCTGCTCGAGCCGGTCGAGCTCCGCCACCACGTCCGCGCGGCCGCCGTCCATGCGCCCCGAAACCCGCGGCCGCTCTTCGCGGATCCACCGGAGCAGGAGCTGCCCGAAGGCGCCCGGGTGACGCTCCACCAGCCGCGCCGCGAACTCTGGAGACTGCGCCAGCGCCGCCCGCGCGAGCCTCTGCGCGCCGGCGCTGCGCAAGGCGTCCACCGGCTCCTTCTGGGCGCCGTAGAGGTCCAGGAGCGTCCGCGCGTCGTCCGGGTTCAGGGCCCGGGCCGCGGCGCCGGTCGCCGCCCGCGCCGCCAACTGCCGCTGGTCCGGGCGGAGCCGGCCCAGGAAGTCCTCCCGCGCCTCTGGCGGGAGCCCCGCCAGCGCCTGCGCCAGGGCGCGCGCCCCGAGCCGGTCACACACGGTGAGGACCTCGCGGGACTTGAGCAGGAGCAGGTCCGAGAACTTGAAGCCGGGCCTGCGCGGGCCGCCGTTGGCGAGCGCCTCCTCCAGCCGGTAGCGGATGAGGTGGAGGATCTGCGGGTTCACTTCTCGCTCGAGCTTCACCCGCCCGTTGCCCTGCGGCAGGTGCTTGCGGACGGCCTCGGCGGTGCCGGCGGGCAGGGCGCGCAGGACCACCTCCACCAGCGCCGGGCGCTCCTTCGACAAGAGCGCCGCCAGCCCGTCTGGATCCGCCGCCCACACCTGGCTTCTGCGCGCGGTGACCAGCCGTTTGATCTCCTGGACCAGCAGCGGGATCCGCTTGTCGCGGGGGATCTTGAGGATCTCCTGCGCGCGGTGGCGGAGCAACTCGCCTTCGTCGTCCGGGAGGTGGTCGAAGATGCCCACCGAGTCCCCGCCGCCGAAGGTGACGGTGGTCAGAAGCAGCATCGTCTGCCGCTTGTTCAGGGCTGTGAAGAACTGCTCCAGGCCGGCCTCGCCTCGTGGTGGGAGAGGCAGCGTATCCCCATGCCGCCACAGCGTCGACCCAGCGTGGCCTCCATCCCGCCCCGCAGACGCAGGCGCCCCGCCTTTCGGACCTGGGAGCGCCGCTCGGGCCCAATCCCCCTCCCCCAAAAACTGCGGCGACGCCTCCTTCTGCCGCGGGACGACCGGGAAGGAGCTGCTGGGTGCTGCTGGGTGCTGCTGGTGCTGCTGGGCCTGCTCGAGAAGGTGGTGCCCCTCCCGGACGAGGTACGAATTGCTGGAGGGGACCACCGCGACGACAAGGGACCGACGGCCACCGCCCGGGCGCTCACCGACGCGGCGGACCTCGACAGGTTCCTCGCGGTGATGGACGCCTGGCCGAAGCTCTCCCCCACCGTGGCGAAAGGCGGAGGGAAGGAGCGCGGGCTAGCGGCGGCGGGGGGCCGGCTGGGAGCTGCTGCCGCGCATGAACGAGTAGATGATGTACCCGGCCATGGCGAGGATGAGCAGGCCGCCTGCGACCACGATGATCCGGAATGCGTTGGCCGAAGAGGACGGCATGGGCAGCCCGAAGACCGCCTTCATCTGCGACTCCGGCCGGGCCATGGCTGCCGAAGGCAGGGCGGGGCTCAGCACCACCGCCACGTTCTCCGGCTGCATGTCCGGCAGGGCCGAAGACACGAACTTGCGGATGGCGTCCGCGTCCATGGGCGCCTGGCCTTCGGCGTTGATGGGCCGGTACTTCACCAGCACCGCCGCCGTGTTCTTCGGCTTGTTCTCCGGCTGGGTGAGGTCGTTGGTCTCCGGCAACATCACGATCGTCCGCGCCTCCAGGACGCCGTCGATCTTGTTGAGCGCCATGGACACCTCCCCGCCCATGGCCTCGAGGAACATGGCCCGCTCCTCGGTCTGGGTGGGGATCATCCCCTTCTTGTCCGCGAAGATCTTCAGGCCCGCGACCTTGGGGCGCGGCAGCGCGAACTGGTTGAGCAGCCGGTAGGCGGAGGGCGCGTCCTGCTTGGGCACGCTGATGATGAAGGCGACCTCGTTGCCGCTCTCATCCTTCGCCTTGGACGCGTTGATCCCGTTCTCCTGCAACAGAACGTAGATGTCGTTGGCGTCCTTCTCACTGAGGTTGTGGTGCAGTTCTACCGAGCATCCGGTCAGCGCCAGCGCAAGGAGGGCGGCGGCGAGGGCGACGTGTCTGGCCATTTGTGTCCGCGAGCTTACCCGCAAAAAGAAAGCGGCCCAAAGACGGGCCGCTTGCCTGCCGCACGAGCCGCCCTCGGTTGGGGCAGCCCGCGGCGCGTCTAGACCTGGGTCTTGAGCGTGTCCTTGAGGCCGGTGGTGGCCTTCTCCACGACCTTGCCGGTCAGCTCCAGCTCCTGGGTGTACTTGTACATCCCGGCCTGCAGCGCGAGCAGCTGGTTGTTGT
>CAZQVZ010000477.1:0-4253 GCA_964596895.1 uncultured Myxococcaceae bacterium
CCCAGCAGCAGCGCACCGCCACCGAGCAGGTGGTGGCGTCCATGGCGGAGATCGAAGACGTGACGCGCCAGACGACGCAGGCGTCGAAGCAGTCCACCGGCGCGGCGGCAGAGCTGACCGGGCTGGCGGCGCGGCTGGCAGAGCTGATCCGGCGCTTCCGGGCGGACTAGCGCTTGGATCTCGAGGCCCTCAAGAAGTCCTTCCTGAAGAAGTTCGGGGAGGACACCGCGGACCGGCTCCAGAAGATCCAGCTCGGCGTGCTGGATCTCGAGAAGCCGGAGGCGGAGGCGCACGAGGCCGCCGAGGCCGTCGCGCGCGAGCTGCACACGATGAAGGGCGAGGCGCGGATCCTCGGCCTCGCCGCCATCGGCCAGGTGGCGCACGCGGCGGAGGATCTGCTGCGCGCCAGCCTCGAGGGCAGGGTGGCGGTCCGCGTGGCCACCGACCTGCTCCTGCGCGCGTGCGACGCAGTGAGCGACCTGCTCGAAGATCCGGACGCGGCCAAGGTCGGCTCCGAAGAGGCGGCGCAGATGTGCCGCCGGCTGGCCGAAGTCGCCGGCGCCGACATCCCGGCGCTGCAGCCCGGCGGCAAGCCCACGAAGGTCCCCCGTGCCCCCGACGCGGAGGACGGGCACGCTGGAGCGCTTCAGGGTGCGGCCGCGCAGCCCCTGCCGGGTTCTGGCAGGGCCACCCCGCCCGGCGCTCCCGGCAAGGCTTCGATCTCGCCCGCAAAGGCCCCGGCGGCGGACGGACAGAAGGGGATGGCGCAGCGGGCGCCGTCTCGTTCGGGTGGGACGGCCAGCGAGGACGGCGGCGACAAGGCGGCGGCGCGGGTGACGGCGGCGGCGGACCGCAGCATCCGCGTCAACGTGGAGATCCTCGACGGGATGGGCGTGCTCGCCGGCGACCTCCTGGTGGAGAGCGCCCGCGCGCGGCTGCGCTTCAACGAGCTGGACGAGATCCTCGAGCGCTTCAGCCGCCTCGGAGACCGCTTCCTGCGCGTCGGCGAGAAGCTCAGCCGCGAGGCGGAGGAGCGCGGCGAGGTGGAGCGGCTCGAGAGCGACTTGCACATGCTCAGGGACGACACCTTCAAGTTCGTCCGCCACCACCTCGACGGGCTGAACACCCTGCAGGGGAACCTCGCGCAGCTCGCGGACGACGTGGCGGTGGCGCGGCTGGTGCCCATGGCCACCGTGTTCGACGCCTTCCCCCGTGCGGTGCGCGAGATGGCGCACGCGCAGGAGAAGGAGGTGGAGCTGCACGTGGACAACCCGAACGTCGGCGTGGACCGCTCCATGCTCCAGGACGTCCGGGACGCGCTCGTCCACATGCTCCGCAACGCGGTGGACCACGGGCTCGAGGCGCCGGAGTTCCGCGAGGCCCTGGGCAAGCCGCGCGCAGGGCGCCTGCAGATCAAGGTCCGCGCGGACGGGGACCTGCTCCACCTGGAGGTCAGCGACGACGGCCGCGGCATCGACCCGGACCGGGTGCGGCAGGTGGCGGTGGAGAAGAAGCTCCTCACCGCGCACCAGGCCCAGGCGCTGGGGGACCGGGAGGCGCTGGAGCTGGTCTTCCTCCCCGGCTTCTCCACCCGCGCCGAGGTGAGCGAGCTGTCCGGCCGCGGCGTCGGCATGGACGTGGTCAAGCGCAAGGTGGAGGCGCTCGGCGGCTCGGTGTCGTTGATGTCCCGGGTGGGTCGCGGGACCAGCGTCTCCCTGCGGCTGCCGCAGTCCCTGGCGCTGATGCGGGTCCTGCTCATCCGGCTCGGCGGGGACGTGTACGGGATGCCGGCGGCGGAGGTGGAGGCGGTCACCCGCATCCACCCTTCGGACCGCACCGAGATCATGGGCACGGTGGCGGTGCAGCACCGCGGCCGCCCCACGGCGATGGTGGCGCTGGGCCCGCTGCTCGGGCTCAACGGCGGGCCGTCCCACGACAAGCCGCCGGCGGTGATCGTCCGGCACGGGCAGGACCGCGCCGCCCTGGTGGTGGACGGCTTCGTGGACGAGCGCGAGGTGGCGGTGAAGCCCTGCGGCGGCGAGTTCATGAAGGGGGCGCCCTTCATCGCCGGCACCGCGGCGCTGGAGGACGGCCGCATCGCGGTGCTCCTGCACGTCCCGGACGTGATGGCCGAGGTCCGCAAGATCGCCCGCCCGGTGGCGCAGGCCCCGGCCACGCGGCGGCTGCGGATCCTCCTGGTGGACGACTCGCCCATCGCCCGGGCCACCGAGTCCGCGCTGGTGAAGGCGCTCGGCCACACGGTGGACGAGGCCGTGGACGGCGAAGAGGGGCTCTTGAAGCTCCAGTCCGAGCGCTACGACCTGCTGCTCACCGACGTGCAGATGCCGAAGATGGACGGCTTCACGCTCACCCGGCGCCTGAAGAGCATCTCGACGCTGGCGCGGCTGCCGGTGATCATCCTCTCCTCTCTCGCCTCGCCCGAGGACAAGCGGCGCGGCGCGGAGGCGGGCGCGGATGCGTACCTGGTGAAGGGCGAATTGGGCGTGGAGTCCCTCGCGCAGGCCATTGACCGGCTGACCTAGAGGCGAGACACCCCCCTC
This sequence comes from uncultured Myxococcaceae bacterium, assembly GCA_964596895.1. Classification (GTDB taxonomy): domain Bacteria; phylum Myxococcota; class Myxococcia; order Myxococcales; family Myxococcaceae; genus JAFAFL01. Next base: position 2,562 of record CAZQVZ010000477.1, read on the forward strand.
TTTATGCCTCCTTCGAGGACCACCCCCTACCGCGTGCTCCTGGTGGACGAGGCCCTGACCCTGGGGCTTCGCAGCCGGTCCGTCTTTGCGTACGGCGGGCTGGAGCGGGTGGGGCGCAACACCGCGCCTTCGCGGATGCTGGACGCGGTGCTCGAGTGGCGGCCGGACGTGATCGTCCTCGACCTGTCGTCGGGGGATGCCGCGCTGGGCGCCATCGAGGCGGTGATGGCGGAGCGGCCCACGCCCATCCTCGTCCTGCACTCGGGCCCCAACACCAACGCGTTCCGGGCGCTGGCGCTGGGGGCGCTGGACATGGTCACGCAGCCGCCGAGGCCCGACGAGAGCTTCTGGAAGGACGTGGCCAGGCGGCTGGTGCTGCTCGCGCAGGTGCGGGTCGTGCAGCACGTGCAGGGCAAGCGCCGCCGCAGGAGCGCCCCGGAGCCCGCCTCCAGCGAGGCGCCGTTCCCGCTGGTGGCCGTGGCCGCGTCACTGGGAGGGCCCAAGGCGCTCGCGCAGCTTCTGGGCGGGCTGCCGCGGAACCTCGCCGCTCCGGTGTGCATCTGCCAGCACATCTCCGAAGGGTTCACGCACGGGCTGGCCAGCTGGCTCTCACTGGAGACGGGGCACCGGGTGGAGGAGGCGAGGGACGACGCGCCGCTCGAGCCCGGGCGCATCTACGTGGCGCCCTCGCGCCTGCACTTCCGCGTCGCCTCGCCGGGGCGGATGGCGCTGGACGCGGGGCCGCCCATCCAGGGCTTCCGGCCGTCGTGTGACGCGCTCCTGGAGTCGGTGGCGGAGGTCTTCGGCCGCAGGGCGGTGGGGGTGATCCTCACCGGCATGGGCCGGGACGGCGCCTTCGGCCTGAAGATGATCCGCGAGCGGGGCGGACGCACGGTGGCGCAGGACGAGCAGACCTGCGTGGTGTGGGGCATGCCGCGTGAAGCGGTCCAGCTGGGCGCGGCGCAGGAGGTGCTGCCGCTCGAGCAGATCCCCGCGCAGGTCATCCGGTGGGTGTCCGAGTGCTGACGCTCTCGCAGGCGGCGGTGGAGGGCATCAGCGCGCTGCTCCTGGAGCGGGCGGGGCTGCGGATCGCCGCGGACGGGTTCTATGGGCTGCGGCTGGCGCTGCAGGAGCGGATGCCGGCCCTGGGGCTCACCCACGCGGAGGACTACCTGCGCAGGCTCCGCGAGAAGGGCGGCGAGGCGGAGCTGCGGGCCTTGTTGCCGCTGGTCACCGTCACCCACACCGAGTTCTTCCGGGACTCGCGGCAGTTCGCGGCGCTGGAGCGGCGGGTGCTCCCGGAGGCCCTGGCGCGGGCGCGGCGGGACGGGCGCAGCGTGAAGATCTGGAGCGCCGGCTGCGCCACCGGCGAGGAGCCCTACAGCCTGGCGATGCTCCTCGAGGAGTTTGGCGCGGCGAAGAGCGAGGTGGACCTGTGGGCCACCGACCTGAACCACGCCGCGGTGGAGAGCGCGAAGGCCGGGCGCTTCTCCCGGCGCCGCGCCCAGCAGGTGGGCCCCGAGCGGCTCGCGCGCCACTTCCGGCCGGTGGAGGACGGCTACGAGGTCGTACCGGGCCTTCGCGAGCGGGTGCGGTTCGAGGCGCAGAACCTCGCGGCCCCCAGCTTCGGCCAGGTCGCCTCCCAGAGCTTCGATCTCATCCTCTGCCGCAACGTCATCATCTACTTCGACC
>CAZQVZ010000478.1:0-4240 GCA_964596895.1 uncultured Myxococcaceae bacterium
GCCCGAAGGTGGATTCGGTCACCAGCACGTCGCACTCGGCCAGCTGCGCGGGCTCGGCGGTGAGCGACGCAGAGAGAGAGAGGTCCCCGGTGTAGACCACCCGCGTCCCGTCCGGCATCACCACCCGGAGCTGCGCGGAGCCGAGCACGTGCCCCGCGGGCAACAGCTCCAGCATCAGGGGGCCCAGTTCGAACGGGCGGTTGTAGGGGACGGGCAGCGCGTTCTTCACCTTCCCCAGCCGGTGCTCCATGAAGCGCAGCGTGGCGGAGGTGGCGATGACGCGTTCGTGCCGGGCGATGTGGTCTGAGTGCGCGTGCGAGACGAAGCACAGCTCGCTCTTGCGGCGCGCGTCCATCCACAGGGACGTCCCCGTCAGGTGCAGCCCCGCCCGCCTCAACTCCACCGCCGCGCTCATCGAAGGAGGAGCGGTGTAGTCGAATTCGGGTGAGCGCGGGAGGGGCCACCGGCGCCCTCACCCCGGCCCTCTCCAGAGGGAGAGGGAGCTTGTGGCCGCTCTCCCGAAGGGTGACCAGGCGGGCTACGCGGGTATGGCGCCGGGCGGGTAGAGCACGAGGTGCCGCAGGGGCCCGTCGCCTTCGCTGCGGGTCTCGAGGTGGAAGCGCTCCGCCAGTTCGTGCTGGAGCTTCCGCAGCCGCGGTGGCCGGGGCGCGAGGTGCACCGCCGCCGCCTCGTTCAGCGCCCGCTCGATGGCGTGCTCCGCCTCGGAGAGCGCCTCCTTCACCTCCGCCGGCTCACCGGCCACCTCCACCAGGGCGCTGCGCAGGGCCCGGCGAAGCTCGGCGCCGGTGGCGCGCTTGAGCAGGTGAATGGCCACGCCCGGCTTCCCCGTCACCTTGCGGATCCGCGGCTCGTCCGCCTTCGAGCGCAGCACGAACACCGCGTCCGCCAGCTCCGGCTTGCCCACCACGCGGACGTCCACGCCGCGCATCACCCGGTCGATGATGGGCTTGCCCACGCCGTGGACGTAGACCTTGAGCGGGGCGTTGGCGTCACGCGACGCCTCTGCGCCCGGGGGCGGCAAGGAGCGCTCCGGCGCGGCGGTGATCTCCACCTTCCCGTCGCGCCGCACCCGGCGTTCGCCCCCCACCGGCTTGCCGGCGAGCAGGGCGTCCACCGCCACCGCCGTCTCCCGGTGCACCACCACCTCGTCGCGAGAGACGAGCTCCACCACCATGTCGAAGGTGGGCGGCGCCTTGCGCTCGCTGACCGTCTTCAGGGTTCGCCGCCGCCGCGCCTCCTCGTCGCTCAGGGTCACCGTCTGCACCCCGCCCACCAGGTCCGACAGCGTGGGGTTGAGGACGAGGTTCTCCAGCGTGTTCCCGTGGGCCGTGGCCACCAACTGCACGCCCCGCTCGGCAATGGTCCGGGCCGCCAGCGCCTCCTGCGAGGTGCCAATCTCATCCACGATGATGACCTCCGGCATGTGGTTCTCCACCGCCTCGATCATCACCGCGTGCTGCAACTCCGGCCTTTGCACCTGCATGCGCCGCGCGCTGCCAATGGCCGGGTGCGGGATGTCCCCGTCGCCGCCAATCTCGTTGGAGGTGTCCACCACCATCACCCGCTTGTGCAGGTCATCCGCGAGCACCCGGGCAATCTCGCGCAGGTGCGTGGTCTTCCCCACCCCGGGCCGCCCGAGCAACAGCAGGTTCTTCCCGCTCTCCACCAGGTCCCGCAGCGCGTCGATGGTCCCGAACACCGCCCGCCCCACCCGCAAGGTGAGGCCAATGACCCGGCCCGCGCGGTTCCGGATGGCGGAGACGCGGTGCAAGGTCCGCTCGATGCCGGCGCGGTTGTCCTCGCCCAGCGCGCTCAGGTGCGCGAGCACGCCCTCCAGGTCTCCGGTGGTCACAGGCGCCGTGGCCAGGAGCGCCGTCCGGCTGTGCTGCCCGCCCAGCCGCGCCTCCGGTGGGCGGCCCAGGTCCAGCACCACCTCCAGCACATCCGCGGAGGGCAGGTCTTGCAGTTCGTGCCTCAGCGGCGGGGGCAGGACGTGGAGGATTGCGGCGAAGTCGTCGGCCATGACTCCCTCACCGTGTCCCGGGAGCCCACCCGCCGCAACGGCCGACTGCTCCCCTGTCCGCTCAGGGCCGCTCGGTGCGGGCGGCCCTTCGTGACCACAACGCCCCGCCTACCTCCGCCACCAGCACCGCGGTGATGAGCAGCGCCCCGCCCCAGAGCTCTCGCGCGCCCAGCGCTTCTCGGCCGAGGCCGTGAGACAGCGAGGCCGCGAAGACCGGCTCCAGGGAGAAGATGAGCGCCGCGCGCACCGCCGTGGTCCGCGCCTGCGCCCAGGTCTGAAGCCCAATGGCCAGCGCGCTGGCGAAGATGCCGGTCAGAAGCGCCGCGCCCAGAAGCGATGGCGTCCAGTTCGCGTGGGTCTGCGTGAAGGGCCGCGCTACCGCGGACAACAGCGCCACCACCCACAGCTGCACCGCCACCAGCGCGAAGGCCGGCAGCTTCGGCGCGAAGCGTTCGGTCAGCGCGATGTGGATGGCGAAGCTGACCGCGCAGCCCAGGGTGAGCAGGTCGCCCAACAGCACGTTGCTCTGCGCGCCTTCAGCTGCGATGCCGCCCTGAAGTCCCCCGGTGAGCACCTGCAGCCCGCCCAGGGCGACGGCCACCCCGATGATGGACGGCGGCTTCGGCAGCCTTCGGAAGAGCACCAGCGACACCAGCGGCACCAGCACCACTGCCAGGCCGGTGATGAAGGCGCTCCGTGCCTCCGTCGTGTGCACAAGGCCCGCGGTCTGGAACGCGTAGCCGGCGAAGAGGAACACCCCCAGCACCAGCCCTGCGCGCAGCACCTCCGGCCGCACCGCCGCCCTGCGCGCGATGAGCAGCGCCGCCACCCCGCCGAAGGAGAAGCGTACGGCCAGGAAGGTGAAGGGATCCGCGTGCCCGAGCGCGTCCTTCACCACCACGAAGGTCGTGCCCCACACCGCGGTGATGAAGAGCAGCACCGCGTCGCCGCGCAAGCGCGCGCGGGAATCCGCGCCTTCTGCGCCCGGTCCGGTCACGCGCGCCTTCTACCGGTCCCGGTGGGGAAGGCGAGCGCGGAAGGTGACGTGCCGGCCGTGCGCGGCAGGGGGTCAGGGCTCCTTCATCTGGTCGGAGTGGGAGCCGGGCCTTCGCCGCGACTTGCTGCCGCGTGCCGGGGGACGGCGGCTTCAGGCCAGGCTGGCCTGGGCCAATGCTCGGTCGAGCAGAACGTCGACGCCGTGGTGCCTGGCCCACTTGCGTAGAGTGTCCGGCTCCACCACCGGGCCCGAAACCCTTAGAACGCCCAGCACATCCCGCCACTGCTGGTCGGAGACTTCACCTCCCATTCGAAACCAGCGGAGCTTCCAGAGCAGGTTGTCGTCGACGCTGGAGGCGTAGAAGGCGAGCCCGGGCGCGGGTTCGATCCGCACCTTGCGGCCGAACTCGGCCCGGTCGTAGGGGTCCTGCCGGCGGACGAACAGAGCGATCTTCAAGAAGCTGGGCAGGTAGAAGATGTTCGTGCTGCGCCGCAGCCGGACAGCTTCGTCAAGCGCCTCTTCGTCCACGGCAAACTCAGGCCCCAGCAACCTGGGCACATCTCGAACGCGCGAGGCGGGAACGCGGACCGTTACGTCCAGATCGTTGGTCGCTCTCGGCTCGCCGTAAGCACCGGTCGCGACGCTTCCGCCAATCAAGTCGTCGATACCTCCGGCCTCCAGTCGCTGGGCCACGCGCGCGGCGAGTCCTACGGCTTCGTCGAGGTCACCCACCGCCGTTCTCGGGCCTGTGCTTCAGGATCACCCGCATCACTTCGCTGCCGTAGGCGCGCTCAGCGGCGGCCCAACCCGGTCGCCCGTCCGCTCACGCCGGCGCAAGCTCACATACAGAGCGCGCCTGGCGGCCCCCAAGAACGAACGGCGCGGCCGGACGGAAAAGGTCCGAGCCGCGCCGCGCTCACTTCGAGCAACCGTGCTGGCGAAAGCGCCCTACCCCTTCGCCGCCTTGATGCCGTCCCGCAGGGCCGGCAGCGCCTTGAAGAGGTCCTCCACGAGCCCGTAGTCCGCCACCTGGAAGATGGGGGCCTCGGGATCCTTGTTGATGGCCACGATGGTCTTGGAGCCCTTCATGCCCGCGAGGTGCTGGATGGCGCCGGAGATGCCGGCCGCCACGTACAGCTCCGGGGCCACCACCTTGCCGGTCTGGCCGACCTGCAGGTCGTTGGGCACCCAGCCCGCGT
>CAZQVZ010000479.1:0-4229 GCA_964596895.1 uncultured Myxococcaceae bacterium
CGAACGGCACCTCGAACTCGCCGGGGGTCGCGGTGGGGCCGAAGAAGGTGAGGGGTTCCCCGGCCTTCGGGTGCGCCGGCGCCAGCAGCGCACGGCTGCGGGCCTCGTTCTGCACGCCCACCACCGCATCGAAGTGCTGCAGCCCGTCGAGCTTCTTGTAGGCGAACACGGCGCGGCCAGACGCGTAGATCTGCACCTGGAAGGTCAGCCGGCTGCCCGGCGAATCCTTCTTCATGATGTCCGTCCACTGCACGATGACGCGCTTGTCCGGGCCGAGCCCGTCCATGTGAACCTGGATCTGCGTCTCGTCCACGAAGATCAGGTCGTCGAAGAAGGGCGCATAGATCACCTTCACCGAACTGCTGAAGTCGGCGTTCGGCAACCCGCCGACGCTGTCGTCCGGTCCGGAGCTCGTCGTGGTGGTCGTGCCCAGGTGCACCCAGCCGTTCGCCGAGACCAGCGCCTGGGTGTAGCTCAAGAACCGGCTCCCATAGGCCAGGTGCGAGAACGGCTCCGGCAGCCCGATGGGCCGGTAGCCGTCGTCCCGGTAGAGGTTGTTGGAGTAGTCGCCAGCGACGCCCACGTTGCGGATGTCCACGAACCCGGTGCCCGGAACGTTCTGCTCCACGTTCGGGAAGCCCTCGTAGGCGACGGCGCCGGGGATGGCGGCGGCCTGAAGGATCGCGTCCGGCCGAGGGCTGCCCGACGGACGGTTCATCACCTCCGGCCACGTCTTCGCGCCCACCGCCGCGGGCACTGTGATGCTCACCGTCTGCATCGGGATCGAATCACCCACGGTGTTGTCCGCGGTGAGCCGGTACATGACGCCGTTCTCGTTCGTCGCCTGGTTGTTGAGGTTCGGGTAGACGGTGATGGTGCCCTCGTCCGCGTCATCGCCCACGGCCTCGTGCACGATGGTCCGGTGGCTGAAGGTCATGTTGGTGCCGGTCAGCACCCCCATCTCGATGCGCATCCGCCGCGCGTTCTCCACCTTCCACGACAGCACCACCGGCTCCGCGCCGTCGGCCACGCTGGTCTTGTCGGCGGTGAAATGGTCGAAGACCACGTCGTTGATCGGCCCCATGGACCCCGCGGCCGTCACCACGTCCCCGAAGGATCCAATGGCCCGCAGCTCGTATTCGGTCTCCACCGCAGGCACCGTCACCTGGAACAGGCCGTTCCGGATCTGCGCCACGCTCTGGGCCTCGTAGAGCATCACGCCAAGGGACCACAGCTGCACGCGGGCCGCGCCGCGCGTCTTCCAGGTGAGCACCGCATCCCCACCCGCGGCGCCGAGCGGCGGCACCACGAACTCGTCGATGGCGACCACACCGCCCACCCGGATGGACACGTCGCGGCTCGCCGCCTCCGCGCCCTCGCCCACGGTGATGGTGTAGACGACCGTGACGTCGTCCTTGAGATCCGCGGGCAGCAGGTCCGTCGTGGAGCCGTCGACCACGGCCTCCCGGGTCAGGCCCCGGAAAATCTCCCGCGCGCCGGCGCGGACGGTGACCACCTCGCCGCCGCCGGCGGACCAGGTGATGTTGACCTGCCGGGTGACCGTCTCATCCAGGGACGCCTGCGCGGAGATGACGGCCGGGGTCACGTCCACCTGCGCCTGCGTGGACCGCCCACCCGCGGTCAACGTCCACGTGGTGTCGAACCGCGGCGCAAGCTGCAAGGAGCCGGTCTCGCCCGAGGGCAGCGCGACGGGGTTACCCTCGTCGTCGGCCAACGACGCGTCGGTCGTGTTCGGCGCCGAGTACACCACCGTCACCTGCTCGCCGGCCCGGACCTTCGCCGGAGCGGCCGAGAGCACCAGCAGGTGCTCGGACGCGCCCACCGCCACGCGGATGGCGCGCGAGTCGATGCCACCTTCGCTCTGCGCACGCAGCACGTAGATGGCGTCCCGCGAAGGCGTCAGCGTGGCCTCGCCCGAAGCCTCGGGCGACTCCACCGCAGGACCTGCGCCGAGCTGCTCCAGGGAGAGCCGGTCCGCACCTTCGACCTGCCAGGTGAGGGTCACGCTGTCGCCGGGGGCGATCTCGGTGGCGGATGCCCCGAACGACACGATGCGCGGCGCCGCAGGCGGGATGATGGGCTCCGGGTCCTTCGGGCACCCGGTGAGTCCAACCAGCAGCGCGCTGCCAATGAGGGGAAGAAGAAGACGCGTGTTCATGGGTCTAGTTCTCCAGACCGGTGGGGGCCCACATGTGGAAGCCCGGGTGGGTTTCAGGGAGGAAGCGCCACGCGGTGTGCGGGCGGAGGCCGGCGCGCTGCACCGAGATGGGCAGCGCCTTCAGGCTGTCATTCTCGAGCCAGGCCACGGCGCCGAAGCCCAGGGCGTTCAGGTCGTTGTTGCCCGACTGCAGGTGGCCGTAGTGGTACTCGATGACGCCGTCGTCGAAGAGCTTGAGAAGGAAGTTCAGGTCTTCGCCGTGATTGCTCGAAGTGATGACGCTGAGGTTGTGCCACTGGATGATCCAGTGGGCCACCGGGTTCTCCGGGTCCTCGTTCGCCTCCAGCCGCTGGGCGTAGATGCCCGAGTTGACCCCCAGTCCCCAGCCGACGGCGCGCCCCCAAAGGGCGGCGGTCAGCGCCGGCGTGCCGCTCGCGGGGGCCAGGGTGGAGGCCGTGAACGGTGAGGAGGAGGGCATCGCCGCGGCCGGGTCGAAGGTCACATACCCATTGCGCGACACCCCCACGGTGGTGACCGCCTGCCCAAACGCGGTGAACGGCGTTCCCCACAGATGCTGGATGACCGGCGTGAAGGAGGAGGAGGCGGTGCCGGTGCCACGAACCCCGAGCGGAATCCCCGTCTGGGTGATGTCCCGCCAGGACGACTCACGCTGCTCCAACCGGTAGCCGAAGCAGGTGTCGCGCACGCCGGGGGTGGGCACCGTGTTGGTGCACGGAATCCCACGCGGAGGCGAAGTGAGCGCGTCACCTTCGTGCGTGTAGCCCTGCGCATCCCAGGCCTGGCTTTCGCCCGCGGTCGGGGTCACCCAGAGCAGGTCCGTCACCAGCCGCCCCGCGGCATCGAAGAGCTGCACGTTCTCCGCGGTCTGCGGGAGCGTGAAGCTCGAAGGCCACACCAGGTCCACGTCCGCGGAGGCAGTGGCGCCGAGCACCTTCACGCCGCCGCGCGCGGGTATCACGGTGTCCGCCCCGGCAATGGTCCAGGACGCACCGGTGGTGGAGAGCTCCCAGCCGGCGAGATCCACGTCCACGTCGGAGGTGTTGGCAATCTCCACCCACTGGCCCGCCGTGCTCTCGTCCGCGGGCAGAGGCAGGACCTCGGTCAGCGCGAGCTGACCTGGGGCCACGTAGTTGTCGAACTGGAAGGGCAGCCGCATCCGGCCGTCCGCCAGCATCACGAACCCGCTGTACGACCCGTGCCGGGTGGCGGGCAGGTCCACCTCGGTGCGCGGCCCGAAGAAGGTCAGCACCTGCTCGCTCGAGGGCAGGGCGCCCGCGTAGGTCAGGCCAAGGCCCGGCTTCGGTCCCTGCACACCGATGGTGGGCGTGATGGAGGGATCCATGTCCATGTTGCCGTAGGCGAAGCGAATGGTGCCGTTCTGGTGGATCTGCGCCTGGAAGGTCACGTTGGAACCTTCAGACGCCTTCACCCGGACCTGCTCCCAGTGGACCACCAGCACCTGGTCCGGGCTCTGGCCGCGCACCTCCCAGAGGATGGCCGAGTCGTCGTTGGCATCCGCCATGTCCACCCAGAACGGCGCGATCATCCGCGGCGCGTGGGCGAGGCTGGGCAGGGGCACGTTGGCGGCCATCGTGGCGCCTGTCTTCGAATACGGCTGAAACACCAGGAGACCGTCGGTGAAGACCACGAAGGTGCCGGGCACCCGCTCGCCGTAGAGCCAGAACTCGAACGGTGCGTACACGGTGCCGGCGTTGTGGTCCGTCGGCGGTGCGTAGACCACCGTCCCGGTGAGCGAGATGTCGATGAGCCCATTCACGTTCTCCACGTCGACCTCGTCGTGGCTGAACCCGACGATCTGCGTGGCGCCTGCGACGGGCGAAGAGAGCTTCACCACGTCGCCGGTGAAGACCGGACCGGTCACATCCTGCGTCCAGCGCAACGGCTGGGTGACGGTGACCGAGGCCTCGGGCCGCACCTCGTCGCCGAGGAAGTTGTCGGCCACCACCGTGTAGGTGCCGGTCCGGTTGGGGTAGACGCTGATGGAGGTGTTCTCCATCTCGTCGCCCTC
>CAZQVZ010000480.1:0-4227 GCA_964596895.1 uncultured Myxococcaceae bacterium
TCTCCGCCACGCTCGGGCACGACGTCACCGAGTTCTCCAACCGCCTGATGACCCGGCCGGTGCGGGTGGAGGTGACGCGCAGCGGGACGCCGGCGCCCAGGGCCTCGCAGAAGCTCTACCTGGTGACGGCGGAGGAGAAGTACGCGCTCCTGCTCACGCTGCTTTCGCGGGATGAGGCGAGCGTCCTCATCTTCGCGGCGACGAAGCAGCGCGCGGACAAGATCCAGAAGGCGCTCAAGCGCGAGGGCTACAAGGCCGCGTGCATCCACTCGGACCGGACGCAGAACCAGCGCAAGCAGGCCCTGGCCGGGTTCGCCAGGGGCCAGTACCGCTGCCTCGTGGCCACCGACATCGCCGCGCGCGGGCTGGACGTGGAGGACATTGGCCACGTCATCAACTTCGATTTGCCCCACTCCCCCGAAGACTACGTGCACCGGATTGGCCGCACCGCCCGCGCAGGCGCCTCCGGCCGCGCCTCCACCTTCGTGACGCTGATGGACGAGGACCGGCTGGTCGCCATCGAGAAGATCATCCGCCAGCGCATCCCCGAAGCGCAGGTCCCCCGCGAGGACAAGGTCTTCCAGGCGGAGTTGCTCCGCTTCGAAACCGCGCAGAAGGATCCGGGCCCGAAGCAGCCCGGCCACGGCGTGTCCACCCGTCCCGCGGGCAAGGCGCCCGGCCGGCATGCGCGCTCGCACGGCAAGGTGAAGAAGGGCTGAGCTCCCTCTCCCCCCGGGAGAGGGTCAGGGCGAGGGCGGCAGCAGCACCAGCCCGTCCGCTTCCTGCCGCCGCAAGAGCGCCCACAGCGCGTCTTCCCCCAGCCCGGCCTCCTGCGCGGCGACGGCGACCGGGATTCCCTCTACAGCGAGCTTCAGCGCGAGCAGGCTCTGCGGGTCCGCGGCGCGGAAGCGGACCTTGTGGGTGACGGGGTGCCGCCAGACGAGCAGGGTCTCCTCTCCCTCCTCCGGTGCTGGCGGGCGCGCGGCCTTCGCCTGCACCCACGCGGCCATGCGAAACGGGTGCTGCAGCACCTGGAGCGTGGGGTTGGGGGTGGGCGCCGTCACGCCCTGCGGGAGGTCCACCGCCTGTGCGTAGACCCCAAAGTCGCACCACTCGAACTGCGCCAGCGCAGGGAGGAACGCAGGCAGCCCGCGCGCGGGGCCCTCTTCGAGCAGGAACGCCGGAAAGCCCGCCGCCGCCTGGTTGATCTCGTGTGAGCGCGGTGGGTGGCGCAGACAGAACGTCGTCACCAGCTCTGCCCAGGGTCCTTCGCCCAGGATCCCCTTCGTGAGCGGGAAGTTCTTCTCCAGCATGGCGCGCGGGTGGGAGGCCACGAAGCGGGCGTAGAGCGCCATCCGCTCTGCCGGGGCGCCGGGCACCTCTGACGCGTCACCCGCGAAGAACGCGTCCATGGTCTCGAAGAACGCAGCGAGCGAGGGCTTCATCCCAGCTCCTCCCGCGCGCGGTCCGCCTGGTCCAGCACCGCGTCCAGGGAGGGGATGGCGTGGTCCCATTCGATGAGCGTGGACACCGGGCCCACCTTCCCGAGCAGGTAGCGGTAGAGCGCCCAGACGTCCTCGCACACCGGCGCGCCGTGGGTGTCGATGAGCACGTCCGGCCGGACCTCGTGCCCTGCCAGGTGCACCTGCACCACCCGCTCCAGCGGCAAGGCGTCCATGAAGGCGCGGGGGTCGTAGCCGTGGTTTCTTGCGTTGACCCAGACGTTGTTCACGTCCAGCAGAAGCCCGCAGTCCGCCTCCTCCACCACGTGGCGGATGAAGGTGGCCTCCTCCAGGGTGCCGCCCGGCATGCGCGCGTAGTAGCTCGGGTTCTCGAGCAGGAACGGCCTCCCCACGCGCGCCTGGACCTCGCGCACGCGCGGGACCACGTGCTCCACGGCGGCCTCTGAGAACGGCAGGGGCAACAGGTCATGCAGGTAGCGGCCGCGAAGGCGCGAATAGCAGAGGTGATCCGAGAAGAACGGCGCGTCCATCCGGCGCACCAGACCGGCCAATTTGTCGAGGTAGTCGTCGCTGAGCGGGTCCGGGCCGCCCACATCCAGCGCCACCCCGTGCGGCAGCAGGGTCCACCGCTCCCGGCAGGCGTCCAGCACCGCGCGCGGGCGGCCGCCGAAGTCCATGAAGTTTTCGGGGACCACCTCCAGCCAGTCCACCGGGCGCGAGGTCTTCAGGAGGTCGTCGAAGAACTCGCGGCGCAGCCCCACCCCGGCGCCGAGGTTCGGCAGCCCGTGCCGCTGGGCGAAGGTGGAGGAAGGGCGCATGGCAGGAAGGACGAACGGCGCGGCGGAGCAGTGAAGCGCCCGCCGCGCCGTCCCGCGAAGCAGAAGCTACTCAGCCGCGCCGCAGGAGCCCTGGCCGCAGGAGGCCTCGCCGCCCTTCTCCTCGGTGGCGCCGGCCTCGCCGCCGTGCTCGCCGCCGCCGCAGGAGCCCTGGGCGCCCTTCTCGGTGGTCTCGGCCGCTGCCGCCGGCTTCTCCGCCGCGTTGTTGGAGGCACAGCCCGTGGCGAGCGCGCCAATGGAGAGAGAGCCCACGAGCGCCGCCAGAGTCTTCATCTTCATGTTGGTTCTTCCTTTCGTGCTTACTGCCGGTTGTCGGGCCGTGACGGTCCGAACGCCTTGGAGTCTGGTGCCTGTGCCGTGGAGGGCGCCTTCCCTTCCCGTGTCTCCCGGGCACCCGAACGCCCCGAAGCGTAGGGCCTGTGAACTGATGGAATCAATCAGCGGTGATGGCGGCGCGCACCTGTGAGAGCGGCGCATCTTCGAGCGTCACGCCATCACCGGAACTTCTTATCCCCATTGCGCTCAGCACCGCCTGCGCGCGCGCCAGGGCCTGCCCTTCGGTGTGCCGCGCGAGGACCTCTTCGAACAGGGGCCGGCCGGCGAGCGCGTCCACCACCTCGCCGAAGCGGTTGACGGTGGAGCTGGGGCCTTCGCGTAAGAGCGCCTCGAGCACGTCCTCGAGCGCGTGACGGTTCTGCGTGGCCCGCCGCAGCTCCACGTCCACCTCGAGGCACAGGAGCGCGCCGGCCCAGTAGACCGGCAGGTACACGCCCCTTCGCAGGCCCTCCACCGCCTCCTCCAGGGTCTGGCCGTCGGCCTCTTCGCGTCCCTTCGCGAAGCCGCGCGCCAGCACGCCCCAGCCCTCCTCTTCCGAGTGCCTTCCGCTGCGCATCCGCGCCACCTCGGTGAGGTAGGTGGACAGCCCTTCGGAGAGCCACGGCGGCTGGCCGGGGAAGCTCGGGTGCAGGACGTGGACGAGCTCATGCAGCGCCACCCAGTCCCGCGCGAAGGCCTCTTCGTCCGCACCGGTGCCCACCGTGAGGGCCAGGCTCGGCGGAGCGCTCCACAGGAGCAGCCCCAGCGCGCTCGCCTCGTCCGTCGCCGCAGGCACGAGGTGCACGGTCAGCCGCGCGTATGGCAGGGGCCTTCGCAGCGTCAGCGCCTCCATGGCCGCCTTGGCCACCCAGTCACAGAGGAAGTCGTCCGAGACGCGCCACGGCCCGCCGAGCAGCGCCACCTCCAGCGTGGTCGTCTCCACGGTGCGCGTGCAGCGGCGGCCGTTGAAGCCGTGGAACCCGGAGTCGACCAGGGCTGCGCCATCCACCCCAGAGCGGCCGTCTTCACCCGGCGCCCAGGGCAGGAGCGCGCTCGCCCCCTCCACGCGCAACGTGGCGGTGACGCGGTCTGCGACGCGGGGCCGGATGAGGTAGCTGCGGCCTGCGACCAACAGCCCGTGGGCATCACCGACGCCGGTGTACAGGTCGCCGAAGCGGTGCAGCCCCAGCCGCCCGGTCTCGTACCGGTAGGACAGGCGCCGCGCGTCCGCCGGGAGATTCACCCGGCCATCGGGGCGGACGGGGACCAGCCCTTCGCCGTCGTCTGTGTGCACGCGCACCTCGGCCACCTCACCTGGGCGGGTGAAGAGGAACGGCCGCGCAGGCCCCGTGAGCCGGACCTCCACCTCCAAAGCCAGCGGCGCCGGGATGAAGCGGACGGCGTAGTCCAGGTGCAAGGGCGGCAAAGACGGCGCCCGGGCGGCGCCGCCCTGGAAGTGCGCGCAGCCTGTGCCTGCGCCACCGAAGCTCACGGCGGCCGCGGCGAGGACGGCAAGGACGAGCGCGCTTCGCGTCACTCGAACGGGTGGAGCACCAGCCCGCTGCGGAGCTTGGGCTCGAACCACGTGGACTTGGGGGGCATGATCTCCCCCG
>CAZQVZ010000481.1:0-2835 GCA_964596895.1 uncultured Myxococcaceae bacterium
CCGGCGGTCTACGACATGCTCTGCGAGGCAGACGCCATCGGCGTGTTCCAGGTGGAGAGCCGGGCGCAGATGAACATGCTCGCGCGGCTGCGGCCGCGGACCTTCTATGACCTGGTGATCGAAATCGCCATCATCCGGCCGGGCCCCATCATCGGCGACATGGTGCATCCCTTCCTGCGCCGCAGAGAGGGGCTGGAGCCGGTGAGCTACCCGTCCGAGGCCGTGCGCGGGATCCTCGAGAAGACCCTGGGCGTGCCGCTCTTCCAGGAGCAGGCCATGCGCCTGGCCATGGTGGCGGCGGGCTTCACCCCGGCGGAGGCGGACGCGCTGCGCCGGACGCTCTCGCACAAGAAGTCCGAAGAGCTGATGGTCCCGTTCGCGGCGAAGTTCGTGGAGGGCTGCGTGAAGAACGGCTACCCGCGCGAGTTCGCGGAGAGCACCTTCCGGCAGTTCAAGGGCTTCGCCAACTACGGCTTCCCCGAGTCGCACTCGGCGTCCTTCGCGCTGATCGCCTACGCGTCGTCGTGGCTGAAGAAGTACTACCCGGGCGCGTTCTGCGCGGCGCTCCTGAACTCCCAGCCCATGGGGTTCTACGCGCCGCACACGCTGGTGGAGGACGCGCGAAGGCATGGCGTCGTCGTGCGCCCGGTGGACGTGCAGCGCTCGGACTGGGACTGCACGCTGGAGCCGTGTGACGGCAGTCACGGCGGCATGGCGCTACGGCTGGGGCTTCGGATGCTCAAGGGGCTGCACGAAGACACCTCCCGGCGCATCGTGGAGGCGCGCGGTGAGGAGGGCTACGTGAGCATCGCGGACCTCGCGCGCAGAAGCGGGGTGCCCAGGTTCGAATTGGCCAGGCTGGCACTGGGCGGCGCGCTGCGGTCCCTGGCGTCTGGACGGCGGGACGCGCTCTGGGAGATCCAGGCCTTGGGCCCCCTGAGCGACGAAGACCTCTTCTTCGGCGTCCCCATGGACGACGTGAAGGTGGAGCTGCCTCCTTTGGGTGTGGCGGAGACGGTCACGCACGACTTCGAGACGGTGGGGCTCTCCCTGGAGAAGCACCCGCTGGAGCTGCTCCGGCCGGACTTGGACCGGCGAAGGGCGCTGACCGCGAAGGGATTGACGAAGGCACGGCCCGGCCAGCGGGTGAGCGTGGGCGGGATGGTCATCTGCCGGCAGCGGCCCCCCACCGCGAAGGGGTTCACCTTCCTCTCTTTGGAGGATGAGACCGGGATCTCCAACCTGGTGGTGGAGCCGGACCTCTTCGAGCGCTACCGGCGGGAGGTGGTCTCCTCCATCTTCCTCTACGCCGAAGGGGTGCTGGAGCGCTCCGGCAAGGTGGTGAACCTCAAGGTCCGCCGCATCGAGCCGCTGTTCCACCGAACCGAGAAGGCCCCGGCGCCCGCAGGCCGCGTGCCCATGGGACACCGGTAGCGGCTCAGGGGCTGTCGAGCCTCTCTTCGTGGTAGCGGCCGTCGCGGTAGCGCCAGACGCCTCGGGCGCTGCCGGGCGTGCAGTCCTCGATCTCCGCCCCGGCGGCCACACGGTCTTCGTCGAGGTGGATGCAGGACGTCTTCGTCTGGACCTCGAACACTTTGGGCCAGTCGCCTTTGAGCTGGACCGTTCGGGTGGTCTCCGAAGTCGCTCCGGTGGCGCTGTTGTACCGGCCGTCGTACGTCTGCAGGCGGAGGAGCGGGTGAAGGCTCCAGCCGCGGACCTCGTGGTAGCCGAGCCACTGCGCATCACCGCGGACACTGCCTGAGCCGCCGCACCACTCCTGCCTCTCGCTCACCCACAGCGCCTGGCGGTCTGCGGCCAGCAGCGGCTCGAAGCCGAACACGGCAGGCACGCAGAGGGTGGGGCCGTACGCAGACCCCTGCACGTTGAGGAACGGCGCGTCCAGCCGGCACCACTCGCCCTTGCGGATCGTCACGTAGACGGCGCCGCGCTGGAACTCGGGCTCGGCGGTGGCCATGTCCTTCGGCTTCTCGGCACAGAGGCCGCCGAGGACGTTCACCACCCGCACCTGCCTTCCTTCGGAGTCGATGGGGGCGACGAAGGCGTTCACCGCGCTGAACCACGGGCCGGGCTCCAGGTTGTCGCGGTCCACGCAGTGCTCGTCGAACGGCTCGAGCCCGGCGGCCTTCAAGAGCGACTGGACCTTCTGTGTCTGCGTGGCCGCGCGCAGCTTCTTCGTCCACGCCGCGGGGTCGAAGCGGACGCGCTTGTCGGTGGGGCAGGTCTGGGCCAGCGCCGGCGCGGCGAGGACGAGACACAGCAGGAGCGCCAGCGGAGTGTGGCGAAGTGGCCGCATGGGAGGGAAGGGTACACGCGGCGTGCCACACACCCGGCGCTCCGGACGGTTTCTTGACCCTGCGCGATCCGCGGCGACACTTCTTCGCTACAGGCGCGTTGCGAGCTGTGGCGCGGCCCGTTCCGGAGGGGAACATGAACGACGAGATCGAGATCATCGACCTGCGCCGCAAGAGCGAGCGCCCCACGCCCACCAACCGCGACGCGCGAAGCGACCTCGGCGCCCTGCGCGAGGCCATGCAGTTCGCCTGGCGCCCCGCAGGCTCCATGTCCCTGGGCGACCGCTGGCTGCGCGCGGGTGAGCCCGAAGAGTCCAACCCGATGCGCCCGCTCGCCCCGCCCAAGCCCCCCGCCATGCCCCCCGGCCTCCAGCGCCGAAATCGCCTGAAGAAGTAGGCGCTCCCTCTCCTTCTGGGTGAGGGGCTGGGGCGAGGGCGCCTTCGACCACCTCGGGGCGGGGTGAGACTCCCTCTCCCTCTGGGAGAGGGCTGGGGCGAGGGCGCCTTCGACCACCTCGGGGCG
>CAZQVZ010000481.1:2935-4218 GCA_964596895.1 uncultured Myxococcaceae bacterium
CCCTCTCCCTCTGGGAGAGGGCTGGGGCGAGGGCGCCTTCGACCACCTCGGGGCGATTCGGGGGCGAAGATGGATCCGCTCAGGCGACCCGCGGCCTTGTCGCGGGAGGCCTGAAGCGCGTCAGGCAGTTTCCCGGCCGCCTCCCTGCGGCGGCCCGCGCGCCTTCCGCTTCGCCCGGCCTGCCCAGCGCATTGCCATGATTTCCCGAGCAACCTCGCCGCGCAGCTGAAGAGGCCCCATCTTCGTGCGGCCCTGTTGAAGAAGTCCGTCTTCGCGCTGCGTTTCTGGGGATCCCAGCGGAGGCGAGCGCGGTTGCTCGGGAAATCATGGCAATGGCCTTCGCCGAGGGGCGGCCCCTCGCGCGCGGCGGGACGAACGACTCAAGACCTGGAGACCAGGTCTCCAGGTCCTCAAGAGTCCTGGAAACGTAGAGAGGGAAGCCCACCTCCCCGCCCATCGCGCAGTCGACCTCCGAGCACACATGCACCTCCCTCCACCAGAACTGCCCGACTTCATCTCCCGGCAACTGCCCGCCTTCCGCCGCTACCGCGTGCCGGTGGGGACGCTGCGCATGCACGTGATGGAGCAGGGCGAAGGCCTGCCGGTGCTGATGGTCCACGGCAACCCCACCTGGGGCTTCCTGTGGCGCAAGGTCGCGCGGGCGCTGGAGGGAGCGCGGCTGCGGTTGGTGATGCCGGACCTCATCGGCCTCGGCTTCTCGGACCGTCCGTCCAGCGCGGACTGGCACTCGCCCCCCAACCACGCCGAGCGCCTCGCGCGACTCGTGGACGCGCTCGGGCTGAAGCGCTTCGTCTTCGTGGGCCAGGACTGGGGCGGGCCCATCGGCGCCGCCGCGGCAATGCTGCGTCCGGGTCACATGGCGGGCGCGGTGATCCTCAACACGGTGCTCGGCCCGCCGCGCGAGGGCTTCCGGCCCACGGCGTTCCACCGCTTCGCGCGCCTGCCGGTCGTGTCGGAAATTGCCTTCCGCGGCCTCGGCTTCCCGCAGAACATGTTGTGGACCGCCCAGGGTGATCGACGAAGCATCCGCGGCGAGGTCTCGAGCGCATACGCCTGGCCGCTCGCCGGCTTCACCCAGAACGCCGCGCCGCTGGCCCTGGCTCGTATGGTGCCGGACTCGCTCGGCCATCCCTCCGTGCCGATGCTGGAGCAGGTGCGCAGCTACATGAGCGCCTTCGACGGCCCTGCCGAAATCGTCTGGGGAGACCGCGATCCCGTCCTCGGCCGCGCCCTCAAGCGCGTCCGCGAGACCCTGCCCCACG
>CAZQVZ010000482.1:0-4215 GCA_964596895.1 uncultured Myxococcaceae bacterium
GTAGACGGTGGGCCCGGCAATGAGCTTGCGCACCTCCCGCTGCGACTTCCCGCAGAACGAACAGGAGAGGTTGACGTGATGCTCCTTCTTCACTGCGTTGCCTCCAAACTCCCGGGCCCCTCGGCGCCGCCTGGAACCATCCTATTACACCCCACCCTGCCCCCGAATTCGCCGCTGCTGGCCGGACCCGGGTGCCGCCTCGAGAGAAAATATAGGCTGGCTGCCTGACCGCCGGAAGTGCCCCGGAACAGGGCTATTCGCCCTGATGTTGCGCTGCCACCTCTTCGACATCGTCCGCGAGTGCGGCTGCCCGCTCGGCGACACCGGAGGGGATCTGCCTACAGGCCTTCAGTTCAGCAGCGAGCTTGTGCGCCAGCCCGCTGAGCCGCTTGAGCTGGACGTTGGGGGGCGGGGGCTGGGGGGCCGGGCGCGGGAAGCGGCCGTCCAGCTCCCTTCGGACCTCCGCCGCCGGGCGCTCCGGGTCCCAGATGGCGTCCCGGATGCTGCGGTACTCCTCCGCCGAGAGCTGGCCGCGGTCCTCGGCGCCCGCCAGCACCTCCACCACCTCGAAGGCGGGGGCGCGCTGGGGCAGGTCTTCGCTCTCCACCACCGCCCGGGGCTCGTGTTTGGTGAGGAAGGAGAAGCTCTTCACGAGCTTGTCCGCCGTCGCCTTGCGGATGTGCAGCTCCTTCGCGCAGTAGGCGTCGAAGCTCGCGTAGCCCCACTCGGTGAAGAGCGCCTCGTCGCGCACCTTCACGAGGAGCTTGCCGAGCTCCACCCAGTTCGACTTGAACCTGCGCGCGGCGTCCCGGACCACGTCCCGGAGCCCGCTCGGCATCGACACCTTCTCTGCTGCGACCAGCGCCACGTTCCTGGGCTCCTTCTTCCGTGAAGTCTGAAGCTGCGTCTACCGCTTGCCGATGTTGAAGGACAGCCCCACCGTCGCGCGCTCGCCGTCGTAGGCCTTGAACGGCCACTTCTGGAGCTCCCGGAACAGGCAGTCATACAACGGCCCGTTCTTGTACCGGGGGTTGTCCACCCAGAGCTTCGCCACCCGGCCGTCGTTGCCGATGACGAACTCCAGCGGGATCTTCGCCGCGAACCCCGGCGTGCGCTCCGCCTCTTCCTTGAAGCAGCCGAAGAGGCGCTTCTGGTTCTGGGAGACGACCTTGTTGATGGCCCCCTGATCGAACTGCGCGGTCTGCATGCCATCCGTGTCCGCCGGCCCCAGCCCCGCTGCACCCGACGGCGCAGGCTTGCGCGAAGGCTTCTGCGCCTTCGTGGTGGTGGCCGCGGCAATGGGCGCGGGCTTCGAAGGCGAAGGGCGCGGCGTGGCGGCTGCGGTGGCGGCTGCGGTGGGCTTCTTTGCGGGCGCCGGCGCGGCGCCGGGGTACTCGAGGAGCTCCTCTGCGTCCTCGCTCCCGGTCGTCCCCCAGATCTTTGGCGGGTCCACCGAGATGTTGGCGAGCGCGTAGGCCTCGAGGTCGTCGTTGCCGGTGTTGGTGGCGAGGTACCAGGCCCCGGAGGTGGCCGCCCCGAGCAGAATCACCCCGGACACGGCGATGACCAGCGCCTTGACGTTCCGCACCCGGGCGGACCTCGCCTTGTCCTGCGCCGCGGTCAGATCCACCCGCCGCTTCGCCTCCGCCTTGGCGAAGGGGACCCGGAAGGCCTCCACCCGCGCCAGCGGCAGAAAGCCCGGCGAGCCCATGGGGGCAATCTCCGTCCGGCCGTCGATCTGCCCCGCGTAGAGCATCTCCACGAGCTTCTTCGCCGAGACCGGCCCGAGGACCAGGCCCTCCTGCCGGAAGAGCCAGTCCCCTTCGATGTGTGCGTCGCCGTTCTTGGTGGGGCTCATTGGGTTGTCCGGTATCTTACCGGCCCACGCCCCATGGAGAAGCCCCGCGCCGCACTGTGGCTCTGGTACGAAGGAGCGCGCTTCGCTGGCTTCCAGAGGCAGGCAGGCGCGCGCACCGTCCAGCAGGCGATCAGCGAGGCGCTCGCCCGGGTCGGTGCGCGAGAGGTCGTGATGGGCGCGGGCCGGACCGACCGCGGCGTCCACGCCCGGATGCAGGTGGTGTCGGTGCGGACCTCCCCGGAGTGCGCCGCGCGGCTGCGCTTTCCGGGAGAAGAGGACGCCCTGGGGCTGGTGGCCGCGCTCCCGTGCGCGCCGTCCTTCCACGCCCAGTGGAGCGCCGTGGCCCGAACCTACCGCTACCGGTTGGCGCTGGGAGACGCGGTGCCGCCTGCGTGGAAAGGATACGTGTGGAGACCCGAGGGTGCGGTGGACGCCGCGCGGCTCGCGGAGGCCGTCGCCCTGCTGCCGGGCACCCGCACCTTCGAGGCCTTCCACGCGAAGAGCAGCGTCACCCGCGCGCGCACCCTCTTTTCGGCGAGCGTCATCGAACGCCCGGGTGGGCTCGTCGAGGTGGAGTTGGTTGCGGACGCCTTCGGACGCAGGCAGGTCCGGGAGCTCCTGGGCGCCTGCTGCCAGGTGGCCCAGGGCGAGGTGGGGCTCGATGCGCTGGGCCAGGCCCTGACCGCCCCTTTGCCGCGCGCGGCCCGGGGCGACTTGCACGTTCTGGCGCCGCCCGAGGGGCTCGTCCTCTGGGAGGTGCACTACCCCCCGGGGCTCGACCCGTTCGAGGCCGTGCGCGGGGCTCCACCTTCGGAGCTGCCGGACCGCCCCCCCTTTGGGGGCGACGGGCGGAGCTGAGCGGGGCTACTGCGACAGGTGGTGGTCGTACTTCTCGAGGAGGTCCCCGATGGCCTCCCGGAGGTATTCGCTCTGGCGGATCCGGGTCTCCTTCGACAGCTCCTTGAGCGAGTCGAGGCGGTCCTTCTGGAGCCGGAAGACGATCGAGGTGAGGCGGGACGTGTCAGACATGTGCGATACCTCCTACAGGTGCGCACAGCCTCGCACAGGATAAACCCTGCGCAAGAAAACGTCCGCGCCGGGACTTCCTACCCCTACTGCCGGGCGTCCTGACCGCGCGCGCGCCGCCGCCGACGAAGGGCGCCCACTGAAGCGACGGCTGCCCACAGCCCCAGCGCGCCGCCGCCTGCGGCGCACCCGCCTGCGTCCGCGGCGCCGTTGGCCGCGGCGCCGAACCCACCTTCGACGTCATCCGGCCGCAAGGCCACCTTCGGCACCCGCCAGGCGGCACGGCCGATGTGCCCTGCTTCGTCCTGCACCAGGACCTCCACACCGCCCTGCGCCTCCACCGCGGCCAGATCGATCACGCGGGCGGGGCCGAAGGCAGAGGGCTCACCGTCACCCACGCGGTAGGCGTAGGAGAGCGCATCAGGGCTGCTCACGAAGTCCCGCGCGTTCACCTCCACCACGCCGCTCTCGCGGTCAGGCGTCACGGTGACCTCCGGAGCCTCGTAGTCCACCACGAAGCCCACGCTCACCGGCGCGGAGATGCCGTGGGGGTTCTCCGCGAGCCGCGTGCGGACTTCAATGGTGTGGCGCCCCTGCAGAAGCAGCCGCGGGTGCGAAACCTCGAGCGTCCCGCCAGCAGCCGGTGCGAGGAAGGTGCTCCACAACCCGCCGTCCACCCGCCACGCGTACTCGGGGGTGCCCACGGCGCCGAGGGCATCCACCTTCAGCACCGCGGTGGGCCACACCAGCGCCTCGCCGCGCAGCCGCATCTGCTCTTCGGAGGGGACGCGGGACGCAACCAGCGACGCCTGGGCCTTCGGGGCGCCGGTGGCGCACTGGGCAGACGCCCCCATCAGCTCCGCGAAGATCCCGAGGTGTTCGTAGCGCTCGGTCCCGGCGATGTGGGTGAGCCCCTTCGTGGCGTTGACCTTCATCTTGAAGGCGCCCACCTCCGGCAGCTCGAACGGCTGCAGCGCGCCGGCCAGCGCGGGCTCGGCGAGGCCGATCACCGCGGGGATGAGCTCCGCGAGGACGTTGGGGTCCTCCGCCAGCATCTCGCTGTTGGAGGTGCGCACGTTGGTGATGAGCTGGTTCAGATCACCCAGGGCCGGGGTGACGCTGGAGCAGTTCTCGAAGATGAGCGACAGCGGGATCTGCACGTCCGCGGTGAGGGAGAAGAGCCGCGCGAAGCGGTCGTCGATCATCGCGTAGAAGTCGATGGTCAGATCCGTCATGCCCAGGGTCAGCAGGGGCTTGATGGGCTTCTTGGTGACCGGGTCGAAGGTGCCCTCTCCCACCTGCAGCACCGGGACGTTGGCGGGCCTGAGCAC
>CAZQVZ010000483.1:0-4211 GCA_964596895.1 uncultured Myxococcaceae bacterium
GGACGCCGAGCGCATCGAGCAGCGCATCGACGAGACCCGCCGGCAGCTCCGCGCGCGCCACATCGAGCAGATGAAGGGCTCGCCCGAAGCGCTGCAGCGCCAGCTCGCGTTCCTGGACGCCATCACCCACATGGAGGAGATAGGCGACCGGGCGGCGGGCATCGTCCGCCACGCGGAGATGATGCGCAGCCTCTAGAGCGCGGCCTGGATGCCTTCGGCTTCGGCGTCCAGCGCGTCCGCCTCGGACGCGAGGCCGCGCTTGCGGACCAGCCCCGCCAGCTCCTCCAGGAGGTGCGCGAGCAGGGGCTCTCCTGGCGCGTGCTGCCGCCCGTACGCCACGCCTTCGCGCAGCCGCCGCTCCGCCTCTTCGTTCAGCCCGAGCCGCCCGAGCGCCTGCGCCAGTTCGCCGGTGGTCTGCAGGAAGTCGCCCGCGCCGGCGTCGCCCTCCACCCGCTCGAAGCAGAGGAGCGCGGCCTCCAGCGGCGCGCGGGCGTCCGCCCACCGCTCGCGGTTGGTGAACGTGCGGCCGATGAGCTGGTGCGCCACACCACAGAGCGCCGGCACCTCCCCCACCCCCGGGGTGGCCAGGAGCGCCTCGCACTCGGAGATGACCTTCGCGTAGTCCTGCTGGACGTAGAGCAGCACCATCGCCGCCTCCAGCCTCGTGGCCGCCTCCTCCAGCGCCGGGTCGTCGAGGTCCACCAGCCGCAGCGCGCTTCGCGCCTGCTCGAGCGCGCTGTCCTCGGCGGCGTCCTCTTCGACCTCCGTGACCTGCACGCCGCCGGCGCCGAGCCCGCGCCGCGAGAGCTCTTCGTCCAGGGCGCGCTGGGCCACGTCGGTCAAGTCACCGCGCGTCTGCGCGAGCGCCAGCAGCTCGCCGTCCGAGCGGTCCGAGTAGTCCACCTGCACCGGCGCGTCGCCGCTACCGCCACCGCCGAAGAGCCGCGAGAGAAATCCCATGCGCGCCATCCTACCGGTCAACACCTCCCCCGGGGGCAGGAGGGTGCAGCCCTGCCTGCGCGGGAGACTCGCGAGCGCATGAAGCTCCGCTACGCCGTCGCCGCCGTGGGCCTCGCCGCGCTGAGCGTCGCCTCTTCGCCCGAGCCCGAGCCCGAGCCCGAGCCCGAGCCCCAAAAACCCGCAAAGCGCATTCCGACTACAGTCGCGGCATGCCCAACCGCTCCCTGCTCATCAGTGCCGTAGGCGCGCTCGGCCTCGCCTGCGCCACCACCGCCCCTGCCCCGGTGCCCTCGCAGTCCGGGTCCACCTTCTCCGCGGCGTCCGCGTACAGCACCGTCTCCTATGAGCCGCTCCCGGTGGCGGCGGCGTCGCCCGGGCCCGGCGAGCTGCTGGTCCGGCCAGACCGCGTGGTGCAGGCCTTCGCCATCCGCGTCCGCAAGGGAGATGCGAAGGCGCACTTCGCCGCGCTCGAAGAGGCGGTGGGGCTCTTGCAGACGCGCTTCGGCGAGGCGACCTCGGGCCAGGGGAAGGTGAACGTGCTCGGCCTGCGGCTCGAGCAGCGCGGCGGGAAGGTGAAGGACGGCGGGCTCTGGGCGGTGCTGGACGGGGAGCTGGTGCTGGCGCTCGGCGGAGACGAAACGGTCTGGGAGCGCGGGCGGGGGCTCTTCGCCATGCAGGAGTTGGCCGCCCAGGTCGCCGAGAGCGGGCTCGCAAAGGACGACGCGCGGGACTTCAGCTTCAGTGCGCCCGTGCCCGAGGTGACGGACCCGGAGGCACACCGCCAGGCGCTGCTCGATGCGTGGACCGCCCGGGTGCGCCCGTTCCTTCAGGCCGCCGGGACCGCACAGGCGCCGCTCTCCGTGGTTGACTGCCGCGCGCTGCCGCTCATCCGCCAGCGGCCCATCTCCATCGAGCGGGTGGCGCTGGGCCTCGAGCCGCAGTGCCGCATCGACGTGGCGCCGGTTCGCTGATGGGAGCGCCTGGGGTCTGGTGCCCGTTCGACGGTTTCGTGCCGCTCGCGCGCTACGAGTCGCGGACGGCGTAGAGAAACCGCGCGTAGCCCAGCTCCGCGGCGCTCTTGGTGAGCTCCACGTTCGCCCACCCGACCACGTCCACGAAGGGCTTCTGAGCGAACGGCCACCGCGTCCGCGCGGCGTCCCGCAGGTCCTCATCCGAGAGCTTCCCGAGCTCGCCCCGCCACCGCTGCTCCAGGACCGAGACCCGCGCCCGCACCGCCTCCGCGCCGCCGGGCCAGCTCACGTCCTCCTTCGTCAAAGACGCGCCGCCGAAGGAGTGGTCCAGCACCATCGACCACCAGAAGCACAGGTGCCACGTCATCCAGCCGATGCTGGAGGGCCCGAGCGCGTACCCTTCGTGCTCCGGCCAGTCCGCCTGCCACGGGCCTCCCGCGGGTGAACGCCACACGTGGAGCCCCTGCGAGGCCGGCCGCCAGAGGCACTCCTCGGTGGTCAAGGACTCCAGGTGGTACTGCAGGAGCGCCCACGCGGTGTCGAACTGCCGCAGGAGCGCGTCGCGAAGCTCTGTGGACATGCGCCGAACATAGCCGTGGCCGCGCTACGCCGGCAGCGGTTGCCGCGCGCGCAACAGCACCCACAACCCGTACGCGCCCAGCGCCGTCCCCACGGGGAAGGAGAACAGCGCCAGCACCGACAGCCCGATGGCGAAGGGCCGGATGCCGGGGGCGTGCTTGCGCAGCCGGATGCCCACCCACACGAAGGCGGCCACCAGCAGCGCCATCACGGCCCAGAAGAGCCAGGGGCTCGCGGTCTGCGGGGCCCAGGTCTGCTGCCGCATGGCATTCATCACGCCCAGCCCCGCCACCACCTGCGCGATGCCCCACGCAACGAACAGCGTCCCCAGGATCCGGATGTGGTCGCGTCGCATACCGCTTCAGGCTGCGCACCGCCGGAGGCGGCCGCAACGCCCGTCTGGCCGGCTGCCCCAGCGCGTACAGCCCACCTGTACGTAGCCGCGGCCCGCCACGGGTCATCTGCGAGCCCACAGGGGCATTTTCTGGCCCCCTACTAAAGGTGCGGGGCGGACCTCTCGCGTCCCTGGGGGCCACCTCGAGCCCCAGGGACGATCTCCGCCTTCGAGAATGCTCCGCCGGCGCCCGCGCGGACCAAAGCGCTAGGCGCTGAAGAGCTCGGCGACGTCCTGCTCGCTGAGGGTCTTGCTCAGGGCCTCGTCGGAGGAGAGGACGCCGGCGGCGAGCTCGCGCTTGCGCTGCTGGAGCTGGAGGATCTTCTCCTCCACCGTGTTCCGGGTGATCAGCTTGTAGCTGATGACCGCGCGGGTCTGGCCGATGCGGTGGGTCCGGTCGGTGGCCTGGTCCTCCACCGCGGGGTTCCACCACGGGTCGAAGTGGATGACGTAGTCCGCCGCGGTGAGGTTGAGCCCCGTCCCGCCCGCCTTGAGCGAGATGAAGAACACCGGCGGCCCGTCCTCCTGGTTGAACTGGTCCACCTTGGCCATGCGGTCCCGGGTGCGGCCGTCCAGATAGAGGTACGAGACCTTCCGCTGGTCCGCGTCCTGCTTGAGCAGGTCCAGCATCTCCACGAACTGGCTGAACACCAGCGCCCGGTGCCCTTCGCCGATGAGCTCCTCGAGCAGTTGCCCGAAGCGCTCCACCTTGGCCGAAGGCGGCAACAGCGTCCCCGGCGGCAGCTTGAGCAGGCGCGGGTCGCAGCACACCTGCCGCAGCCGCATCAGCGCCGCGAGGATGGACACGCGGCTGCGCTTGAAGCCCACCTTGTCGATCTGCTCGTAGACCTTCTTGCGGCTCTCCTCCAGCACCTCGCGGTAGAGCGCGGCCTGCCCGGGCTCCATCTCGCACCAGGCAATGGCTTCGGTCTTGGGCGGCAGGTCCTTGGCCACCTCCGTCTTGAGCCGGCGCAGGATGAACGGGGCGATGCGGCGGCGCAGCCGGTCCCGCACCAGGACGTCGCCCTGCACCTGGATGGGGTGCTCGTAGCGTTCATTGAACGTGGAGGAGGACCCGAGGAAGCCCGGCATCAGGAAGTCGAACAGGCTCCACAGCTCCGCGAGCCGGTTCTCCAGAGGCGTACCGGTGAGCGCCAGCCGCTGCTCGCACGGCAACGACTTGCAGGCCTGCGCGGTGGCGGAGTCCGCGTTCTTGATGTTCTGCGCCTCGTCGAGGATGACGTAGCGGAAGCCGACCTCGGAGAGCTCGGCGATGTCCCGGCGCACCAGCGCGTAGGAGGTCAGGA
>CAZQVZ010000484.1:0-4203 GCA_964596895.1 uncultured Myxococcaceae bacterium
TGGGCGAGGTCTGCACCCGCGCCTGCCGCTTCTGCCACGTGAAGGTGGGCGCGCCCCCGCCTTTGGACCCGCATGAACCGGAGAACCTCGCCCGGGCGGTGAAGGCGCTGGACCTCGAGTACATCGTCGTCACCAGCGTGAACCGGGATGACCGGCCGGACGGCGGGGCGTCACACTTCGCCCACGCCATCACCGCGCTGCGCAGGGAGAGCCCGCGGACGCTGGTGGAGGTGCTGATCCCCGACTTCAAGGGCGTGGAGGCGGACCTCGCCACCGTGGCCAGCGCGCGGCCCCACGTCATCGCCCACAACGTGGAGACCATCGAGCGGCTGACCCCGCAGGTCCGGGATCGGCGCGCCGGCTACCGGCAGTCCCTGAAGGTGCTCGAGTACCTCAAGGCGCGGCCCGAAGGGGTCTACACCAAGAGCTCCCTCATGGTGGGCCTGGGCGAATCCGACGACGAGCTGCTCCAGACCTGCCGGGACCTCCGGGAGGTGGGCGTGGACGTGCTCACCCTGGGGCAGTACCTGCAGCCGTCGCAGTACCACCTCCGGGTGGACCGCTTCGTCTCGCCGGAGCGGTTCGAAGCGCTCAAGGCGGCCGCCGAGCAGATGGGCTTTCTGTATGTGGCCGCAGGGCCGCTGGTGCGCTCCAGCTACCGCGCCGCGGAGTTCTTCATGAAGGGGCTGATGGACCAGAAGCGCCAGGACCCGGAATGCCGACCCTGAACCTCCTGCAGGCCGTGAATGACGCGCTCCGCGTGGAGATGCGTCGCAACCAGAACGTGGTGGTGCTCGGCGAGGACGTGGGCCGCTTCGGCGGCGTCTTCCGCGCCACCGCGGGGCTCTACGAGGAGTTCGGCCCCGAGCGTGTCATCGACACCCCGCTGTCGGAGGGGGGGATCATCGGCGCGGCCATTGGCATGGCCATGTACGGCCTGCGGCCGGTCCCGGAGATCCAGTTCGCGGACTTCATCTTCCCCGCGTTCGACCAGATCGTGAACGAGCTGGCGAAGCTGCGCTACCGCTCCGGCGGCCAGTACGCGGCGCCGCTGGTCATCCGCACCCCGTACGGCGGCGGCATCAAGGGCGGGCACTACCACTCGCAGAGCCCGGAGGCGCTGTTCATCCACACCTCCGGCCTCAAGGTGGTGGCCCCGTCCAACCCGTACGAGGCCAAGGGCCTGCTGCTCGCGGCGATGCGGCAGGAGGACCCGGTGCTCTTCTTCGAGCCCAAGCGGATCTACCGGGCTTCGCGCGCAGACGTGCCCGAAGGGGACTACACGCTGGAGCTGGGCAAGGCCCGGGTGGTGCGAGAAGGCACCGACGTCACCGTCGTCGCCTGGGGCGCCATGCTGCACGAGGCCGAAACCGCGGTAGAGGCGGCGGCGGAGGCGGGCCTCTCCTGCGAGCTCATCGACCCGCGGACCTTGTGGCCGCTGGACATCGACTGCCTGGTGGAGAGCGCGCAGAAGACCGGCCGGGTGGTGGTGGTCCACGAGGCGGCGAGGACGTGCGGCCTGGGCGCGGAGATCTCCTCGCTCATCCAGGAGCGCTGCTTCGTGCACCTCGAGGCGCCGGTGAAGCGGGTGACCGGCTGGGACACGCCGTTCCCGTACACGCTCGAGAACGAGTACCTCCCCCGCGCCCCCCGCATCCTGCGCGGCATCGAAGAGACCGCGGCCTTCGTGGCCTGAAGTACCAGACCCCCTGACGGAGAAGACATGGCGACCTTCGAGTTCAAGCTCCCCGACATTGGTGAAGGCGTGGTGGAGGGCGAGATCGTCAAGTGGCTGGTGAAGGCGGGCGACGAGGTCGCCGAAGACCAGCCCCTGGTGGAGGTCATGACCGACAAGGCCACCGTCACCATCCCCAGCCCGAAGAAGGGCCGGGTGACGAAGACGTGGGGCAACGAGGGCGACATCGCCAAGGTGCACCACCCGCTGGTGTCGCTGGAGGTGGAGGGCCCTGCCCAGGCCGCTGGCGGCGCTGCGCTCCCCACGGCGCCGGCGGTGGACCCGGCAGGGCACGCCACGGGGCCTGCGGCGCAGGTCTCCACGGCGCAGGTCGCGGCCGCAGGGACTGCCGCGTCTTTGGCTGCGGGCGCCAACGGCCGGGCGCCGGAGGCGGCTTTGGCTTCGGCGGGCGCGGCGAACAAGGTGCTGGCCACGCCGGTGACGCGGCGGATGGCGCGCGAGCACGGGCTGGATCTGGCGGCCATCTCCGGGACCGGTCCGCAGGGCCGGGTGACCAAGGCGGACGTGCTCGCGGCGATCAGCGGGGAGGGCGCGGTGGCCACCGGCAACCAGCTCTCCGTGGGTCAGGCCGCGCGGGGCTCGCTGCCGCCGCCGCCGCCGCTGTCGTCGGGCGCAGGGGACGTGCGCATCCCGCTCCGGGGGCTGCGCAAGAAGATCGCGGAGAAGATGGTCCGCTCGAAGCAGTCGGCCGCGCACTTCACCTTCGTGGAGGAGCTGGACGTCACCGCGCTGGTGGCCCTGCGGCAGCGGCTGAACCAGAACCTCGCGGCGGCGGGGGACACCACCAAGCTGTCCTTCCTGCCGTTCATCGTGAAGGCGCTCATCGGCGCGCTGCGGCAGTTCCCGCAGCTCAACGCCAACATGGACGAGGCCACGCAGGAGATGATCCTCCGCGGGGACTTCAACATCGGCATCGCCGCGGCCACCGAAGAGGGGCTGACGGTGCCGGTGGTCCGGGGGGCGGACCGGCTGTCCCTGCGCGAACTGGCGCAGGAGATTGGCCGGCTGGGCGCGGCGGCGCGGGACCGGAAGCTCAAGATGGAGGAGCTCACCGGCGGGACCTTCACCATCACCTCGTTGGGCCAGCAGGCCGGGCTCTTCGCCACCCCGGTCATCAACCACCCCGAGGTGGCCATCCTCGGCGTCCACAAGATGCGCAAGCGCCCGGTGGTGGATGACGACGGCAACATCGTGGTGCGGGAGATGATGTACCTGTCGCTCTCCTTCGATCACCGCGTCATCGACGGGCAGGTCGGGGCCGAGTTCACCTACGCCATCATCCGGTACCTGGAGCACCCGGAGATGCTGATGCTCGAGATGCACTGATGGCGCGCGCTGCGAAGAAGGTCGCCGCGGGAGCGTCCGGCGGGAAGAAGGGACAGAAGGCTGCCAGGGCCCCCGCGTCGAAGGGCCGGGGTGCAGAGGGCGGGCCCCAGGCCCTGACCCACGCGCAGCTGCTCGACCTGTACCGGTCCATGGTCCGGATCCGGATCCTCGATGACCGGATGATGACCCTGCAGCGGCAGGGGCGCATCGGCTTCTATGGCGCCTGCACCGGCCAGGAGGCGGCCTGCATCGCCAGCGCGTACGCCTTGCGGCCCACGGACTGGATCTTCCCCGCACTGCGCGAGGCCGCGGCCATGCTCCTGCGCGGCTTCCCCCTGGTGCCGTACCTGGCGCAGGTGCTCGGCAATTCAGGGGACGTGACCAGGGGCCGGCAGATGCCCAGCCACCAGGCCGCCAGGAGCGTGAACCAGGTGAGCTGGTCCTCGTGCATCGGCACCCAGCTGCCGCAGGCCATGGGCGCGGCGTGGGCGGCGAGGCTCAAGGGCGATGACACGGTGGTGATGGCGTACATGGGGGATGGGGCCACGTCCTCTTCGGACTTCCACACCGCCCTCAACTTCGCCGGTGTGTTCCGGGCGCCGGTGGTGTTCGTGTGCCAGAACAACCACTGGTCCATCTCGCTGCGGACGGATCAGCAGACCGCGAGCGAGTCCATCGCCATCAAGGCGCAGGCCTACGGGTTCCCCGGCATCAAGGTGGACGGGAACGACGCCGAGGCCGTCTACGCCGCCACCGCCGAAGCCGTGGCCCGCGCGCGCTCGGGCGGCGGGCCCACGCTGATCGAGGCGTTGACCTACCGGATGGGCGCCCACTCCTCGTCGGATGATCCCTCCCGCTACCGCGACCCCAGGGAGGTCGAGGTCTGGAAGGCCCGGGACCCGATAGACCGGCTGCAGGCGCGGCTCCTGAAGGCGAAGGCGTGGGACACCGCGCGGGACGAAGAGCTGCGCAAGGCGCTGCTCGAGGAGATCAACGCGGCCATCAAGGAGGCGGAGGCCCTGCCGCCGCCGCCGCCCGAATCCCTCTTCGAAGACCTCTTCGCGCACGAGCCCTGGAACATCGCCGAACAGCGGGCGGAGTTCCTCGCCAACCTCCAGCGC
>CAZQVZ010000485.1:0-4201 GCA_964596895.1 uncultured Myxococcaceae bacterium
CCTCTCCACGTCCAAGGAGTACGCGGAGCTGGAGTGGCCCATCGACCTCGCCATCGCGGTCATCTGGGTGGTCTTCGCGGTCAACTTCTTCTGGACCCTCGCGAAGCGCAACGAGAAGAACCTCTACGTCGCCATCTGGTTCTACATCGCCACCATCATCACGGTGGCGGTGCTGCACATCGTCAACTCGTTCGCGCTGCCGCTGGACCTCACCAAGAGCTACTCGGCGTTCAGCGGCGTTCAGGACGCGCTGGTGCAGTGGTGGTACGGCCACAACGCCGTCGCCTTCTTCCTCACCACGCCGATCCTCGGGATCATGTACTACTTCCTCCCGAAGGCGGCCGAGCGCCCGGTCTACTCCTACCGGCTCTCCGTCATCCACTTCTGGTCCCTGGTCTTCATCTACATCTGGGCCGGGCCGCACCACCTGCTGCACACGGCGCTGCCGGAGTGGGCGCAGTCGCTGGGGATGATCTTCAGCATCATGCTCATCGCCCCGTCGTGGGGCGGGATGCTCAACGGCCTGCTCACGCTGAAGGGCGCGTGGAACAAGGTCCGCACCGAGCCGGTCCTCAAGTTCTTCGTGGCCGGGGTGACCTTCTACGGCATGGCCACCTTCGAAGGGCCGCTGCTCTCCATCAAGTCTGTCAGCGCGCTGGCGCACTACACGGACTGGATTGTCGGCCACGTGCACCTGGGCGCGCTGGGCTGGAACGGCTTCATGGCCGCCGCGATGTTCTACTGGCTGGTGCCGAAGCTCTACGGCACCACGCTGCACTCGAAGCGCGCTGCAGAGCTGCACTTCTGGGTGGGGACCGTCGGCATCCTGCTCTACGCGCTGTCGATGTGGGTCTCGGGCGTCAACCAGGGCCTGATGTGGAAGGCGGTCAACCCCGACGGCACCCTGATGTACCCGAACTTCGTCGAGACGCTGCTCGCCATCCGGCCCCTGTACATCGTGCGGCTGGTGGGCGGCTCGCTCTACCTCGCGGGCTTCGGGCTGATGGCGTGGAACCTCCTCCGGACCGCGCGCGCCGGCAAGGCGGTGGACGGTGAGGCCACGGTGGTGGTGGAGCCGGAGGAGCCGTTCATCGCGGTGTCTCCGCGCCCGGCGTGGGTGACGGTGCTCACCGGCCGCCCGCTGGTCTTCACGGTGGCCATCCTCGTCCCCACCCTGCTGCTCGGCTGGGGCAGCCCCCTGCGGGCGGTCATCCTGATGGGCCTCATCGTGGTGCTCGGCGAGGTGGCGTACATCCTCATCCGCCGCGACCAGAGGCTGGGCCGTCCCTCCTGGTTCGCGCTGGTGGAGAGGCGGCCGCTGGCCTTCACCGTGCTCACGCTGGTGGCGGTGCTCATCGGCGGCGTGGCGGAATTGCTCCCCACCATCCTCGTGAAGCAGGCGGTGCCGAGGACCGGCGAGGCGCAGCGCGCGTACTCGCCGTTGGAGCTGGAGGGGCGCGACCTCTACGTGCGGGAGGGTTGCTACAACTGCCACTCGCAGATGATCCGCCCCTTCGTGCACGAGACCCAGCGCTACGGCGAGGTCTCGCGGGCCGAGGAGTTCATCTACGACCACCCCTTCCAGTGGGGGTCCAAGCGCACCGGCCCGGACCTGCACCGGGTGGGCGGCAAGTACCCGGACCTCTGGCACTACGCGCACCTGATGGATCCGCGCGCCACCAGCCCCGGCTCCAACATGCCCGCCTACAAGTGGCTCGCCGAGCGCACCGTCCGCACGAAGGACACGCCGAAGAAGGTGGCGCTGATGCAGAAGCTCGGCGTCCCCTATTCGAACTGGGACATCGACTCCGCGCAGCAGCGGTACGAGTCCCAGGCCCAGAAGCTCACCGCCGGGCTCGCCGAGCAGGGCATCACCGTGCGCTGGGACTCGGAGATGGTGGCGATGATCGGCTACCTGCAGCGGCTCGGCCGCGGACCCCAGGACGCGCCGCGCAAGGACCAGGCGCCGCCCACCGCCTCCCTGGAGGGCCGCTAGATGTACAAGACCTTCTACGAAGGCATGGGCCTGGGCGCGCTGCCGCTCTTCGCGCTCGTGCTCTTCGTCTCCCTCTTCGTGGTGGTGGTGGTGCGGACCTTCGTCCTGCGCCGCGCCCGTGACTTCGACCGCCTCGCGGCCATGCCCCTTGGAGACGACCCCAATGAGTGACGCAACGAACGACCCGAAGGCCCCCGCTCCCGGCGTGAAGCACGTCTTCGACGACATCGAGGAGTTGGACAACCGGCTCCCCAACTGGTGGTTGGGGATCCTCTGGGGCTCCATCCTCTTCGCGTTCGGGTACTGGTTCTACTACCACCCGTCCGGGCTCGGCCCGTCGCAGGCGCAGCTCTACGGGGAGGAGGTGGCAGCCCTGGAGGCCGCGCGCGCGGCGCAGAAGGCGAAGGCGCTGGCCGCGCTCGGAGACGCGGACCCGTTCGAGCTCATCTTGAAGGATGAAGAGAAGCTCGCCGCCGCGAAGGAGGTGTACGTCCAGACCTGCGCGCCCTGCCACGGCGCGGAAGGGCAGGGCGTCATCGGCCCCAACCTCACCGACCGGTACTTCCTGCACGGCGCGGACGCGAAGGCCATCCACGCGGTCATCGCCCAGGGGAAGGTGGACAAGGGGATGCCGGGCTGGGAGCCGGTGTTGGGCGCGGAGAAGGTGAACCTGCTCACCGCGTTCGTGGTCTCGCTCAAGGGCAAGGAGGTCGCCGGCAAGGAGCCGCAAGGTGACCTCGTCCAGGAGTAGCCCGGAGCGCACGCCATGAGCGCCCCCCAGCGTCCGGACATCTCCCGCCTGGCCACGGTGAGAGCCGACGGCGGGCGCGTGGCCATCCACCCCGCCGACGTCCGCGGCCGCTTCATCACCCGGCGGCGGGCGGTCTTCGCGCTGCTGCTCGCGTTCTACGTGGCGGCGCCGCTGGTGAAGCTGGACGGGCGCCCGCTGGTGCACCTGGACGTGGCGAGCCGGAAGTTCTTCCTCTTCGGTGCCACGTTCAACGCGCAGGACTTCTGGATTGTCCTCTTCCTGCTCACCACCTTCGGCTTCGGCCTGCTCTTCGTCACCGCGTGGCTGGGGCGGGTGTGGTGCGGCTGGGCGTGTCCCCAGACCGTGTTCCTGGAGGGCATCTTCCGGCCCATCGAGCGCTTCTTCGACGGCCCGCGCGAGAAGCGCCTGCGCGCCGCCTTGCAGCCCCTGACCGTCCGCCGGGCCCTGCGCGCGGTGGCCAAACATGCGGCCTACCTGTTGGCCGCGTCCTTCCTCACCCACGTGGCGCTGAGCCTCTTCGTCACCGCCTGGGACCTTCTGGCCATGGTCCGCGACGGGCCCTTCGCCCACCCGGTGGCGTTCACCTGGTCGGCGGTGGTGACCGGGCTGCTCTACTTCAACTTCGCGTGGTTCCGGGAGCAGCTGTGCGTCATCGTCTGTCCTTATGGGCGCCTTCAGTCGGTGCTCACGGACCGGGACTCGCTCATCGTCGGCTACGACGCGGCCCGGGGGGAGCCGCGCGGCCGCGCCGGCACCACCAGCGGGTCCTGCGTGGACTGCCACCGGTGTGTGCAGGTCTGCCCCACCGGCATCGACATCCGCCAGGGGCTCCAGATGGAGTGCCTCACCTGCGCCCAGTGCGTGGAGGCCTGCGACGAGGTCATGGACAAGCTGCACCGACCGCGCGGGCTCATCCGCTACGACTCGGCCCACGGACTCGCCGGCCAACCGCGGCGGGTGCTCCGCCCGCGCCTGTTCGCCTACGCCGGGCTCGCCGCTGCCAGCCTGATCGCGCTCACGAGCGCGCTAATTCTGCGTTCTCCGTTCGAAGCGAATCTTTTGCGTGCCCGCGGGGTGCCCTGGACCGCCGCCGGCGACGGCCTCATCCGCAACCAGTTCGAGCTGCACCTCGTAAACAAGAGCTCCCAGAAGGAAACCTATGAGATCTCCGTAGCCGGGCCCCCCACGGCACAGATCGTGCTCCCTCGACGTGAGCTGCACATTGAATCGTTGGAGAGCGTCCGCTTGCCCTTCTTCGTCTCTGCCCAGTCAGGCGAGCACCCGGGAGGCTTCGGACTCGAGGTTTTGATTCGCGAGCGGCGTTCAGGCGCCGAACGCACCGTTCAGGCCCGGTTCCTGGGCCCCAGGGGATAGACCATGCAGTCGCTTCTCGCCCGCTACAACGTCGCCGGGCCCCGCTACACCAGCTACCC
>CAZQVZ010000486.1:0-4175 GCA_964596895.1 uncultured Myxococcaceae bacterium
TCTCCCCGAAGATGTCGTTGATGGTGGCGGCGTTGAAGCCGCCTTCGAAGTTGAACCCCTGCTGGTGGCCGAAGCGGTCGTACTTCGCACGCTTTTCGGGGTCGGAGAGGACCTCGTAGGCCTCGGAGGCCTCCTTGAACTTGTCCTCTGCCTCCGGGTTCCCGGGGTTTCTGTCCGGGTGGTACTGCAACGCGACCTTGCGGTACGCGCTCTTCAGGTCCTGCGCCGTGACGTCCCGGCCGACGCCGAGGACTTCGTAGTAATCCCGCTTCTGTTGCCCGCCCGCCGGCATTGCGTGTGTAACCCCTTGTCCGGCATGGGGTTTTTCACCCGCGCGCCCGCCAGACCGAAAGTGGCGGGGACTATAACGCAGCGTTCCGAGGCGGCAATCCGCGCGTGCCTACACGGTCCACACGCGGTTGACCGTCAGCTCCAGACGGGAGAGCCGGCGCTTGAGCACCGGGTCGATGGCCCCCATGTGGCTCCACTTGGGGACCACGAAGTGCAGTTCCGCGTTGTAGAGCTTGGCCGCGGAGGCGAGCAGCGACCACCGGTTGTCCGCGGCGGGGTCATCCACCTGCTCCGGCGTGACGACCTCGACGATGACCGGGGTCTTCCCCGAGTCCGCCTGGCGGCAGGTGAAGTCCGGCCGGTGGTCCTCGATGGTGCCGGAGAGGACCGGCGGCGGGACGAAGCCCGGGAGCCGGGCCTTGATGTCCGTCGCCCCGAGGGTGCGGAAGTATTCGGCCATCAGCCAGAGGAGACGGCGGCGCTCCTCTTCCTCGACCACGGGCTCACAGCCATTCGAAGTGGTTTGTACGCGAGTGGTATCCATGACGAGTGAAACTTCCGGTCTGTGGGCGGCACCGGCAATGAAGTGCCGGCAGCGCGCGGCTCACCGGACCGGAGGGCGGCCGGGCTCAGCGGCTGTGGTTGCCTTCGCCGCTTCGTTCGTCGCTTTGCAGCGCGGCTGCCACCTGGGCGACGCCGTGGTGCACTGCGGTCCGCGCGGTCTGTAGCTCAACGAGCGTTCTGGGCACTAAACCCAGACAAAGCAGCGCGTCATCCTCCGGGGCTGCCGCTGCGCCGAGCGCCCCGTACTCAATCGTCCGAAGGCTCGGCTCCCCGCTCGCTTCCGGGCAGAAGCGGCCGAAGACGCCGGCTTCATCCCGGCCCTTGAGGGCGAACAAAGCAGTGATGGCGGACATCGCCCGCGGGCTCTGGCGGAGCTTTGGCGCCTTGATCTCGCACCCGGCCTCGCGGGCGAGCAGGCGGAAGAGCGCGCGCACGAAGTCCACGTCGGTGATGACGAGCCCATAGAGGTACCAGTCGCCCGCGCAGGCGTCGCGGATCAGCGCGGCCTCGTCTTCGTCCAGCCAGATGTGGGACGGGCACTCGAAGCTCTCGCAGATGGCGGAGGTGTAGACGCCGCAGTCGCGCAGGTCTTCGCCGCCATTCTGGAGCGGATGCGCCAGGCAGCCGACCTGCGAGTTCGCTCCGTCCAGATAGCCGAGCAGCGGGCAGACGCGGACGTCCTTGAAGGCAGGCGGCGGCTGCTGCGCCCTCAGAGCGTTTGCGGCGGCGGTGAAGGCCTCCCTGTTCTTCGGCGTGGCGCGGAGGACATGGGTCTGCCGCTTCATCTGCGCGGCGATGGTCGGCTTTCGGTGGTCGGAGAAGTTGTAGAGCCCGCAGCAGGCGCCGCAGGAGGCGGAGCCGCCGGGTTGGCAGAGGGAGCGCGCGGGCATACGGGGCATCTACTGCGGACAGGGCGTTCGGCCCAACCGGTCGAATCGCTTCATGGGTGAGCGCGAGTCACATCTGGGCTCGCGTACGAAGCCGACGCAACCGTTGGGGATCACCTCGCCCTCTGGTGGTTCGACCCGTCTCACGGCCGGCAGTTCACCTCCCAGCTTCTTCACGGGCAGCTGCTGGACGGGACCACCCCGCTGCCCAGTCAGGCGTGGCTCACCCTCATCTCCTCGCTGGTTGTCGACGCCTGGTACGCAGGGGCGTGCGCCGATGTGAAGGGGTTGCTCGCCCTGCTCGAGGGTCAGGAAGAGTCACGGGAGTTCTCGATGGCCTACCTTGCGCGGTGCGACTTCCGGGTGAGGTCGGCGCCGCTCCAATCCACGGCGACCGACCTCTGAGCAGCCAGCCAGGCATCGCCGCGTTGTGAGTCGCCGCGCGCCGTAGGATGGTCCGCCCCCGTGCCCGAACGCCCCCGGCCGAGCGACGTCCGCCGGCTCCTCTCCTATATCCGCCCGTATTGGCCCCTCGCGCTCGGCGCGGTCATCGCCTCGTGTGCGGCGGCGGCGGCGGCGGCGGGCTACGCCTGGCTCGTCGGCCCCATGCTGGAGTCCGTCCTGCGAGGCGGGCAGATGCAGGTGGCGGGCATCGCCTTCAGCGCGGAGGACGCGGCCTTCGTCATCCCCGTCCTGGTGGTGGCAGCCGCCTGCGTGAAGGCGCTGGCGCAGTTCCTCCAGAGCGGGCTCATGCAGGAGGTGGGACAACGGGCAATGACGTCCCTGCGCCAGGCGCTCTACGGGCACCTGCTGACGCTGCCGCCCTCGGAGCTCGAGTCCCGGCACTCGGGGGACGTCCTGGCCCGCTTCACCTCTGATGTGACCCGCGTGGAGTTCGCGGTGATGCAGGCCCTGGCCTCGTGGGTGAAGGACCCGCTTCAGGTCATCGCGCTGCTGACGGTGTGCTTCCTCATCGACGCGCGGCTGTTCCTGTTCGCGTTCATCGTGCTGCCGGCCGCCATCATCCCGATCAGCCGCTTCGCCAGGGCGGTGAAGCGGGTGGCCACGCGCACCCAGCACTCTTTGGGGCAGATGACGGAGCTGACCGCGGAGACGCTGCACGCGCTGCCCGTGGTCCGCGCCTACGTCGCCGAAGACCGGCTGCTCGAACGGTTCGACAAGGAGCAGGACCTCTACCTGGGCGCGATGAAGCGGTCGCTCTTCATCCGCGGCGCCTTCACGCCCACGCTGGAGATCCTCGGCATCGCCGGCGTGGCCTTGTGCATCGCCTTCGGCGCGCGCGCAGTGTCGGCGGAGCCGGAGCTGGCAGGGAAGCTGGTGTCGTTCCTCGCGGCGGCGCTCCTGATGTACCAGCCGCTCAAGGCGCTCTCTGGAACCTTCGGACAGGTGATGACGGGCCTGGCCTCCGCGCGGCGCCTCTTCGAATTGTCCGACACGCCGCCGCCGCCGGACTTCGGAGAGGTAGCGCCGCCCTTGCAGCGCGCGCTGGAGCTGCACGGCGTGCACTTCTCCTACGGCGAAGGCACGCGCGCAGCGCTCAGCGGCGTGGACCTGGTGATTCCGGCCGGCAAACGGGTGGCGCTGGTGGGCGCGTCCGGCGCGGGCAAGAGCACGCTGTTCTCCTTGCTGCTGCGCTTCCACCACCCGTCAGAGGGCGCGGTGCTGTGGGACGGCCGGCCGCTGGGCGACTACACCCGCCGCTCCCTGCGCGCGCAGGTGGGCTGGGTGCCACAGGAGGGCCTCCTCTTCAGCGGCACCGTGCGGCAAAACCTCCTCACCGGCCGTGAGGACGCGGACGACGCGGCGCTGTGGGAGGCCCTGCGCCAGGCGCACGCGGCGGACTTCGTGCGCGCCTTCCCCCAGGGCCTGGACGAGGAGGTGGGCGAGCGCGGCGGGAGGCTCTCGGGTGGGCAGCGGCAGCGGCTGTGCATTGCCCGGGCGTTCCTGCGGGCGCCATCGCTGTTGCTGCTGGATGAACCGACGAGCGCGCTGGACGCCCAGAGCGAGGCGCTGGTGCAGCAGGGCCTCACGGAGCTGATGCGCGGGCGCACCACCCTGGTCATCGCGCACCGGCTGTCCACCGTGCGCGAGGCGGACCTCATCTATGTGCTCGACGCGGGCCGCGTGGTCGAACAGGGCACGCACGAAGCGCTCTGCGCGCGCGAAGGCCGCTACGCGCAGCTGCTCCGCGCCGGAGAGCTGCAGGCGGCGTAGCGAGCGCCAGGGCTACTCCGTGGTCTTCCCGTCGAAGTGCTCGTGGGAGGCGTCCGCCTCCTTCTTCGTCTTGTGGACCGTCCCCTCCAGGTGCTCGGGCGGGCCGTAGAGGGTGTACAGCTTCAGGGGCTTGCTGCCGGTGTTCACCACGTTGTGCAGCGCGCCGGCGGGGACGATGACCGCGAAGTCGTCCTCCAC
>CAZQVZ010000487.1:0-4171 GCA_964596895.1 uncultured Myxococcaceae bacterium
CGTGAAGAACCACCCCGCCGCCGAGTCCTGCCACATCCGGTACGGGTAGCCCTCGAGCAGGACGCCGTTCTGCGACGGGCTGCAGGCTTGGGCGTGAAGGTCGACGGAAAGGGAGCGGTTTTGTCCCGCCATGAGCCAGCCGGTCAGCCTCCGAACTTCGACCTGCTCGAACTCCTCCCATGGGCTTTCATCACCCTCGAACTCCTCCCATGGGTTGAAGGGATCGTCCGGGTCATAAATCGATACCAAGTCGGATCCGCAGCTCGTGAGCAGGTCCACCGCATGGAAGTCCAGTCGAAGGGCGAGCTGCAGGTTGGAGGACGGTTGTTCCCAATGCTCGAACGTGTTGACGAGTGAGTAGGATGCACCCGGCTGATACGGAATCGGGCTCGAAGCGTGCAACGGCATCCAGTTAGCGCGCCCGAACGCGTTGTACTCCCCCACGCCGGTTACTTGGGCCAACTCATCAAGCATCAGGACGGGCTTCCCAATGTGGTCCGTCACTGGAAAGTACATGCCGCAGGAAGCTTCTTCGCCATTGCGCTTGCATTCTGGGGACCAGTCGCTCGCGCGCATCCACGTGTTGCTCAGTCGCCCGCGAAAGAGCATGACGGGCCGACCGTCGAGCCACACGTAGTCATCGACCACCAGGTACGAAGAACTCAGGACATCGTCGTTTCCCTGGTCCGCGAGCAACCGGTTCTCGGTGTCGTGGAAGAATTCATCCATGGTCGAGGTCGGGTACTGCTTCAACCTACGCCGGCCGAAGGCGTCGTAGAAGTAGCCGTAAACCGCCCCGCCCACGTCTACGGACTTGAAGACGCTGTCCACCGCGGTTTGATTCGGCCCCATCGAGTAGTCGAATTGGAGCCAATGGCTGTTCCATGCCCACGACTTGCGCTTGACGCGACCATCTGCGTCCGTCTGGTACGTATACGCCGTGTCTGGCGCGTTGGAAGCGTGCATCCCGACGAGCACATCTGGCTTCGCGCTGGCGTAGTCAATCTGCCAAGGGAGTCCTGCGTTCCCCGGAACTGCTTCTTCATAGTGCGAGATGTTGCCGCGGGGACCGTATGCAGCGAGACCTTCGGCGCTGCCTGGTGCCCTCATCGTACCCACTAGCTGCAATGCACGGTCGTACTCGAAGTCCTCCACTCGCGGAACCGCGGTTGTTTGCCCTGAGGCCAGCAGACAGCTTTCGGTCCGCACTACCTGATCGCCGCGCCAGCGATAGCCAATGCGCAGAATGTCGCCGTCCCCGTCTCCCGGTGATGCAACATGTTTGGTGACCCGAAGGGAGCGCAGTCGTCCGCTGAGGTCATACTTCGGTGGGCTGGCATCGCTGTCGAGCTCGGGTGGCGCGGCAGGGCAGTTGGGAGGAAGCGCGTCCTCCGCCTTATCCCCCACCATGTACTCGACGGTCGCCGCTCCAGCGTTGACATGATAGGCACGTAACCCGCCGTAGGGCTCCCATACAACTCCCGTCACGAGATCGTTCAGGAGAGTCCAGCTCGCGCCGTCGTGCATCGTGGCGTCCAGCGCCACCACCCGGTCCCGGTCCCCCCCGGTGCCGTAGTGATAGACAGCTTCTCGACCGTGCGGGTAGACGACCGAAGTCAGGTTGCCGTTCGAGTCGTACGCGTACTTCGTGTGCGGATGAGCAGGGAGGCTCCCGCATCCTGAGGGAGCGCCGTGCCGGATTCGGATTTCACGCGTGATGCGTCCGGCCGAGTCGTAGACGTAGTGCGTGAAGCCGAAGGAATCCTCTCGAGCCGCGAGGCGTCCTGCAGAGTTGGCCTCGGTTGTCGTTGCAAGTCCTGCTTCGGCCAAGCACGCGGTGGGTATCAGAGACTGATCGTAGCTGAGGATGTAGAGCGGTTGCGGAGTGGGCCCGCCCATGGCGGTTACTCCGAGCAGTCGGCCCTCGAGGTCTCGTTCGAAGGAGAGCCACTGGCCGTCGAGCCGCATCTGTGGGGTCTGCCTCTTCAGAAGCTGGCCATCGGCCGTGTACTCCATTCGTGTTGCTCCGGGTCCGCCCTGCGAATCATCGGCGTGAGGCTGCTTCACTTCGACCATCCGCCCGAAGTCGTCGTGCCGGTAGTACGTCGTCAACGCGTGGTCCGCAGTACCAGTGTTGGAACAACTGTCCTGCCAGTTCGAGGAGGCACCGAAGGTGACTGCGCAAAGGTTCCCATGCGGGTCGTAGGCCATCCGCGTCAACATCCCTGAGGAATCTTCCGAGACCTTCGTGAGCCGGTCCGCCCTGTCGTAACTCAGCTTCGTGCAGAGGTTCGACGCGACCTCGTCATGCGGGGCGCCATGCGTCACGCCGCCACACCAGGCGGGGGCCTGGTTGTAGGCGTGGCCGATTCCGATGGGATTGTCTTCCCTGTCGAAGGCCCACACCGCCTGACTCTGGCCCTGAATCGCACCGGTGCGCTCGAGGGTTCTTCGCCGGTGCGCGTCGGCAGCAAAGAACTTCGTGCGACGAGTCTGACCCGGGATGAGGTAGCTCTCCGACTGCAGCGTTCCGTCGGGCCAGTACTCAAAGACCGCGGC
Organism: uncultured Myxococcaceae bacterium; assembly: GCA_964596895.1. Taxonomy (GTDB): domain Bacteria; phylum Myxococcota; class Myxococcia; order Myxococcales; family Myxococcaceae; genus JAFAFL01. The sequence continues at coordinate 2,560 of CAZQVZ010000487.1, forward strand.
CTCCGTCCAACCACTGCCGTTCGCGGCGGCGGCCTTGGCCTTCCATTGCAACTTCCCTGTCCAGGTGCCGCTGCAGTCTCCGACCGATCCGCTCTTGTAGCAGAAGACTTCGAAGTTGCCCGCCGGCCTCTTCATGGCGACGAGCTCGCCCTTCTCGTAGGTGTACTCCGCACGACAAGTTTGCGGTGAGACGGCTGCCCGGCGCTGGTCGCGTGGCTGGAATTTCGGCCGCTTGGCCGCGCCTACCCCGTCCGCTGCGAATGGAACGTCGCCCGCGGATCCTTCGCGGAGGCGCGGCCGGCGTGGAGCAGGGCGAAGCGGAGCGCGAGGCCGCCGGCGGTGCCAGCTACACCGGCGGCCACTTCCAGCTGCCGGCGCCGCCTGGCACTCGCGGCTCGCGGGCCGAACAGCGACAGCCCGAGGCTGGCGGCGGTGAGCACCTTGGCGGCCTTCCACAACAGGCCGCTCTTCCCTTCATGCAGCGGCCGGCCGACGCGCTCCACCCGGTCCACGTCCTTCTGCACCCGGTCCGAAGCCACCAGGTCCGCGGCCCGCGCGGCCACGCCCAACCAGCGCGCGGCCTTCTGCGACGGTGACTGCGGCTCGTCTGAAGGCCACAGCTCGAACAGCGCGGCGAGGCCCGCCGCGCCGGACGCCACGAACAGCGCGGGCAGGGACCTGCGCGTCTGGTGCCAGACGGGCACGGCCGTGGTCGTCACCAGCACCGCGGTGTAGCCCGCCATGGGCAGGCCGAAGACCGCGCTGACCCACCCGCCCGCCTGCGCCAGGCGAGGCCGCCGCAAGAGCCGCGCGCCGACCCACGCCGTCGCCGCGCCGCCCAGGCCCGTCAGCACCCAGGTGCCCACGTTCATCGGCGACGAGGGACGGAAGACCCGCAGCATGTTGTAGAACCGCTCGGGCCGGCCGAGGTCGTGGATGAGCAGTGCACCGGACGCGGCGCTGCCCACCAGCGTCACCCACGCGCATCGGCGCGCGAGCGGGGACAGCGCCCGGCCCCCGAAGACCTCCGCCATCCCTCCCAGCACCGCGGCGCTCCCGGCGACACCGCCCACGTGGAAGTAGACGGGGATGGACCAGATCCACAAGGGCTCCTTGAGCACCGCGCGGTCGTAGTAGGTGGGGTCCTGGGCCAGCGCCTGCGCGGTCGGGATGTTCTTCGAGAGCCCCGGTGATGGGTGCGCGTCTTCGAGCGCCCCGGACTTCACCTGCTGCAAGGACCCCTCCCCCGCCAGCACGCCGCGCGCTTCGTCGATGTCCCGGCCGTCGGACTTCTGCGGCTGCGGCGCCAGCGGCTTCGGTGGCAGCGCCTTCACCGGTCACCTCCGCGCGCCAACAGCACCGCGGCCAGGGGACGCAGCGAGGAGCCCCCGGCCGCCACGCCCAGCGCCGCCCACGACTCGCCGGCGCGCTTCGTCGGCGTCACCGGATCCGGCGGCAGGTTGTAGACCTCCGGCCGGTCCGTCAGCAGGAAGAACGCCCCTGCTGCGCGGGACGGTGCTCGGCGCGCTCGCGGGTGTGGGCACGGTGCTGCTCACTCCGAAGCTGGGGCTCGGGGAGCAGCAGGTGAGGGGCACCGCGCGCACCGCGTGGA
>CAZQVZ010000488.1:0-4148 GCA_964596895.1 uncultured Myxococcaceae bacterium
GATCTAACCGGCTCCGGCCGCGAGCACACTTTCTGTGCGCCGCCGCAGGATTCGGTGACCGGCTCTGTCACCGGTGCTGCGTACGCCATCGAACGCGGGCAACCTCGCCCGTCAGGTCCGGGAGGACACATGCGCTTGTTCAAGGGACTCGGCGTCGATGACGGCGGCGGCGGCGGGGGCGGCCCAGAGCTGCTCCCCGTGGTGTTCGTGCACTCCGCCGGCGGGAGCACGGGGCATTGGAGGGCGCAGCTGGCCCACCTGCGGGGAGAGGGACGGCGAGCGGTGGCGCTGGACCTGCGCGGGCATGGCGACTCGGAGGCGAAGGCGTCCAGGGACACCCCGGTGGACCGGTTCGCCGACGACCTCGGCACCGTGGCGGACGGGCTGGGCCTGGGGCGCTTCGTGCTCGCCGGCCACAGCTTCGGCGGCGCGGTGGCGCTCGCGTACGCAGCGGCCCATCCCCAGCGCGTTGCGGGGCTGCTGCTGGTGGACCCTGCTTCGGACGGCAGGCAGGTCCCGCCCGAAGCCGCCCAGGGCCTTCTGCAGGCGCTCGCCAACGATGAAACCTACCTACCGACGATGGATGGCTACTGGGGCCCGATGCTGGCGACCTCCACGGAGGCGGTGCGCGCGCAGGTGTTGGGGGACCTGCGGCGGGCACAGAAGGACGCGGTGTACGCGACCCTGGCCAGCATGCTCCCGTTCGACCCGGTGGCGGCGCTGCAGCGCTACCCGGGCCCACGGCGCACGCTGGTCACGCACCTCAACCGGGGCCCGGACGCGTACCAGAACCTCGTTCCGGACCTGCCCGCGGAGGAGGTGGACGGGGTTGGTCACTGGCTGCAGCTCGACGCGCCCTTGCGGGTCAACGACGCGCTCGACCGGTTCCTGCAGACGGTGCGCTGAGGCCCTCAGGGCCCGAAGGAGACCTCGCGCGTCCCCGGCACGTCCACGCTCCGGAACTGCGGCTCCCCGCCGGCGCCGTGGAAGCGCGCCCAGACCAGCGTGTAGCGCCCGGGCGGCACGCCGCTCAGCGTCACCACCTCGGACCGCGGCTGGTAGAGCATCTGCGCCCACCCTGCCTTGAACAGCTCCACCGGCGGCGTCTGCACCGTGCTCACCTGCCCACGGACGATCCACAGGGCGTGCCCTGGCGCAGGCGTTATCCGCACGTCCACGGATGACGTCCCCGGCGCGGGCCCCAGATCCACCCGGGTCGCGCCGCCTGACACCTGGGCGAAGACGATCGGCTCACCCCCGAACGGCCTTTGCGATCCCGGCAGCACGAAGCGGTAGGCGCCTTCGGCCAGTTCCAGCGTGTACGCGCCGTCCTGCCCGGTCACCGCGGTGGCCGGCTCGCCCCGGTCCACGTGCACCGCCTCCACCTCCACACCCGCCGCAGGCTGCCCGTCGGCCCGGAACACGCGGCCCTGGACCGTCACCGCCTGGCGCAGGACCACCTCCAAGTTGCCATCCTGGCTGGAGGACCCGGTGGTCGAACCGGACCGCGAGCCCTTCGTCGCGGTCACGCTGAAGGACGCGAGGTTGGGCGGCACGCTGAGCGAGAACACGCCCTCCCGGTCCGTCATGGCGGTGCCGTCGCACACGTCGCAGCCCACCACCGCGCCCTCCACCGGTGCCATGGACTCGTCCACCACCCGCCCGAGGAGCTCCGGCTCCTTCTGCAAGGAGATGTCGCCGACGTCGGGCTGCTCCGCCGGCTGATCGATCATGTGGGCCTGGTAGCCGCGCGCCTCGACGACCGCGAACACGCGGCCCTCCTCGGACGGCAGCGGCAGCTCGAAGCGCCCGTCGGGAGACGACACCAGGTGCCCGTCCACCTTGAAGGTGCCAAGGGGCGCCCCGCGCTCATCGAGGACCCGCCCGCGGTACTGGCCGCGCTTCTTCATCACCAGCGTGACCTTGGGGCCGCCGGCCTTCGTCGTCGCCCGCTCGCGCTGGTCGTACGCCGGGTGGTGCGCGTCCAACCGGTAGACGCGCTCGGCGCGGACCGGGCGCAGCTCGAAGTGCCCCTTCGCGTCGGTCACCACCGGCTGCACACCGCGCGGGAACGCCACCACCGTCGCCCCGGAGACGGGCGCGCCCGTGTCATCCACCACGTCACCCTCGATGACCGCGCCCGGATCCAGGTCCACGGTGAGGTCCAGGAGCGCGCCGTCCTCCAGCGTCACCGGCATCGGCTGGGAGGGGATGAAGTCCTTGTGGTTCGCGACCAGCTGGTACGAACCCGGCGGCATCCCGCGCATCAAGACCACGCCGTCCGAGCCCGACGGGCGGTCATTGCGCCAGGTGGTCTGCCGCTCCAGCCACAGGAGCACCTCCGCGCCCTCCAGCCTGCGCCCCTCCGACTGCACGGTCACCCGGAGCCCCGCCTTCGGCTCGAGGTGCAGCTCCACGCCCTCTGCCGGGGCCGTCACCCTCGCGTCGCCGCCGCCCCAGTCCGAATGGTGCGCGTGCAGGTCGTAGAGCCCCGGCGACGGCACATCCGCTGTGAAGGCGCCTTCGTCGTCCGCCTGCACCGTGGTGCCGATGGGCTGGACCAGAACGGTGATCCCCGGCGCCGGCCGGCCGTATTCATCCAGCACGCGGCCGCTGATGAACGTGCCCTTCGGTAGGACGAGCTCGACGTTCGCCTCGCCGCCCTGCGGCACCTTCACCGGCAACTCCACGTGGCGGTGGCCCTTCGCCTCGCCCACGAGCACGTACTCCCCGGCGGCGAGCGGCCCGAACTGCACCAACTCCCCCGTGCGCGCGCGCCGGCGGGTCAAGGGGTCTGCGTCCGCCGCGCGCGAGAGCCACACCACCGGGTCCACCACCGGCCCGCCCGCCTCGTCCACGACCGTCACCGCCAGCCGCCCAGCGGGCCCCAGCTCCAGCTTCACCCGCGTGAGCGGCCCTTCGAGCCCCACCCGCACCACCGGCGAGCTCTCGTCGCCCGCGTATGCGCTCACCTGCACCTCGGCGGGGAACAGCCCGTCCAGCCGCCCCTCCCCGCCCTGCGCCGTGAACACGCGCTCGAGGTGGTCGCTCGCCACCTCCACCGTGGCGTCCACCTTCGTCCCCTGCCGCAGCACCTCCACCTCGAGCACGCGTGGACGGCGCAGCCGCAAGCGCACCGGCGTGGGCCCCGCATCGACCAGGGGTTCGGCGTGAGGGAGGAAGCCCTGCGCCTCGACGTAGACGTAGAAGGGTCCCTCTCCCAGGCCGGACGCTTCGAAGATGCCGTCAGGGCCCGTGGCCGCGACCACCGGGACGGGGAGCCTCCGGGAGAGGACGTGGACCTGCGCACCTCGCACCGGCGCGCCCACGTCGTCGACCACGACGCCGCCGAGTCCGCGGAGCGCTGGCAAATACAAAGACACCGGGTCACCCGGCGCGGCCCGCTCGTGCGCCGCCGAGCCGTGGCCGGCCGCGGTGGCCCAGACGGTGAAGGAGACGCCTCTGAGCCCTTCGAAGCGGAAGCGGCCTTCTGCGTCCGTCACCGTCTGCGTGGCCGCGTGCAGGTGGCCCCGGCCGCTGCGCAACAGCTCGCCCACGCGGGGCCAGGTGTTGTGGCTCGGGCAGGCCAGCAGCGCCGCGCCGCAGACGTCGCACTTCACGGTGGCCAGGGTGGGCTGCAGAGATGAAGCGAGCGCGACCTCCGCGCCGGCGAGCGGCTGGCCATCTGCGCCGTGCACCACCCCGGTGAGGGTCAGGCCCTGGCCGGTGCGGTCGGTGACGTCCACCGGCTTGAAGTCCGGCAGCGGCGCAGGTTGCGTGCGGCGTGCCTGCGAGGGGTCTTCGGGCGTGGGGGACGGCCACAGCAGGGCTGCGCCCACGCCCACCAACAAGAGCCCGAGCCCTGTGACCCACCACTTCCGCGTCGCCACGCGCCGCACGTTAGACCAGACGCCACGGGTGGGCTGCAGGTTCCCCTTCTGTCTCGTCCCCCAGCAGGCAGGCAGGGAGCCCTCACGCCACTGACTTCCGGTTCGGCCCCCTCAGACCCCGGGCGCGGGCAGCGGGGACTCCAGCTTCAGGTCGCGGATGAGATCCTGCAGGCGGATGCGCAGTTCGTTCTCCCGCAGGGTCAATTCGGTGGTGGACTCGAGCAACTCCGCGCTGCGCTTGTCCAGGGACGAAAGCCG
>CAZQVZ010000489.1:0-4143 GCA_964596895.1 uncultured Myxococcaceae bacterium
CCGGATGGTACGACGCCACCCGCTGGAGAATGTCGTTCAGCCGAATCATCCGACCTGCAGATGCTAACCGGCAGGTCAGGGGGTAGCAACGGCGCTGCAACGCGTCAAAGCGCGCGTTCCCTTCGTCATTTCGCGATGTTGACCCCCCTTTCGGCCCGCCCGTAACATCCGCCCCCGAATGTCCGCCCTCCTGCAGACGCTTGCGGTCGTCTGCCCCTCCTGCGACCTGTACCACCCGGCCGGCGCCTCGCAGTGCCGGGAGTGCGGCACTCCCTTCCTCGCCCGCAAGCCCAGCGGCAAGTCCGCACCGCCCGCGGTCCCCGTCGCACGCCGCGAAACGCCGCCAGAGGCCCTCGGCGCACAGCCAGCTCCGAAGACCCAGTCCTTCCCACCCGGGATGCGGCCTGCTTCGAGGCCCACGCCGGCAGCGTCTGCGACTCCCCCAGCGTCTGCGTCTTCGCCTGCCGCCATGCGGGCTCCGCCGCCTGTGGCCGCGCGTCCGGCCATCACCGCTGCGCCGCCCAGGCCCATCCCCGCCGCCGAGCTCCTCCGAAAGACGCAGCCGCCGCAAGGCGCAGCGCCCCCGCCTCCTCCGTCCCCTGCGCGTCCCGCCGCGGCGCCTGCGCCTTCGCGGTTCGGGATCACGGTGGTGGCAGGTTCCCATCCCGGCCAGCGCTACCGGCTCGGCGGCGCGGGCTGCATGGTGGGCCGCGGGAAGGGCGCCATCGTCTTCCCGGAAGACGTCCACCTCTCCACGCACCACGCCACCTTGTTGCTCAAGGACGGCAAGCTCTTCATCCGAGATGAGTCCAGCCTCTCCGGTGTCTTCGTGAGCGTGGGCGGGACGCAGGAGCCCTTGCCGGTGGGCGGGTACTTCTGCGCGGGCGCGCGGCTGTTCCGCTACGTGGGGCAGCTGGTGGCGCCCAGGGCCGTCGCCGCGGGCGCCCCGCAGATCTACGGCGCGCCGGTGCCGTCTGGGCAGCCCTTGTATGGCCTCGAGGAGATCCTCGAGGGCGGCCGCGCCGGGAGGGCCACGGTGACCCCGGGGCCGCTGCTCACCATTGGCCAGGGGCACTGCGACCTGTCCTATCCCAAGGATTCCACGCTGGCCGCGCGCCACTGCGAGGTCACGCCGGGACCTGCGGCCGGCCAGATAAGGGATCTCTCCGGCGGGCTGGGGACCTTCGTGCGGATCCCGGCGATGACCGAGCGGCTGCTGCAGCCCGGAGACCGGGTGCGGCTGGGCGAGCAGATCCTCCAGGTCGAGCTCGTCGGCTAGCGGCGGCCCTGGGGTCCCCGCCCTACTGCTTCAGCTCCGGCGCCAGCGACAGGATGTACGCGCGCGCCTGCGAGTCCGGCTTGTCTTCGAGGTGGCGCCTCCACCAGCCCTGCGCGGCGGCGGTCTGCTGACGGAGGAAGTGCACCTGCCCCATCCGCAGCGCGAAGGCGGGGTCCGGGTAGGCCTGCCAGGCTTCGCGGTAGTGGGTCACCGCCCTGTCGAGGTTGTTCTGCCGCCACGCCTGATCTCCCCGCCGGGCGATGCGGTGCGCCTCCTCGAGGCGGCTCTCATCCTTCGGCAGGTCCCGGCGTTCGAAGAGGGGGCCCGTGGCGTCCACGCCTTCGATGGGGACCGGCGCGCCCACCGGCGTGGTCACGTTCTCCGGCGACGCGAGCGGCGCGCCGTCCGCGAAGTACAGCCCGTAGAGGTACCAGCCGGCGAGGCTCACCGAGATGGTCACCAGCACCACCGTCACCAGCTTGAAGAGCAGGAGCCCCGCGCCGCCACCGAGCGCCTGATCCGAAGACGTGGCGCTGCTGGCGGAGGGTCCCGGGGCCGCCGCCGTCGCCGCCAGGCTGGGCGCCCGCGTGAGCGTGCTCATCTCCGAGCGCACCGTGGATTCAGTCAAGGCCCAGGGCGGCTCCTCCTGCACGCGGGTCTCGCCCTGTTCCGAAGGGGTCGCCTTGCGCGGCAGGGGCTGCAGGACCGGCGAGGACACGCCCGGACGGCGCGCGTTGGCGTGCGCCTGCTGCCTGCGCTCCTTGTCCACCATCAGCAGTTCGGAGCGGAAGCCTTCTGCGGACTGGGGCCTGTCGTTCGGGTCCTTGGAGAGCGCCTTGAGGATGAGCCGCTCCATCCCCGGGGACAGGCGCGCCTCCGGCCTGCGTTTGGAGGGTGCAGGCGGCTCTTCGGTCAGGTGCTTGGTGGCGAAGCCCACCGCCGAGTCCGACTCGAAGGGCAAGAGCCCCGTGGTCAGCTGGTAGAGGATGACGCCCACCGCGTACAGATCCGAGCGGTGATCCAGGGTGGAGCCGCGCGCCTGCTCCGGGCTCATGTACTCCGGCGTGCCGCACACGAAGCCCGCGCGGGTGAGCGCAGGCCCTTCGTCGCCGGCCTGGTCCTGGATCTTGGCGATGCCGAAGTCGAGCACCTTCACGAAGTCCGGGTCGTTCCGGCGCTGCTCCACCATGATGTTCTCGGGCTTGAGATCCCGGTGGATGACGCCGGCGCCGTGCGCGTCCGCGAGCGCCGAGAGCACCTGCGAGACGATGCGCACCACCCGCGCTTCGGGCAGCGGCCACTCGCGGCTGAGGATCTGGTGCAGGTCCTTGCCCTGCACGTACTCCATGGCGATGTAGAGGGCCCCGTCGTCGAGGTGGCCGAAGTCGAGGATGCTGATGGAGTTGGGGTGGTTCAGGCGGCTGGCCGCCTTGGCCTCGCGCCCGAAGCGGGCCACCGTCCGCTCATCCGACAGGAGCGTCTTGCGCAGCACCTTCAGGACCACCGGCTTGTCCAGCATGGTCTGGTGGGCGCGGTAGACCTTCCCCATCCCGCCTTCGCCGATCATCTCCTGCACGCGGTACTTGTTGGCCACCATCTGGCCGACGTAGTCATCCGCGTCCGCCGCGCGCACCACGGAGGCGCCGCACGACGGACAGAAGCGGGAAACGTCGCCAGCGTCAGTGCCGCAGGAAGGACAGATCAAGTCGCGGTGAAACTTCTCACGGCGCCGGGGCCTGCTTCAAGACGCAGTGTCACCGTTCTGGGACACAACTGCCTGCTCGCCTTCGCCCGAGAGCTGGGCGAGAATGGCCTGCCCGTGGACTTCTGCCCTCGCTGTGACGCCCGGAACCCGCCCGGCCACGCCTTCTGCCGGAGCTGTGGCGCGCCCATGGGCAGCCAGGGAACCATCGTCATGGGCGCCAGGCAGGCGCCCAGGCCCCAGGTCACCCTGCGGATCGTCCGGGCGGATGGCGGCCCTGAAGCGCAGGTCCCCATGCGCGGCGAAGAGCTCCTCTGCGGCCGGACCCGCGGGGTACCGCTGGCGGATGATCCCTTCGTGGCGGATCCCCAGGTCCGGTTCTTCTTCTCCGCGGACAAGCTGGCGGTGGAGGACGTGGGCGGCGGCAACGGCGTCTTCGTCCGCATCCGCCAGGAGCGGGAGCTCAACGTGGGGGCCGAATTGCGCGTGGGACGCCAGCGGCTGCTGCTCGAGCCCATCCCCCAGACGGCGCCGGGCCCGGGCGGGGTGATCATGTGGGGCTCGCCGGATCCCGGGGCGCGGTTCCGGCTGGTGCAGCTGCTCGAAGGGGGCCTGCGCGGCGGCGCCTACCCGCTCAAGGACGGGGACAACCTCATCGCCCGTGAGGCGGGGGATGTGGCGTTCCCCACCGACGGGTTCGTGTCCGGGCGTCACGCGGTGCTCGCCGTCGGGGAGGACCGGCTCACCATCCGGGACCTGGGGTCCTCCAACGGCACCTTCGTGCGGCTGGCTGCCCCGTCATTGGTGGATGACGGGGATCAGTACCTGGTGGGGCGTCAGCTCGTACGCGTCGAGCTGGCGGCTCAGCCGTAGGACTTCTCCTTCTTCTCCTGCTCCTCCTTGCAGCGGATGCACAGGGTGGTCACCGGCCGCGCCTCCAGCCGCTTGGGGGAGATGTCCTCTTCGCAGCGCTCGCAGACGCCGAAGGTCCCGTCTTCAATGCGCAAGAGCGCCTTGTCGATCTTCTTGAGGAGGAACTTCTCCCGGTCCCGCAGGCGGAAGACCATGGACTGCGCGTACTCCGAGGAGGCCAGATCGATCTCGTCGGGGAGGTCGTCCGTGTCGAAGTTGGACTCCTCCATCAGCGTCTTCTTCGCGCTCT
>CAZQVZ010000490.1:0-4140 GCA_964596895.1 uncultured Myxococcaceae bacterium
CAAGAACGCCAGCACGATGACGAGGTGGGTCCAGAACCCCAGGTGCCCGAGCACCGTGACCGCCCCGGCCGGCAGGGGCGAGAAGAGCAGCGCCACCGCGGACGTGGCGGGCTCGTACGGCGCGAAGCCCTGGCCCAGGCGGACCATGTGCGAGGCGCCGAACATGAACTCGGTGATCATCAGCCCGCCGATGAAGCTGAGGATGAGCAGCGCCTCCTTCGAGGCGGTCATCCGGTCCGGCTTCACCTTCGAGCGGAGGTAGAAGAAGTACGCCACGCCCACGATGGCGCTGACCGCGACGAGGTCCTTCACCAGCAGGTAGCCCTTGAAGACGGCGCCCCCGGTGGGGTTTTCATCCCAGAACCAGTGGGTGGGAGACCCGAAGATCTCCAGCGCGCCCTCCGAGAACCCCATGGCGAAGAGCATCACCGTCCGCGCCTGCACCACGAGGAACGCGGCGAAGATGACCACGTGCGCCAGGCCCGGGGTGAACTCCTCCGGGTCCACCATGCGCTTCTGGCCGAGCCCGAACTTGAGCAGGCGGCCAGTCCGCTCCAGCGGTTGGTCGAGCCGGTTGACCCCCTTCGTCTTCAGCAGGGCCAGGATGCGGCCCGACATGATGTAGCCGAACAGGGTGACGCCCACGAGGAGCAGCGCTGCGGTGATGTATGGGTTCATGGCTGGGAGCGGCGGCGCGATTTGCCGCACCGCGGCATCCGGGACGCTAACAAAGGATGTGCGCCGGGCAAGCGCGCAGTCGCGACCTTCGGCCCATTTGTCGGTCCAGTTGAAACCAGAGGGGCCTCTCTGTCACATAGCCACGTGGCCAGCCGTCTTCTGAACCTCACCGCGCTATGGCCGGAGCTGCTCGGGCGCCGGGCGGATCTGGATGACCGGGCGCTCGTCCGCCGCATCCGGCAGGGGGACGAAGAGGCCTTCCGGGTCCTGTTCGACCGGCATGCGATGCCCCTGTGGCGGTTTCTGCGAGACCTCGTGGGCAGCGAAGCCGGCGCCGACGAGTGCCTTCAAGAGACGGTGGTCCGCGGCTTCTCCCGGCTCGAACAGCTCAAGGACGACGAGCGGCTGTTGCCGTGGCTCTTCGGCATCGCCCGGAACGTGGGGCTGGAGGCCCTGCGCGCGCAGCGGCGGGACTTCCCCGAGGACGCGCAGCCCTCCGAGTGGGAGGAAGAGAGGGGCGGGGTGGAGGATCCGGAGGAGGTGCTCATCGGCCGCCAGGCGCAGGCCCACCTCGCCGAGGCGCTCGCCTGCCTCTCCCCCGACCGGCGGGCGGCCCTGGTGATGCGGGTGGACCACGGGCTCGGCTACGACGACATCGCGAAGGCCATGGGCTGGAGCCTGCCCAAGGTGAAGAACGAGATTCACCGGGCGCGGCTGAAGCTCAGGGAGAAGCTCGCCGAGCTGAGCGGAGGTGAGCCATGAAGGTGCGCCCTGGTGAGCCGCTCTGGCACGAAGACCTGTGCCCCGAAGAGCTTCGGCTGCTCCGCACGCGGGATGGCTCGCGGGAGCCTTCGGCGCTGCGGCTCGCTGCCATCCGGGACCGCGCGCAGGCGGAATGGAAGGCCGCGCACGACAAGCGCGAGCAGCGCAGGAGGCTGGGCACCGCGCGCGCCACGCTGGGGCTCACGCTGGCGCTGGCCTGCGGGCTGTTCGTGGTGGTGGTGCCCGCGCAGAGGTCTTCGCCGGTGATGATGGCGGTTGGCGCCTACTGCCCCACCGAGCTCGCCACCTACTGCGGGTCCCCTTCAGGTGTCGGTGACGGGGTGCAGGAGCTGGGTCCGGACGCGGCGCCCTGCCGCGGGTTCTCCCCGCCGGGCACGAGCTGCTTCGAGTGGTAGCGCGGCCGCCTCAGGCGCTGCGCACGTACGCGAGCACCGGATCCGCCTGCTCCACGCCCACCGCGCCCATCGCCACCAGCGCGCCGATGAAGCGCATCGCCCCTTCGTAGTCCGCCGCACGGTCCAGCACCGCCGCCGCGCCCTGCCCGGACGCGAGCTGCCGGAAGCAGCGCAGCTCTGGGCCGGTGAGCTCCAGCCCGTCAGCGGCCAGGAGGTCTTCGCCCATCCGGTCGAAGCGCGGGACGAGCTGAGCGACGAGCCCGGTGGCAGCCATCACCGGCAGCCGCTCGCGGAAGGCGCGCACCAGCTCGGGGCCGAGGGCCCGCCGCGTCACCACGCGCACCGTGGCCAATGGGGCCTGACGGACCTCGCCGTCCATCACCAGCGCCCGGTCGAACCGCGACAGCGCCTGGGCCAGGAGCGCCGCGCCCACCTGTTCACCGGTGAGGAGCCGCTCCGACACGAGGACGTCTCCGAAGTAGCGGCCCGCAGCCCGTGCGGCCGTCACCATCGGTTCGACGAGCTCCGCTGCGAGCGCGCCGTCTGCGACGAGGCGGACCCCGAGCCGCTCGGTCTGGACGTCGGAGTCCGCGCCGATGAGCTCGCCCTTCTGGATGTGCAGGGTGCGGCGGATACGCCCCGAATCGACGGTCACCGTGGCGTCGGCTCGGGCGCGCCACAGCTCGGTGAGGGAACGGACCAGCTCGACGTTTACTGCGGCCACGGTTCTTCCTTCTCCCCCCGAGGTCGCAACACCGGATGATGGGGACAATCTCTCCGGCAGGCCAAACGCCCCTCCCGCGGTTGCCCCCGAGTGCGGCGCGGGATCCGCCCAGAGCGGCGGGATCCGCCAGGAGGTGCCGAGCTGTGTTGGCTTGTCCGCAGAGTGTGCGGGGGGAGGCGTCAGCCGGCCTTCGGCCACTGCCCGGCGCGCACGGCCCGGTAGTGGTGCCGCCACGCGGCCACCATCTGCGCCACCGGCACGTCCGCGAAGGTCCCGTGGTCGGTGACGTACTCCATGAAGCGGGTGCCATCCGGCGAATACGCCTGGAACACGGCGTCGCTGCGGCCATCCCACTCCAGCGGCGGCACACCGAGCTTGCGGCACAGCCCTTCGTTGAAGGCGGGCGTGGCCGCTACCCACTGGCCTTCGAGGAAGAGCTCGGTGTAGCCGTGGAACACCAACAGGTCGGTCCCGAGCTGCGCCTCCAGCTTCGCGGTGCCGATGTGGTTCTTCACGTCCGCGAAGTGCAGGCGGCCAGGGATGCCGAGCACCCGCGCGCAGGCCGCGAGCAGCAGCGCCTTGTCGATGCAGTGCCCGCCGCGCTCGAAGCCCCGCTGCACCACCAGGCTGGCGCGGAAGCCCTCCGGCTCGAGGCTGACCTCCCAGGGGTTGTAGCGGAAGCCGTCTCGCACCGCGTAGTAGAGCGCCACCGCGCTTTGCACCGGGCCTTCGGGTGAGGCATGCCGGCGCGCGAAGGTGACGACGTCCGCGTGGTCCGAGTCCACGAACGCGTTGGGCCGCAGGTATGGGCCGAAGTCCGGTTCACCCATCGAGCAGCACCGGGGAGAACTTCGCCGCATCACACGAGGCGAGCACGTACCGGGTCCCGGCCTTTTCACCCACGAAGCCGGCTGCAATGCCCGGCCCGTGGAGGTGGCCGTAGACGCAGATCTTCGGGGAGAAGGTCTCGATGACGCGGCTGAAGGCGGTGGGCTTCTGGTTGGCGTACAGGGGAGGGAAGTGCACGGCGATGATGCGGGTGAGCGCTTCGCCCTCGTGCTTCGCCTCGAGCTTCTGCGCGTCGGTGATGGAGAGCGCCAGGCGGTTGGCCTCGCGCTCCACGTAGTCGGTCCGCGCCTCTTCGTCGCCCATCTCGCCGCCGGGCATGGGCGGCGCCTCCGGCGCGGTCCACAGCCGCGACCCGGCGATGACCCAGCGCCCGGCGACCACGGCCGAGTTCTGGATGAACCCATGGAAGGATTGGAACGGCTCGAAGAGCCTGCGCAGCTTGGCGGAGGAGTCCCCCCACCAGTAGTCGTGGTTGCCGCGCAGGAGCACCTTGCGCCCCGGCCGCGCGTCCAGCCAGGCGAGATCCTCCATCACCTCGTTGGGCCGGGTGCCCCAGGAGATGTCCCCGGCGACGATGACGAAGTCCTCCGGCGAGACCTTCTCGTCCCAGTTCCGGCGCAATGGCTCGGGGTGTTCGTCCCAGCCGAAGCGGTGCATGTCCTTCCCCCGCGTGGAGGGGAGGTGGGTGTCGCCGATGGCGAAGAGGCGCAT
>CAZQVZ010000491.1:0-4126 GCA_964596895.1 uncultured Myxococcaceae bacterium
ACGGCAAGCGGCTCGGGCGCGGTGGCGGGTACTACGACTCCACGCTCAAGGCCGCGTCGGAGCACAGCCGGCGGGTTGGGCTGGCGTTCAGCGAGCAGATCGTGGATGACATCCCGGTGAACCAGGACGACGTGTTGATGGATCTCGTCGCCACCGAGCAGGAGTCTTTGCGCGGCCTGTGCCGTAGCTGGGAATTCAACGACACGTGAGAGTGCTCTTCATGGGGGACGTGGTCGGCAAGCCGGGGATGCTTGCCGTGCGGACCCTGCTGCCCCGCCTCATCGCCCGCCACGGCGTGGATCTGACCATCGCCAACGCGGAGAACTCCGAAGGCGGGGCAGGCATCTCCGGCGACACCGCGGAAGCGCTGCTGTCTGCGCAGGTGGATCTGCTCACCAGCGGCAACCACTTCTGGACCAAGAAGCAGATCATTCCGTGGGTGGAGCGCAACTCCCACAAGCTGCTGCGCCCGGCGAACTATCCGAAGGGCGCGCCGGGCCGCGGGCACACGGTGATCCAGACGCCGGACGGGCGGAAGCTGGGCGTGCTCAACCTCGAGGGGCGGGTGTTCATGAAGAACCTCGACTGCCCCTTCCGGGTGGGTGAAGCGCTGGTCGCAGAGCTGCGCGCGCAGACGCCCTGCATCTTCGTGGACATGCACTGCGAGACCACCAGCGAAAAGAACGCCATGGGCGCCTTCCTCGACGGGCGGGTGTCCGCGGTGGTGGGCACGCACACGCACGTGCAGACGGCGGACGAACGGATCCTCCCCGGCGGCACCGCCTTCATCACCGACGTGGGGATGTGCGGACCGTTGGACTCGGTGATCGGCGTGAAGAAGGAGCAGTCCATCGAGCGGTTTCTGACCCAGCGCCACGTGCACTACGAGGTCGCCAAAAACCTCGTGTATCTGCAGGGCGTGGTGGTGGAGATTGACGACGCCACCGGCCGCGGCAAGAGCATCGAGCGCGTGCGCGAGCACCTGCCGGGGACCTGAGCCTCACGCCTCTCCGTGGTAGATCTCCTCGGGCCGTTCAGGTCCCGGGAGGGGATCCCACATGCAGCCTTCGACGCCGCCGCTCGCGCCGTCTGCCCCGAAGACCTCGGGGTGGGCCATCGCTTCGCTGATCTTCGCGTTCCTCTGCTTCCCGGTGGGCGGCATCCTCGCCATCGTGGCGCTGGTGAAGCTGGGCCGCGATCCGCAGCTTCGCGGGAAGGGGCTGGCCATCGCCGGGCTGGTCATCAGCGGGCTGTGGCTGTTCTGCCTGCCGATCCAGGCGGCCGTCGCCATCCCCAACTTCATGCGCTTCCAGGCGCGCGCGAAGCAGGCGGAGTGCAAGACCTACCTCAAGTCGGCCTATACTTCGCAGCGTTCGCTGCACCTGGAGCACGAGCGCTACGCCTCATCGCCGGAGGCGCTCTTCTTCCGCCTGGAGCCGGGCGCGCGCTACGTCTACCTCTTTGGCTCCAGCGAAGCGGAGGCCCTGGTGGGCACGGCCGCGCAGGTGAGCCACGGGCAGGCGTTGGCCATGGCGCAGACCGCGGGCGTGGAGCCGGGCGTCACCGGGGAGTGTCCCGAATGTGAGGCGGTGATGGTGTGCGTCGGCAACCTGGATGGGGACGCGCACCTGGATGTGTGGTCCATCTCGACGGGGCTGCGGACCCTGCCGGACGGCACCACCGTCTTCCCCGGCGAGCCCTTCTTGCATTCGGACGACGTCAAAGACGAGTAGCCGGTCCCGCATCGCGGCGCCTCTTGCTATACGCCGCGGCATGTCGACTGAAGCGCTGCGCAGGGCCACGCCCGCCGAACAGTTCGAGGAAGTCACCCGCGGCACCGTGGACCTCCACGTGGCCGAGGAGCTCAAGCGCAAGCTGGCCCGGTCCTATGAGAAGGGCCAGCCGCTGCGGGTGAAGGCGGGGTTCGACCCCAGCCGGCCGGACCTGCACCTCGGCCACTCGCTGCTGCTGACGCGGATGCGGAGGTTCCAGGAGTTTGGACACACGGTGGTCTTCCTGATCGGCGACTTCACCGGGCTGATTGGGGACCCGTCCGGCAAGAACGCCGCCCGCCCTGCCCTCACCCGCGAGGAGGTGGCGAAGAACGCGGAGACCTACAAGGAGCAGGTCTTCAAGGTGCTGGATCCGGCGGTGACCCAGGTGCGCTTCAACTCGGAGTGGCTGGACGCGCTGGGGACCGAAGGGGTCATCCGGCTGGCGTCGCGCTACACGGTGGCCCGGATGCTGGAGCGGGACGACTTCAAGAAGCGCTGGGCGGACAACCGGCCCATCTCCATCCACGAGTTCATGTACCCCCTGCTGCAGGGCTACGACTCGGTGGCGCTCGAGAGCGACGTGGAGCTGGGGTCTACAGACCAGCTCTTCAACCTGCTCGTCGGCCGGCAGCTGATGAAGGAGTACGGGATGGAGCCGCAGGTGATCATGACCGGCCCCATCCTCGAAGGCCTGGACGGCAAGGAGAAGATGTCCAAGAGCCTCGACAACTACGTGGGGGTCAGTGAGGCGCCGGAGCAGATCTTCGGGAAGCTGATGTCCATCAGCGACGACCTGATGTGGCGCTACCACACGCTCCTGTCGTCGAAGCCGCTGAAGGACGTGGAGGCGCTGCGCGCGGAGGTGGCGCTGCAGAAGGTCCACCCCAAGGACGTGAAGGTCGCGTTCGCCGTGGAGATCACCGACCGCTTCTGTGGCTCGGGCACCGGGAAGGCCGCTGCGGAGGCCTTCGAGCAGCGCTTCGCGAAGAAGCAGCTGGACCCCGCCGCGCTGCCGCTGCAAACGCTTCTTCTGGAAGGCGGCGCGTCCATGCCCGTGCCGAAGCTGTGCACCGAGCTCGGGCTCACCCAATCCCCCACCGAGGCCCGGAAGCTGATGGGCCAGGGGGGCGTGCGGGTGAACGGGGAGAAGGTGTCAGACCCGAAGCATGCGCTCGGCCCGGGCGACTATCTGGTCCAGGTGGGCAAGCTGAAGGCCGCCCGCGCGAAGCTCGCCTGACCAGCCCCCTCTCCCCCTCGGGGGAGGGGGGCGTCACTTCGAGATCTCCAGCCGATGCCCCGCCGAATACGCGTTGAACTCCGGCGCGTACATGGACTGCAACTCCGCCGGCCCCACGCGGAACGCGCCGGCCATGTTGGCGCGCAGGCGGTACTTGAACGTGTATTCGCCGGCGGGGAGCTGCTCGAAGAAGAAGTTGGTGCCGGAGTCGCGCGTCTCCTCGTACCAGGAGATCCCCAGGTCCCACTTGTAGCGGCTGACCGGGCTCTCTGGCTCGAGGCCGGCCGCGCGCGGGTCCCGCAGGTGGACGTACTCCGCCGCGTGCTTCGTGCGCAGGGACAACTGCACCTCCAGCTCGTCCCCCACCGCCAGCTTCGCGCCTTCGGCGATGGGCTGCAGCACCGTCTCCCGCCCCTTCTTCACTCGCCGGAAGTACGTGCGGTGGACCTCGAAGAAGTCCCCGCGGGCCTCGTCCGGCAGCTTGTCCGTGGCGAAGTGCCAGGTGGCCGAGGCGAACGCGAAGCCCTTCGTCTCCTTGCTCACCGTGATGGTGCTCATCGTCTTCGGCTCCACCTCGGGCCCTTCGACCACGACCTGGTTCCCCTTCCCGGTGAACACGTCCGGCTCGAACACGAGCGCCTTCCGCACCGGGCCGATGTCCACGGTCAGCGCCTCGCGGGTGCCCAACGCCCCCTCCCGCTCGAGGTACTTCACCAACCCATAGATGGCCTCCGCGGTGGCGCGGGTGGACTTCCAGTGGTTGAGCTTCTTGTTGATGAGCAGCCACTGCACGAGCCCGTGGCGCCGCGCGTCGTCCGCATCGAGCGCCATCAGGACCTGCAGCGCGAAGGCATGCGTCTCGATGCGGTCGTTGTACCAGAGCCACCCGCGGTCCTCGGGCGCCCAGAAGGTGCCCTGGTCCTCGGTGGTCTTCGCCGAATCCATCACGCTGTCCCAGACGAGCTTCGCGTCCTTCTGGCGCCCCATCCGCTGCAGGGTCAGGGTGAGGTAGCCCTTCAGATACGGCGAGTGCTTCTTCCAGTGCCGGAACGAGTGCTCGAGGATGGTCTTCCGCTCTTCGGGCTTGAGCGCGTCTCCCGTCCAGCTTTGGTCC
>CAZQVZ010000492.1:0-4110 GCA_964596895.1 uncultured Myxococcaceae bacterium
CTTGATGGCCTCCACGTACCGCTTCTGGGCGATGCCCTTGGGCGCCACCTGCCTGCCGCCGCCCTTGAGGACGGGGCCCAGGAGCAGGTCCCCCACGTTCTGCTCGCCCTGCCCCATCACCTTGATGGCCTGCTCCACGTCCTGCAGGTACAGGGTGCGCCCTGCGCGGGCCATGCCCAGGAGCTGCTCGATGAGGCGGGCCGCGAAGGACACCTCCTCCGGGGAGCCGGACAGGAGCAGCTCGGTGCCGCGCATGCCCACGCGCACCCCGAGCCGCCGCTCGATCAGCTTCAGGTTCTCGTTGTGGTTGCCACACACCGCCTGCGCAGTGGTGTTGCCGCCCAGGTCCACCTTGGCGGTGGTCAATTCACTCTTCGGCACTCGCTCGGTCGCCAATCCTTCTCCGCTTCAAAAGCGCGCCAGGGAGGACGCACTTCCCTTGTGCAGCTGACGATGGCGCGGCGAAAGGGGGCAGGCAAGCAGCGAGGCGCCGCGGTGGCCGCTACCGGAGCGGCGGGAGCAGCACGAAGCCGCCTTCGTCCGTCAGGCGGTAGTGGTACGGGTCCCGCCAGGGGTGGCGGATGTCCCCTTCGGCGAGCAGCCCCGCCTCCACCAGCTTCGGCAGGGCCTCGGGCCACTCGCCCTTCTCCAGCCGGTAGACGTCCAGCGCGGCCATGATCCGCGCCACCTGCGCACGGGACACCATCCTCTGGACGGCGGGGTCCGCGAAGGTGGAGGCGCTCTGCCCGAAGGACACCGCCTCCAGGTTGAGCCGCGAGCCCACCAGGACCAGGAGCGCCAGCACCGCCAGGCTCACCACCACCCGGCCCACCGCGCCCACGACGCCGGCCACGGGGCCCTGGCTGCCGCCCCCCACCGCGTGGGTCCGGCCGGACGGCTCGATGACCTGCAGGTACCCCAGGTTCACCAGGTTCAGCAGCGCCTTGCAGGTCTCGAACTCGCCCATGCAGCCGAGGTCGATGAGCTTGCGGACGTCCCGGCCGGAGGTGGCCAGGTTGTAGATGTTCCGCTCCCGCTCGCCGATGCTCTTGAACTCGCCCTTGCTCTCCACCTTCTTCTCTTCGGCGAAGACGTCGTCGAGCGCGGCGTCGAAGTCGTCGGTCTCGAGCGTGGGCGGCGGCAGGTCCTTGATGCGCTGGAAGGTCAGCTCGTAGCTGGAGATGGTCCGCTTGATGACGGGCCACTCGTCCACCATCCGGAAGCCCTCCATCAGCACGGACTCGGCGCGCAGCGGGACCGCCACGGAGGGGTCGAACTCCACGTCCCCCTGCTCGAACTCGTAGCTGCCGCTCTTCCAGGAGAAGAGCCGGTAGAGGGTCTCGGTGGTCTGCAGCCCCACCATCTGGGCGAAGCGCTCCTTCGTCACCATCCGCCCGGCGACGAGCACGTCCCCCAGCCGCTTCAGGGTCCGCCGCTGCGTCTCCAGCGCCTGCTCGAGCTGCCCTTCGGTGATGAGCTCCGCGCGGACCAGCATGTTGCCGATGAGGTCCTTCTTCTTCCGGCTGGCGCTCTCCGCCCGGACGATGGCGCCGTCCTTGAACGCGACGTGGACCTCCTGGTCTCGCGCGGTCAGGTGCAGGGTGCCGGTCTTCTGCTGGTGGCCAATGAGCTGGAGGATGTCGGCGATGCCGAAGTCCTTGAGCGTGCCCTTGAGCGCCATGGCCTAGCCCGCCTGCGTTCTGCGGAGGCTCCGCAGGGAGATGAGGTACACGGCCACCAGCGCCACCAGCGCGGGAAGCAGGCGCAGCCACACCGGCAGTTCGCCGTACGGCGCGCGCACCACCCCTTCCCGGAGCACCAGCGCGCCCAAAAGGAAGAGGAAGGAGAAGAGGAAGAGCGCCCCGCGCACCGGCACCCCGCTCACCAGGTGGCCGCCGCCGGAGCAGAGGATGCCGAAGAGCCACGCCACCCGGTCGCTGCGGGTCTGGTAGCGGTCCACCTCTATCTGCTTGCGAAGCTTCACCTGCGGCGCCACCAGCCCCTTGCGCGCGAAGACGTTGACGCACTGGCCACAGAGGCTGGAGGCCAGCCCCAGCTCCGGGTCACACCGCCGGCACACCGCGCGGCCGCACTTGTCACACACCCGGGACGCAGAGAGCGGGTGGCGCAGCGCGCCCAGCCCCACCGCGCCCAGCGCCAGAAGCCCCGGGAGCAGCCAGGCCAGGAGCGTGGAGTTGGTGCCCAACAGCCGCCACGCGAGCTGATCCGCCACCTGCTTGCCCGCGCCGGGCACCGACGCCAGCGGCGCAAGCTCGCTCCAGGCCAATGACGGGCTCAGGACCAGCCGGTTCAGCCGGACTTCGTCCTCCGGCGGCGGGGTCCTCCCGAGCAGGGAAGCGTCCGCGAGCTGGGCCTGGGACTGCGCGGTCTGCGCCCGCTCCAGCTCCACCGCGCGGGCCGCGTCATGCGCCGCCGCCGCGTTCCGGTAGTGCACCCGCGACAGGTTCCAGGACGCCGCCGCCAGCCCGGGGTCCAGCTCCCGGGCCCGCCGGTAGTGCGCCGCCGCGCCGTCCAGGTCCCCCACGCCGAAGCGCGCGTTGCCGAGCAGCACCGTGAGCCGCGCGTCGTTGGGGCGCAAGAGCGCCGCCTTCTTCATCAGATCCGAGGCCCGGTTCAGGCGGCCGCGCTGCAGGTCGTACCGGGCGAGCGCGTAGAGCTCCGCGAAGGTGGCCTCGCCGGTCCCCACCCGTTCACGCAGCCCGTCCGCCGCCCCGGCCGCGTCGAGCCCACCCCGCTCCACCCGGTAGACCCTTTCGGCTGGCGTGCCGCCGAAGGAGGCGAGCTCGGTCATCCCCTGCGCGAGCAGCGGGGAGATCCCCAGGAGCGCCAGGAGCGCCGCGCCCACGATGCGCTCCTTCACGTCGAGGTAGAGCACCACGGCGGCGAAGAGCGTGGCCAGCACCGGCACCACCCCCAACCGGAAGACCGCGGGCAGGAAGAGGAGGAGGAGGGCCAAAGGCGCCGTCTGCCACCGCGCGGCCGCCTTCGGGAACAGGTGGTGGAAGTCGTGCAGGAAGTAGCGCAGCCGGCGGACGGCGAGCAGGAGGATCACCGCGGTGGCGGTGAAGACCAGCGCCGCCACCAGCGCCGCGCCCAGATCCGCCAGCCCCGGCCGCAGGTAGCGCGGATCCCGGAAGCTGGAGGCGAGGGTCTCCCACAAGGGGCCTGCCCAGCGGGAGAGCTCGGCGGGGTCCGAGACGAAGCTCGCCTTCGCCAGGGCGAACTGCGCCCACGGCAGGTCCGGCGCGAGCGCCACCGCCACCTTGGCCAGCTCCACCGCGGCGAGGTCATCCTTCGCCTCCTGCCGCTTCTGCGCCGCGCGGGCGATGGCCATGCTGACCGCGTCCAACCCGGTGACGCCGAGGTCCTCCTTGAGCGCCACGAGCCGCTGCTGCGCTGCGGCCTGGGCCTTCACATCCACCTTCTCGGCGGCCTCGCGGAAGGCGGCGAACGCGGCCTCGAGATCCGCCTCGGTGGCTGCCGCCGTCTGGATGGGCTGCAGCACCTTGAGGGGAGCTGCGGAGCCGGGCAACGGCGCAGGGGGCGCCTTCGCGCCGTCCGCGACGGGGTTTCTCGGGGCGGCCTCGGTCGCGGAGGCGGCCCGCTTCTTCGCGGCGGCTTCGGTGGGCGGCGTCACCACCGGTTGGTTGGGGCGCACCGCCTTCTTCTGGGCGGCGGCGGCGGCAGCGGCGCGCGGGACGTCATCGAACTCGTCCTCGTCTGCGATCTCCGACTCGGGCACGTCGGCATCGAACGCTTGGTCGACCTCCGGCGCGGCCTGCAGCTCTTCGATGGGGATGGGCAACGCGTCTGGGTCCTCCTGCGCGGGCGCTGCCGCGGGGAGTGCCGTACAGAGCGCGACGACGAGGAGACGAAGCAAAGAAGAGGAGCGCAGCATCCGGGGTGCCCAATGATAGCCTGAGGCGCTTCCACGGAGCCAAGAGGCAATGGAGAACGACGCAGGACGGCAGCTGCAGCGCCTGGTGGGGATCATGGCCCGGCTTCGGGCCGAAGGCGGGTGCCCCTGGGATCGCGAGCAGGATCTGCGCTCGCTCCGTCCCTACCTGATCGAGGAGACGTACGAGGTCC
>CAZQVZ010000493.1:0-4096 GCA_964596895.1 uncultured Myxococcaceae bacterium
GCACCGCGCCGAGGGCCTGGATGTCGTCGTACCGGGTGGCGGGCAAGACGGGCACCGCGCAGAAGGCGGACCTCGTCGCCGGCGGGTATTCGGACAAGCGCATCTCGTCCTTCATTGGCGTGGTGCCGGCGGAGGCGCCCCGCGCGGTCATCCTCATCGTCGTGGACGAGCCGACCACGGATGTCTACGGCGGCCTGGTGGCGGCGCCGGCGTTCCGGGAAATAGCCGAGGCGGCGATGCCGTACCTGGGGGTGCCGCCCTCCCGTGAGGCGCCAGACACCGACCTGCAACAAGCGGTGGCCAGGGCGCAGAAGAAAGTGGAGAAGGAGCCGCACGCGGCCGCTGCCCCGGCCCTGACGGAGAGTCCGCCGCCAGGTCCGGATGCAGTGAGGGTGCCGCAGCTCGCTGGCAAGGCAGGCAGGGAGGCTGTTTCTCAACTGCTTTCTGCGTCATTGGAGCCGCGCGTGGAGGGTTCTGGCCGCGTAGTGTCGCAGTCCCCCAACGCCGGAACATGGGTGGCGAAGGGCGCGAAGGTCACAGTGGAGATGCAGTGAAGGTTCAGCGCTTGCATTGGCAGCGCGCGGAGATCGGATGGAGCTGAAGTCACTATTGGATGGGACGGGCGCGGAGCTGGCGCATGGCAGCGCACGGAAGCTGGAGATCCGCGAGGTCACCCAGGACTCCCGAAAGGTGGAGAAGGGGGACCTGTTCGTGGCGGTCCCCGGGGGCAGCGACGACGGGGCGAAGTACGCCGAAGCGGCGGTGAAGGCCGGCGCCGCGGCGATCCTCGCGGAGAAGAAGCTCACCTTCGACGTGCCCTGCTACGTGGTCCCCAACGTGCGGCGGGCGCTGGCCATCGTCGCGGCGAACTTCTACGGGAACCCGGCGAAGGAGCTGACCTTGCTGGCGGTCACCGGCACCAACGGGAAGACCACCACCGCGTGGCTCCTGGAGGCCATGGTCGCGGCCGGCGGCGCCACGGTGGGGCTTCTGGGCACGGTGCAGCACCGGTTCGCCGGCAAGACGCTCACGCCCACGCACACCACCCCGGACGCGCTGGAGCTGCACCGGCTCTTCAAGGAGATGGTGGCCAACGAGGTGGACACCGTGGTGATGGAGGTGTCCAGCCACGCGCTCGCGCAGGAGCGGGTGCACGGGCTCACCTTCCGGGCCGCCGCGTTCACCAACCTCACCCGCGACCACCTCGACTTCCACAAGGACCAGGAGGACTACTTCCAGGCCAAGCGGAAGCTCTTCATGGAGAACCTCTCTCCAGGCGGGCTGGCGGTGGTCAACGGAGACGACACCCACGCGGCGCGCATCTACAACGAGCTGCGCGGCGAGAAGCGGATGGCGTGGAAGTTCTCCGCCCGCGGCGAAGGGGAGATCTCCGTCGCCGGCGTGGAGCTCACGTTGCAGGGCATCCGGGGCACCCTGAAGACGCCGGCGGGGGACGTGCCCCTGAAGTCGGGGCTGGTGGGCTCGCACAACATGGAGAACATCCTCGCCGCGGCCGGCCTGGCGCTGGGCGCGGGGTTCTCCCGCCGCGACGTGCAGGACGGCATCGAAAGGGTGCGGCGGGTGCCCGGCCGGATGGAGCGGGTGGAGGCGCGGGGCGTGTCAGGGCTGGTGGACTACGCGCACACCGACGACGCGCTCCGCCGGGCGCTGGAGGCGGTGCGGCCTTTGGTGAAGAACAAGCTCATCTGCGTGTTCGGCTGCGGCGGTGACCGGGACAAGGGCAAGCGGCCCCTGATGGGCGAGGCCGCGGCGCAAGGCGCAGACCTGGTCATCCTCACCTCGGACAACCCGCGCACCGAGGACCCGGACGACATCGTCTCGGACATCGTGCCCGGGGTGGAGAAGGGCGGGATGCGCCGGATGAGCCCGGCCAAGGCGCGGCAGGGAGAGCGCGGCTACCTGGTGGAGGTGGATCGCCAGGCGGCCATCTCGCTCGCTTCGTCCCTGGCGAAGGAGGGGGACGTGGTGCTCCTGGCCGGCAAGGGCCACGAGGCCTTCCAGCAGGTGGGGACCGAGAAGCTCCCGTTCGACGACCTCGCGGTGCTGGAGCGGGCCTTGTCGGAGGCGCGGCAGGAGGGCTAGGCGTGGCGGTTCGCTTCTCCGAGGATCAGGTGCTCAAGGCCACCGGCGGCCGCAAGGTCCGCCCGGCGGGCGCCAGCGCCTTCGGGGCGGTGTGCACCGACACCCGCGCGCTCCAGAGCGGCTGCCTGTTCGTCGCGCTGGTGGGCGAACGGTTCGACGCGCACGACTTTCTGCACAAGGCCATCGAAGGGGGGGCCGGCGGCGCGCTGGTGCAGGCGGGCCGGCCCCTGCCCGCGGTGCCGGAGGGCTTCGGCCTCTACGAGGTGGAGGACACCCTCCGGGGCCTGGGCGCGCTGGCCCGGTTCCACCGCTTCCGGTTCCGAATCCCGCTGGGGGCGGTGGGCGGCTCCAACGGGAAGACCACCACCAAGGAGATGGTGGCGGCCATCCTCGAGACGCGCGGCCCCGCGCTGCGCACCGAGGGCAACTTCAACAACGAGGTGGGCCTGCCCCTGACGCTCTTCCGGCTCGAGCCGCGGCACGTGGCGGCGGTGGTGGAACTGGGGATGAACCACCCGGGCGAGATGACGCGGCTGGCGCAGATCTCCCACCCGGACGCGGCGGTGCTCACCGTCATCCAGCCCGAACACCTGGAGCACCTGGGGAGCCTCGAAGGGGTGGCGAAGGCGGAGGCGGAGCTGTTCTGCGCGCTCGGGTCGGACGCCATCGCGGTGGTGAACCTGGACGAACCGCTGATCGTCGCCGAGGCAGCAGGGCTCACCTGCCGCACGCTCACCTTCGGCCGGGCGGAAGGCGCGGACGTGCAGCTCCTGTCGGTGGAGCAGCGCGGGCGCGACGGGCTGGTCGCGCAGATCCGGGAGGGGGGGCGCACCCACGCGGTGACGCTCCACTTCCTCGGCGAGCACAACGCGCACAACGCCACCGCCGCCTTCGCGCTGGGCCGCGCGCTGGGGTACTCCGCGGAGGCGTGCGTGAAGGGGCTGGGCCATGCGCGGCCGTACGCGCGCCGGCTGAACCTCTTGGATGCGCCCGGCGGCTTCACCGTGCTGGACGACTGCTACAACGCCAACACCCTGTCCGTGCTCGCCGCGCTGGACACCGCGCGGGATCTCGCCCGGGCGCAGGGCGGGCGCTGCGTGGCGGTGCTGGGGGACATGCTGGAGCTGGGCCCGGGCGAGCTGGACGAGCACCGGCGCGTGGGTGAACACGCCGCGAAGACGGCCGAGGTGCTGGCGCTCTTCGGGCCGCGCAGCAGGGCCACCCGTGACGCCGCCTTGCGCGGCGCCCACTTCGAAGACGACGTGACGGCGCTGGTGGCGTGGCTTCGGCCGCAGCTTCGGGAGGGGGACGTGGTCCTGGTGAAGGGCAGCCGCGGGATGAAGCTGGAGCGCGTGGTGGAGGCCCTGACCGGCCAGCGCGGCGGGGGAGGGCACTAGATGCTCCTCTTCCTCTACGAGTGGCTCTCCGGGACGCAGTACGGCCCGCTCATCAACTTCCTGCGCTACCCCAGCTTCCGGATCATCGCCGCCGCGGTCTTCGCGCTGGTGTTGGGCATGGCGGTGGGGCCGGCCCTGATCCGGCTGCTGCGGCTGCGGCAGCACGGGCAGAGCAACGTCCGCGAGGACACCCCGGACTCACACCAGAAGAAGAAGGGCACCCCCACGCTGGGCGGCACGCTGATCCTCCTGTGCATCGGCGCGTCCACGCTGCTCTTCGCGGACCTGCGCTCGCGCACGGTGTGGGCGGCGCTGATCATCACCTTCGGCTTCGGCTTCATCGGCTTTCTCGATGACTGGCTGAAGCTCTCCAGGAAGAACTCCCGGGGGCTGCCGGGCCGCGCCAAGCTGGTGCTGCAGACGGTGTTCTTCCTGGGCGCCATGCTGGGGCTGCTCACCGACTGGAGCGGCGGGCCCACGCTGCTCATCGACACGCGGGTGACCTTCCCCTTCGTGCCCCTGCACTGGTTCCACCCGGACTTCGGCTGGTTCTACATCCTGTTCGCGTGGTTCGTGGTGGTGGGGACAAGCAACGC
>CAZQVZ010000494.1:0-4096 GCA_964596895.1 uncultured Myxococcaceae bacterium
GGAAGTAGAGGTCCTCGCGGAAGCGGCCGGCCTGGGTCTCCGCCCACAGGTCCTTCTTGGAGGCCGCCACGATCCGCGCGTCGAACCCGATGGGCGAAGACGACGCCCCGAGCCTGCGGAACTCCCGGTCCTCGATGGCGCGAAGGAGCTTGGGCTGCAGGTCCAGCGCGAGGTCGTCGATCTCGTCCAGGAACAGGGTGCCGCCGTTGGCTCTCTCCAGGCAGCCCACCCGCTGCGCCACCGCGCCGGTGAACGCGCCGCGCTCGTGGCCGAACAGCTCGCTTTCGATCAGCGAGTCCGACACCGCCGCGCAGTCGAACACCACGAACGGCCCTGCGCCGCGCCCAGAGAGGCGGTGCACCGCCTTCGCCGCCGCGCCCTTGCCGCTGCCCGTCTCGCCAATCAGCAGCACCGTGGAGTCGGTGGGGGCAATCCGCTGCAGGAGCGCGAAGATCTGCCGCATGGGCACGCTCTTGCCCACCAGGTCGCCCAGCCGGTCTTCGTTGGACGGGTCAATCTCCACCGGCGCCAGCGCGGGCTGGAAGCGCAGCTGCACGTCGCCCACTTCCAGGAGCGCGCCCGGCTTGAGGTAGCCCTCGCGGATCTGCGCGCCGTCTATGAAGGTGCCGTTGGTGGAGCCCAGGTCCTGCACGAGGAACCTGTCCCCCTGCCTGCGCACCATCAGGTGGTTGCGGCTGACCGTGGGGTGTTCGAGGACCACGTCGTTGTCGGGCGCCTTGCCGATGCGCGTCTGGGCGCCGAGCGCGAAGGACGTCCCGGCCCGGTCGGTGTTGACCAGGACCAGGTGAAACTCCTGGACGGCCATCCGCTCGGGGCGGGGGCGCTGTCCGAGGACAGTCTGCGTGGGGATGGGAAGGCCCGGGCCGTTCGACACGACCCGGGACTCTACCGCATCGCCCGCCCGGCTACTCGCCGGTATAGATGCCCACCGCGCCGCCGCTGAACCCCACGAGGATCCGCCGCTGCCCGCCATGGAAGTCGCTCTGGATGTCCGGCACCACCATGTGGGTCATCACCAGGTCCCCGAACACGTCCGAGGAGTAGCGCAGGCTCTCTCCACCCTTGAGCCGGGTGATGCCGCCCCACAGGTGCCCCACCCAGATGGAGCCGTCCTTCGGATCCCGCTCCAGGGACGTCACCGCCGGGTCCACGAGGCTGGTCTTCGGGATGTGGCTGACCTGCCCCGCCGCCGAGATGCGCGCCAGGCCGTTGTAGCCGCTGCCCACCCAGACCTCTCCGGACGGGGTGACGACGAGGTCACTCACGTGGTCGTCGGTGCGGTCCTCTTCGCGCGCGTCCACCTGCACCGCGTCCGGCCATACGTCATGGCCGGCGGTGCCCTGGGCCCGCGGCGGCAGCACCGAGGCCCAGAACTGCCCGCCCTCGCTCGCGTACGCCAGCCTGGCCACCCGGTGCGCGCCGCCCATCCACAGGTCGCCGTTCGAATCGAGCCCGATGCCGTACCAGTCGCCGGAGAGCATCGTGTACTCCTCGCCCCGGTAGCCGTTGATGTGCGCGTGCTGGTGCTCCCAGACGGTGTTCGAGTCCTTCTCGTACATGGCCACGCCATGGTTCCCCCCGAACCACACGTTGCCGGTCTTGTCGTCGTAGAGGATGCGGTGGATGTGGCGGACCTTCTCGCGGCCCTGCGGGTACTCCGCGTACATCCCCGGCGGCGACGAGATGTCGTAGTGGGTGATGCTCAGCGTGGAGCCGTTCCAGACCACCTTGTCTGCGTCACCCGTCTTCTGCATCCACATCGGGTCCAGCTCGTCGTTGCCGCCGCTGATGAGCCCGCGGTAGCCCACGTAGACGGTGCCCGAAGGTCCGCCGCTGACGCTGATCACCGGGAACCCCACGCCGTTGTGGCCGGAGAGCCCGTCCGCGTGGGTGAAGCGCTGGAAGCGTTCCGCGCCCGGCGTGAGCAGGAACAGCCCGTCATCGCCGCCGGCCACCCAGACGTTGCCGCCCTTGTCGGAGGTGACGCCGTAGACCTCGCGGGGGCCGCCGTGCTCGGGGCCACGGAAGGTCCAGCCCGGCGCAGAGGGCAGGGTGAAGGTCACCTGGCCCCCGTCGGTGCCCCCATCCGGGTTCGTGACCACCCCGCCGTCGGGATCCGTCACCACGCCGCCATCCCGCTCGATGACGCCCACGCCACCGTCCGGCAGGTGGTTCAACGTCGGTGGGTCATGCACCGGCGCATCGTCCCTGTCGTCGACATTCCCGCTGGTACAGCCCGTGGCCCAACCGAGCACCACCGCCGCGAGGGGAATCAGCCACCACACCGTCCACTGCACCCGTCCCGCATCCGATTCCATGGCGTCCCACCGATCGCAAGGTGGGTGCCAGCCCCTTTCGGCCCTGCGCCGTAAGCCGTCGGACAGTGGGTGGGCACGCGCGTTCCCTCCTTGGGCGCCGGGCTTCCGTGGTAGGCCCCGCCCCGTGGCAGGAAATGACGCAAGGCGTGGCCGGGTGCTGTCGCTGGTGAGCGAGCAGAAGGACCTCCTCTTCTACGCGCGGGAGGTGGAGCAGCGGCCCGGCAGGGTGCTCGTCCTGGGCGCTGGCACCGGCAGGCTGCCGTGGGAGCTGGCCCTGCGCGGCGTCGCCTGCGTGGCGGTGGAGCCCTCGGAGGTGATGCTGCAGACCGCCCAGGCCCGCCGCAGCACCGAACCGCAGGCCGCGTCCGCCCTCATCGAGTGGCACGGCATGGACGTGCGCGCGGTGCGGCTCGAGCAGCGCTTCTGCGTGGTGCTGGCGCCGCAGAACGCGCTGGCGATGATGGCGACCCTGGATGACCTCGACGCGCTGTTGGCCACCGTGCGCCACCACCTCGCGCCGGAGGGGGTCTTCGCCTTCGACGTCCTGAATCCCTACAAAGACACGCTGCGCCCGCCGCATGAGCCGGAGGAGGGCTGGCACCCTTTGGAGGGCGTGGAGCCTCCCCGCCCGGTCTTCGCGCCGCACCTGCGCGAACGGTCTCGCACCAAAGAGGGCTTCCATGAAGGCATCCGCCGCCTGCGCCTGCGCCACTTCTCGGTGTCCGAGGTGGACGGCGCGCTGCGCGAAGCGGGCTTCGTGGCCACCGAGCGCTACGGCGACTTCGACCGGCGCCCCTTCGAGCCGAAGGACCCGGTGCAGGTGGTGGTGGCGGTCCGCGCGTCCGACGTCTGAGCCGTCAGCGCTTGTCCGGCGGCCCTTCGGCCTCCATCCCGTGCGCGAGCTCCAACAGCTCCACCAGGAGCCCCTTCATGTCCTCGGAGTCATCTTCGGTCCGCACGATGACTTCGATGGGGAGCCGCTCCTCGGGCCCCGCGGGCTCGGGGTCGATGGGCCTGCCTTCTGCGTCCAGCTCTTCGACGAGCAGGTCGCCGTCGCGGTGGATGGTGTAGCGGCGGTGCATGGTGCGCCTCAATCTAGCTCAGAAGCCCCCAGGGACCGGGCTCACTGCAGACACGGCGCGCGGTTCTTGTACCGGCGCTCGAACGGCACGTAGACCATGCAGGAGGTGTCTTCGCCTTCGCCCAGACACACCTCCTGGCAGACCTCGTACGTGTCGTCGTGCGGCCGCTGCTCGGCGTGGCCCGTCTTCGCGTCCACCACCCGGTTGTAGGTCTCCTCGCCTTCCTTGCGCTCTGCGGCCGAGTGCAGGCTGGAGACGACGGCGGACGGCGTCCCCTTCGCCCACATCCCCCGCTTCTGCGCGCGGGCCTCCGCCTGGGCGTCCTGCCACGCCTTCGGCGCGGGGCCGTCCACCGAGAAGACCAGCGCCAGCCCTTCGCGCACCAGCGTCAGGCCCGCGTCGTCGCAGCGCACCAGCAGCCGGTTGTAGCGGTCCTTCTCGCCCTGCGACTGGCACGTCCACGTCTGCTCGCGCACCCGCTCGCCGGCCCGGTGCGCCAATTGGGCGAGCTCCTGCGCCGTCCACTGTCCCCAGCGGTGCACAGGTCCATAGTCCTCGAGCGTGTTGTACCCATGCAGCCGCGCGCTCACCCTGGCGTGTGGCCCGGACTGGATGCGGAAGGTGTCCCCGTCGCTCCAGGTCACCTGCGTCTGGACCCCGTCGAGCACCACCTCC
>CAZQVZ010000495.1:0-4077 GCA_964596895.1 uncultured Myxococcaceae bacterium
TCCTCGCCGTGGCCGTGTACAACCACTACAAGCGCATCTACCAGAAGAAGCCCGCCCAGAAGCCGCGGCCCGGGGTGAAGTCCCCTGCGGCGGACGAGGTGGAGCTGACCAAGAGCAACATCCTGCTCATCGGGCCCACGGGCTCCGGCAAGACGCTGCTGGCGCAGTCCCTGGCGCGGTTCCTCAACGTCCCCTTCACCATCGCGGACGCCACCTCGCTGACCGAGGCCGGCTACGTGGGCGAGGACGTGGAGAACATCATCCAGAACCTCCTCCACAACGCGGACTACGACGTGGAGAAGGCGGCGCGCGGGATCGTGTACCTCGACGAGATCGACAAGATCTCGCGCAAGGGGGACACCCCGTCCGCCACCCGGGACGTGGGCGGCGAGGGCGTGCAGCAGGCGCTCCTCAAGATCATCGAGGGCACCCGGGCCAACGTCACGCCGAGGGGCGGCAAGAAGTACAACCAGCAGGAGTACGTGCAGGTCGACACCTCGAACATCCTCTTCATCTGCGGCGGCGCCTTCCACGGCATCGATCAGGTGATCAAGCGGCGGGTGGGCGAGAAGGGCCTGGGCTTCGGCGCCAAGCTGATGAACAAGGACGAGCGCAGCGTGGGCGAATTGCTCAAGCTGGTGGAGCCGGAGGACCTGATGCGCTTCGGGATGATCCCGGAGTTCGTGGGCCGCCTGCCGGTGCTCGCCACGCTCAACGACCTGAACGAGGAGGATCTGATCATCATCCTCAGTCAGCCGAAGAACGCGCTGATCAAGCAGTACCAGAAGCTCTTCGAGATGGAGAAGGTGAAGCTGACCTTCACCAAGGAGGCCCTGCGCGCCATCGCGCGGGAGGCCATGCGGCGCAGCTCCGGGGCGCGCGGCCTTCGGGCCATCATGGAAGACGCCATGCTGGAGATCATGTACGACGTGCCGTACCGCGACGGGATCAAGGAGTGCCGGATCACCGAAGCGGTCATCACCAGGCACGACGCGCCCCAGCTGGTCTTCGAGAAGGAGAAGAAGACGGCCTAGCGGAGGCCAGGTGGCGCCGGGACCTACGGCGCGGGCAGCTTCACGAAGAGGCTCCCGCCGCTGGTCACCACCCACAGTGCCCCGTCTGGCGCCTGGTAGACGCTGCGGGTCTGGGTGAAGGTGGGCAGGGTTTCGTCCACCGGCGCCGCGTTGGGGGCCACCCGGCGGAGCTTGCCCACGGCCCCCGCAACCCAGACCGCGCCACCGTCCGCCCCCACGACATCCCAGTGACGGTCGGCGGTGGAGAGCGAGCGGTTGACCCACTCACTGCCGCTCCAGTGGGCCACGCCGCCGTCCTCGCCGACGGCCCAGTAGTTGTCCGGGGCGTCTCCCCAGACGGCTTCGAAGTCCTGCGCGCCCAGCACGAGCTCGTGGAGGGTCCACTGGGCGCCGTCCCAGTGCTGCGCGCTCCCGAAGCGGCCCACCGTCCACACGTCCGTGGCCGAGGTCCCCCAGATGCCGCGCTGGGAGGTCCCGGCCCTGGATTCGAACTCTGTCCAGTCACCGCCGACGGACCGGTAGACGGCGTTGGACTCGAACCCGTCGCCCGCGGACCAGAGGTCGTCGGGGGCGCTGCCCCAGACGCCATGGATGGCGGTTCCCGCGTGCCAGTTGAACTCTGTCCAGCCGCCGTCTGACGGCTGGTAGCGGTGCCAGGTCTTGAGCACCGCCGTGCCCGCGTCCGCCTGACCCACCACCCACGCCACGGCGGCGTCCTCGCTCAGCCAGACGTCCCTGGCGAAGTCGAACGCGGTCCGCGTGTCGGTGTGCAGCTGGCACCCATCGAAGTGGGCGAAGGCGCCGCCATTGCCAACAGCCATCACGTGCCCTGCGGCGCCACGCACCTTCCAGAAGGCCTTCCCGCCTTCGAACAGCTTGCACCAGTCGCCAGGCGTGCAGCCGTCGGTGGCGCAGGTCAGACCTGCGTCCTCATCCCCCGCGTCCGGAGGGCCGCCGTCCCCGGTGCCAGCGTCGTCTGAGCCACCGTCCCCGGGGCCTGCATCCTCCGTCCCCGCGTCCTGCGTTCCCGCGTCGTCGGCCACCGCCGCGTCTGCGCCATTCGAGCCGCAACGCCCCTCGGCCACGCAGTCGTTGTAGGTGCCGTCAAAGTCCCAGCAGCCGACGAGCGACAGCGTGGCGAGGCACCACAGCGCGTGCTTCATGGGAGCACCCCCGAGAATGAGATGGCGGCGCCACCGCGGAGGGGAACCGTCGCGATCTGCGGTGACCCTTCGGACGCGGGCGCGGTGGAGACGAGCAGCGCGCTCACGCCCAGCCCCAACACGCCTGCGCCGACGCCCGCCCACCCCAACGTCTGCCACCGCTTGCCGTCATCGCGCAGGGCGCGCGCATCCGCTGCGGTCAGGGTCTGCGCGGTGCGGAGATCCTCATGGTGACCGGCGGCGCGCGTGAAGGCGTAGCCGCCGACGCCCGCGGCGGCGAGCCCGACCGCTCCCGGTGCGTAGCGCCAGAGGGCAGGGCCGTGGGCTGCCGGCGTCACCCTCTGGGTCCTCGACGGCGCAAGGGCGCGGCCCGTGGCCCCGGACGCGGCCTGCGCCAATTCGCGCGCGGCGCCGTCGAACGCGCGCATCAGCGCCTCGAGCGTGGGCGCGGCCTTCGTCCAGCGGGCGAGCACCTGCGCGTCCGACGCGGACACCAACCGCACGTTGGCGTGCAGGTTCTGCTCCAGTCGCGCCAACTCCCCCACCAGGATCGCGTCCGCGCCCAGCGCCTGGCCGATCTCGATGAGGCAGGAGGCGCTCTCGTCGTCACTGCACCCGAGCAACTGCCGGCTGCGCTCCATGTCCAGCACCGCGGAGACGTCCCGCGCGGTGAGGACCTGGGCGCCGGCCTCGGCGAGCCGGGTGGCGAGGTGCGCGTTGAGGAACTCGAGCGTCTGCGCGTCGATGCCCACGCCGGACAGGCCGGGCGCAGCGATCTCGAGCGCGCCGGCCTCCTCCGAAGGGGCGGCGGCGACCACGGCGGTCAACAGGAGCGCGAGCATCTGTGGGGAGGCTAGCTCTGGGTGACCCGGACGGTGGTCTTCATCTCCCGCCCGCTCGCCGGGTCCCGGGCGCGCATGGTGAGGATGCCTTCCACGTTCACGTCGAAGGTGATCTCCACCTGCACCTGACCTGCGCGGTCCGGCCGGATGCCGGAGAAGGAGAAGTTCCCGAGCAATTCGTTGTCCGCCACCCGCGGGTGGTCCCCCTGGAAGATGCGCATCGCCAGCTCGGTCTGGTTGTCGAAGCTGGTGGTGGCCAGCAGCTGCTTGGCGTTGGGGATGGCGGCGTTGCGCGGGAACACCACGTGGAAGTCCCCGCCGGCCTTCTCCAGACCAATGGCCATGGGGATCACGTCCAAAAGCTGGATGCGCAGGTTGGTGTCGTCCTGCAGCGAGTGCGCGTACAGCGCGGCGCCGATGGCCACCGCCTCGTCCGGGTGGACGTTCTTGGACGGCGGCTTGCCGAAGAACCTGGTCAGCCGCTCCTGGACGACGGGCATGCGCGTCTGGCCGCCCACCAGGAGGACCTCGTCAATCTCCCGGGTGGAGAGCCCCGAGTCCACCAGCACCCGGGCCACGATCTGCAGGGACCTGTCCACGTGCGCGGCGGTGAGCTGCTCGAGCATCTTCCGGGTGAACTTCATCTCGATGTTCAGGGGCTGGCCCTGGGCGGTCATCGTGATGAAGGGGATGTTGAAGGGGACTTCTTCGCGGGCGGAGAGGTCAATCTTCGTCCGCTCGGCGAGATCCTTGATCCGCTGCATGGCGACCGGATCCTGCGAGAGGTCCACGCCGTGCTGGGCTTTGAAGTCGTCGAGCACGTGGTGGATCATCGCGTTGTCGAAGTCGAGCCCGCCGAGGAAGATGTCGCCGCCGGTGGCCTTCACCTCGAAGACGCGGTCGCGGATCTCGATGATGGAGACGTCGAAGGTGCCGCCGCCGAGGTCGTAGACGACGACCTTCTCCTGCACGTTGTGGGACTCGGTGAGGCTCTTCACGCCGTAGGCGAGCGCGGCGGCGGTGGGCTCGTTGATGATC
>CAZQVZ010000496.1:0-4068 GCA_964596895.1 uncultured Myxococcaceae bacterium
AACTGCACCCGCTGGAACCCCAGGCCCAAAGCCTGCGCCAGCGCGCGCGCGAGCAGCGTCTTGCCGGTGCCTGGGACGCCCTCCAGGAGCACGTGGCCGCGGGCGAGGAAGGCGGTCAGCAAATCGTCGATGACCGCGCGCTGGCCGACGACGACGCGTCCGAGCGCCGCATCCAGCCTGCCGAGCGCCTCCACCTAGGCCTTCTCCTTGAGTCCCATCAAGGTGCCGCCGAGCGCGACCAGCTGGGTGAGCAGCGCGAAGAACACGCCGAACACCGGCTTGGAGAGCGCCACCACCTGGTTGCCGATCAGCGCGGGCACCTGGGTGCCGTTGTAGCTGACCTTCATGAACACCAGGCACCAGATGAGCCCGAAGCACACGGTGCCCAATTGCACGAGCCAGGGGATGACCGGGTGCAGCCTGGGCATGGCGTTGCGCACGCGCACCGCGATGGCCGCCATGGCGACGCCGTTGGCAATGAAGGAGGCGACGCCCAGGCTCATCAGGCCGAGCACCTCGCCCTCGGAGGCGGTCTCCTTCCACGGCAGGAACGCGGTGAAGGCGGTGAGCGCCGCGCCGATGAACGCCAGCTTGTCGCTGGTGCGCAATTCGCGGACGAAGTGCTTCGCCTCCGCGAAGGCGTCCTCCGGCGCGACCATGTTGATGCCGGAGTAGGTCCGGTTCGGCGGCGGCAGATCCTCCAGCGCGGATGGGCGAGCACGCGGGACCCCGGCGCCGGTCTCGACCTCGTCCGGGGCCACCTGGCGGCGCGCGGCCACGGGGCCGGGGCCCACAGAAGGCCTCGGCGCGGGACGGCGCTGGGGGCGGGCGGGGCGGCTGCGCTCCACCTCTTCGGGCACCTGTTGCGCTGCAGGGGGCGGACCTGTGGGCCTTCTGGGCGCCGCGGGCCTGGCGCCGGTGCTCGGCCTGGGGGCGCCTGCCGGGCGGACTGCGGGACGGGCACCGCTGGCGCGAGCAGGCGCCGCCTGACGCGCACCCGAGGGCGGCCTTGGGCGTGAGGGTGGAGCGGCGGGGGCAGCAGACGGGGCGCCCTCGAGGAACGACATATCGATGATGAAGTCGCAACTGGGGCAGATGGCCGTGGAAGCCTCTACCTCGGCGCGACACTGCGGGCAGTTCAGGGTGCGCTCCTCGTTTGCTCCGGGCGCGCGCATTGTCCGGTGGGGCTCCCCTCAAGTCAATCCGCGGTTTTTGTAACCTCTGGATTTCAGCGGGGATTTGTCTTAAGGCGCCTGCATGCCTGCTCTGTCGCGAACCTGCGTGTCCGTGTGCGTCATCGCGCTCGGGGTCTCCCTCACCGCGTGTCAGCCAAAGCGCCGGCCGATGCCGAAGACCGACACCCAGTCGCAGGCGCAGACGACACCGGAGTCGCAGCTTCTGGCTCTGGAGGACCGGCGCTCTCTGGGCGGTGGGCAGGTGGAGCAGTGGGCGTCGACTGCGGAGGATCCGAAGCTCCGGGCGCGGGCGCTGTTGGCGCTGGCGCGCATCGCCGCGCCCCAGACGCAGGGGACGGTGGTCAAGGCGCTGAGGGATCCGGAGCCGCTGGTGCGCTACGAGGCCGCGTTCGCCGCAGGCCAATTGGGCACCTGGCATCCTCTGCCGGAGGCCGACCGCGCCGCGCTGGTGGGCGCGCTCCTGGAGGCCGAGGCCGAGGAGACCGACGTCCCCGTCCGCCAGGCGCAATTGGAGGCGCTGGGCAAGCAGGCGACGCCCGCGGCGATTGACCGGCTCCTGGAGCGGATCCTCCTCTCGGACAGGCCGGAGGTGGCCGCCCGCGCCGCGCTGTCTCTGGGCGTGGCGGCGCGGCGGGATGCGGTCATCCCCTCGCGGGCGGTGACGGCGCTTGCGCCCCTGATGCGGCAAGAGGCGGACGCCGGCGCGCGGTTCGGGGCGGCCTATGCTTTGTCGGTGAGCAAGCTGGCGGGTGCGCGGCCGGCGCTGCTGCTGTGCACCCAGGATGCGCAGAGCGACATCCGGCTTCTGTGCGCGAAGGGGCTGGGAGAGGTGGGACAGGACGCGGACGCGGTGGGGCTCAAGCGGCTCCTGGATGATCCGGACTACCGCGTGGTGGTGGAGGCCACGCGCGCGCTGGCGAAGCTCGCCGCCCGGTGCAAGAGCGCCGCGTGTCCGGCGCTGGGCGCGCTGGCGGACCTGCGCTTCCGCCTGGACAGGCTGGAGGCGGGGGACCTCGCCGGCGGTGGTCAGCCCATCCTCGCGCTGGCGCAGCAGGGGGTGCCGATGATTGGGCGGCCGCTGTTGACGCAGCTCCGCGGCCGCGTGGTGGGGATGGCGCAGGCGCAGCCGAATCTGCGCAAGGACCTGGCGCGGCTGGACTGCCGGCTGGCGGCGGCCATGGACCGGCAGCTGGGGCAGTTGGCGGAGGTGGTGAGCTGCGGCGGCGGCTTCGTGAGCGAGCCGGACCGGCTGGCGTTGGGGCTCAAGGAGATCGCCCAGACGCCGCCGGCGGATCCGGGGAAGCGCGCGCAGGAGGTGACGGCCTATCTGAGGCATCCCGAGGCGAAGGTGAAGCTCGCCGCGATCGACGCGCTCGGGGAGTCGAAGGCGCCTTCAGCCGTGGAGGTCCTGCGGCCGTTCGTGACCCACGAAGATCTCCCGGTGGCGGTGGCGGCAGCGAACGCGCTGGGCAAGCTGGGAGATGGCGAGTCCGTCGCCGGGATCCGGCAGCTCTCGCAGCGGGTGACCCTTGCGCCGCAGCACGCAGAGCCGGTGGCCAACGCGCTGGCGGCGCTGAACGCGAAGGACGCGGAGGTGGAGCTGCGCGCGTGGCTGAATCATCCGCACGTGCACCTGCGCAACAGCGCGGCGAAGGCGCTGACGAAGCTGACCGGCCAGCCGGTGCAGCCCGGGCACGTGGAGCGTCCGGAGGCGCCGTTCCGCGCGCCCTACCTGCCGAAGACGGCGAAGTTCCTGGTGAAGACGGAGAAGGGGGAGTTCGAGGTGGAGCCGTTCTTCGACTCGCCGCTCACCGCCGGGCACATGTACGCGCTCGCGCAGCGGGGGTACTTCCGGAACCTGACCTTCCACCGCGTGGTGCCGAACTTCGTGGCCCAGGGCGGGGACCCGCGTGGGGACGGCTCGGGCGGGCCGGGGACCACCCTCCGCTGCGAGGTGAACCACCAGCCCTACGCGCGCGGCGTGGTGGGCATGGCGCTCAGCGGCCTGGACACCGGCGGGAGCCAGTTCTTCGTGACGCACTCGCCGCAGCCCCACCTCGACGGGCGCTACACAGCGTTCGGGCGGGTGACCTCGGGGCAGGAGGTGGTGGACCGGCTGCTGGAGGGGGATCCCATTCTGGAGATCAACGCGCGGTGACGCTTCGTCCGCCGCGCCGGCCTGCGCGGCGAGCCCCCGCTCGAGCTTGCGCGCGCGGATGAGCGCGAGGACGTCCGCGAGATCCTGCAAGCGATCGCGAGCGCTACTTGAGCTCCCCATCCGGGTGCGCCACCCACTGCACCAACTGGAGGACGACGCCGTTGGGGTCTTCGACCTGAAAGTAGCGCTCGCCCCAGGACTCGGTCTCGATGGGGGTCAGGATGGGCGCGCCCTCTCGCTGGAGGCGCGCGTACTCCGCGTCCACGTCTTCGACCACGAAGACGATGAGCAGGCCATCCGCGGCCTTGCCCTTCATGCGCTCGGGCTTGAAGGTGGAGAGGCCGGTGCGCAGGAAGATCAGGTTGAAGCCAGCGTCCGGTCGCTCCAGTGAAGCGAACCCGTCTGCGGCCATGGCCTCGGTGAATCCAAAGTGGCGCTTCACGAAAGCTGAAGACGCCTCCACGTCTGCGACGTTGAGGCAGAGCGCAGACCGGATGACCCGCATGGTTGGCCCAATCGTTGGATTCATGGGCGCGTTCTAGTCCCGTCTATGCTCCTTCGCGCGATGAGCAACGACTACGCCCACCCCGACCGCGGCGCAACCACCGCCTACGAGCGCTACCTGCGCGGCATGGACGCCTCGATGCGCCAGAAGGTGGCGCTCACCGCAGCGCACCTGCTGTGCGAAGGGCGCATCGCCGACATGGGGATGGG
>CAZQVZ010000497.1:0-2480 GCA_964596895.1 uncultured Myxococcaceae bacterium
CCGGCGCCTGAACGGCCGGCTGCCCCCACTGCGGGCTCGCGGGGACTGACCGGGCGGGGTACAGGTGTTCGACCCAGACCCGCATGGACGCCCGCTACCACCTCCAGGAGACCGCCCGAGCGCTGCTCGCCGAGGAGCAGGGCACCCTCTTCAAGGACGCTCCCTTGAAGATCGCCCTGTGCTACCCGAGCCCGTACCACGTGGGCATGAGCAGCCTGGGCTTCCAGACCATCTACCGGGAGCTCAACGCCCGCCCAGGCGTCGTCGCCGAGCGCGCGTTCCTCCCGGATGACGTCGACGCGTACCGCAAGTCCCGCACGCCGCTGTTCACGCTGGAGACCCTGGCGCCGGTGTCCTCCTTCCCGGTGCTCGCGTTCTCCGTCGCCTACGAGCTGGAGGTGCCGGGGCTCTTCGAGGTCCTGGACCTCTGTGGCATCCCGCTCTTGCGCGAGGAGCGCGAAGGCGGCAACTGGCCGCTCATCGTCGCCGGCGGGCCGCTCACCTTCTCCAACCCGGACCCGCTCGAGCCCTTCGTGGACGTCTTGGTGCAAGGCGAAGGCGATGACCTGGTGCACCAGCTCACCGACCTGCTGGAGGCGGGGACACAGCGGCCTGCGTTGATGGAGGCCCTGGCGCGGACGCCGGGCTTCTTCGTGCCGGGCAAGGGCGGCACCCGCGGCTTCGTCAGCAAGGCGGAGCGGACACGGCTGCCTGCGCGCTCGCAGATCATCACGCCCAACACCGAGCTGCGGAGCATGTTCCTCGTGGAGCCGGAGCGCGGCTGCTCGCGCGGGTGCCACTACTGCGTGATGCGCCGGACCACCAACGGCGGCATGCGCCCCAACGACATGGATGAGGTCCTCTCGCTCATCCCGCCCCACGCGAAGCGGGTGGGCCTGGTGGGCGCGGCCGTCACCGACCACCCGAAGATCGTCCCGCTGCTCCGCGCCATCGTGGACGGGGGCCGGCAGGTGGGCGTCTCGTCTTTGCGCGCGGACCGGCTCACGCAGGAGTTGGTGAACGCGCTGCGCGACGGCGGCGCCACCAACCTCACGGTGGCCTCGGATGGCGCGTCCCAGAAGATGCGCAACCTGGTGGACCGCAAGCACACCGAGGAGCAGATCGTCCGCGCGGCGAACTTCGCGAAGACCGCCGGGATGCGGCAGCTCAAGGTCTACAACATGGTGGGGCTGCCGTTCGAAGACGACTCGGACATCGACGAGCTCATCCGCTTCACCGTGGAGCTCTCGCGCATCCTCCCGGTGGCGCTCGGCGTGGCGCCGTTCGTGGCCAAGCGCAACACGCCCATGGACGGCTCGCCCTTCGCCGGCATCAAGGAGGTCGAAAACCGCCTGGAGCGGCTGCGGCGCGGCCTGCGCGGCAAGGCGGAGGTGCGGCCCACCTCCGCGCGCTGGGCCTGGGTCGAATACATGCTCGCGCAGTGCGGCGCAGAGGGCGGGCTGGCGGCGCTGGACGCCTGGCGCGCAGGTGGCACCTTCGCCGCCTGGAAGCGCGCCTTCGAAGCCCGGGGCGCCACGCCGTACCTCGCCCGGCGGGTGCCGGATGGGCGGCGGGACCCGGTCATCTGGCCGTCGGTGGCGGACGTCCGCGGGCCCGCCCCGGATGGTGTCCCGCCCGTCGTGCCGGAGGCGTGATAGACGCCCGGCGCATGTCCGAACGCGTCGACAAGCAGTGGCAGAAGAAGGGGCTGGAGGCCTACTCCACCGAGGCCATCCTCGGCACGCTCCAGCACTACGGCATCCAACTGGACGAAGCCGCCTTCAAGGCCGCCGCGGAGGACAAGTACCCCGCGCAGGTGGCCATGGACTGGATCCCCACCTGGAAGGGCACCGGCCAGTTCGCCGCGTATCCCTACGCCGCCGCAGCCGAGCTCTTTCGCCGCCTCTTCCCCGAGCGCCTGCTGCCCGTGGACTTCGCGAAGGGCCTGAGCGAGCTGCTCGCGGCGCTGCTCGACAAGCGCGCCGGCAAGGCCGCAGAGGGCCTGACCGCCGCGTTCGAGAAGGTGGAGGGGATGCTGGAGAAGCTGCCGGAGGCCGAACCGGTCCGCGGGAGCTTCGTGGACGAGACGCTGATGCAGCTGGGCGAAAAGGTCATCCGCGCCATGGATGAATTGGCGGAGGCGCTGGCGAAGGCGGGCCACATGGAAGAGGCGCGCCGCTTCGCCGAAGTCGAAGAGAAGCTGCTGCCCGAGCGCCGCGGCATCGCCACTGCGCTGGTGCAGGCCGTGGCCGGTGAGCGGGAGGCGGCCGTGGAGAAGCTGCGCGCCGCGGGTGAAGAGGCGGACCGGCCCATCGAGACGAAGGTGATGGCGGTGGAGTCGCTCATCCACCTGGGCGCGCTCGAAGAGGCGCTGTCAGTGGGCAAGCCGGCGCTGGACGTGGCCGAGGCCATGGAGGAGCACCACGCGGCCATGGCGCTCGCGCAGCGGGTGGGGCACGTGATGGAGAAGCTCGGCCGGC
>CAZQVZ010000497.1:2580-4008 GCA_964596895.1 uncultured Myxococcaceae bacterium
TCCGGGTCGACCCGGAAGCGCGACGCGGTGGGGACCTCCCGCTGCACCGTGTTCACCGGTACCAGCGCGCCCACGGTGGTGTAGCTCACCTTCCCGGTGCGCGTGCGCGTGTGGCGCAGCGCGAAGTCCCCGGACCTGCCCAGGAACCATTCGCGCGTGGCCGGCAGCGGCAGGTGGTGGACCTCCTCCAGGTCCAGAAACGCGTACAGGTACAGGTCCGCCGCCGTGTAGAGGAAGCAGCCCGGCGTGTCCTTCTCCAGATTGGAGACGAGCTCGAAGAAGTAGTTGCCGCGCCGCCCCTGCCGGTCCCCCTTCACCTCCACGCCGAGGACGCGGCCCTCCGGCTGCTCCCAGAGCAGGTCCACGCCGCGGTGCTGGAAGCGCGGGTCGTCCTGAACGTCATGGACGCGGGAGCCGGGCGTGCGGGAGACGAGGTAGTGCCGGCACAGCCAGGCCGCCCGTTGGGCCGCGTCCTGGGTGCCGCGCATGCTGTAGCTGCGGGGCATGCCGCGCCTTGGGGATGGGCTAGCGGCGGAGCTCGACGCCGTTGGCGACGAGCTGCACCTCGCGGGGCTTGCCGTCCTCGCCGCGGCGGACGGTGGCGCCCTCCTCTTCGAGGTGCTTCGCGTGGGCTTCGTTGAGCTCCGCCACCTTCACCACGCCCTCCATCTTCACGGCGGCGCCCGAGGCGTCGAGCGGGACGAAGAAGCCGTAGCCCTTGAAGGTCACCCGGATGCCGTCCGCCTTCGCGTCGTTGGAGGTGGAGAGCTCCATCCAGCAGCCCTTCTTCTTGCACACCTTCCGCGCGGTGCCCTCCAGCGCCACGGTCTTGCCGTCGTACTGGTCGGCCTTCGTCACCAGGTCCTGCAGGGTCACCTTCTGCGCTTCGCCGGTGAGCTTCTCACCGCGGAGGATGACCTCTTCGCCCTTCGGCTTCGAAGGCTCCGCGGCGGTGGCTGGGGCCTGGGACAGGAGCACGGCGACGAGAGCGGTGGTGAGCATGGCCCCGGTGCTAACGCGAACAAATGGGCGGGGCAAGGGGAGGGGGGTAGAGTGCCGCGCCACTGGAGGAGGGGAACTGATGGAAGCCCGCTGCCCGAGCTGTTCGTCCGTCTTTGCGACCACGCGCACGGGATTGCAGTACTGCCCGCGGTGCGGGGCCCAGGTAGACGTGGCCCCCACGCACGAGCCGGGCCCCGAGGGGCCCGGCGCTGGTCAGCCGCCGCCTCCTCCCGAAGCAGGCGGGCTGCCGCCGCCCTCGTTCGGAGCCCCCGTCAGCGGGAGCGCCCCCGGCTCCGGTGGCGCCGGCGCACCTCCGCCGCCGGGCTCCCCGGAGTTGCAGCAGCGTGAGCCCACGCCCTGGGAGCGCCGAAGCGAGCTGGGCTTCTTCAAGGGGCTGTGGCTGACCTGGAAGCAGTCGGTCATCAC
>CAZQVZ010000498.1:0-4006 GCA_964596895.1 uncultured Myxococcaceae bacterium
TCTCCATCTCGATGCTCCAGCGGAAGATGCGCATCGGCTACAACCGCGCCGCCCGCATGATCGAACGGATGGAGCGGGACGGCGTCGT
Organism: uncultured Myxococcaceae bacterium; assembly: GCA_964596895.1. Taxonomy (GTDB): domain Bacteria; phylum Myxococcota; class Myxococcia; order Myxococcales; family Myxococcaceae; genus JAFAFL01. The sequence goes on from CAZQVZ010000498.1 coordinate 89, forward strand.
CGGCCCGGCAGATGGTGCGCGCCCGCGCGAGGTCCTCATCCGGCAGGTGGGCGAGATGCCCGGCGCCGGGGCGATGTAGCCGCGTTAGGGTCCCTCCCATGGCCCGAAGACTCGCCCTCTACGCCACCGCCGCGCGCGGCACCGAAGCCCTGCTCGCCGAAGAGCTCGGGGAGCTGGGCGCGGCGCGCATCCGGCAGGACCGGGGCGGGGTGCGCTTCCATGCCTCCATGCAGGAGGCGCTCCATGTCTGCGTGCACAGCCGCATCGCCATGCGGGTGCTCTATCCCCTGCACGAAGGCGAGTTGGAGGCGAAGGACGAGCGCGAGGTCTACGACCGCGCCCGCGAGATCGCCTGGGAGGAGCACCTCACCACCCTGTCCACCTTCGCGGTGGAGGCCACCTTGCGCGCGGGCGAGACCGGGCACTCGGGCTACCTGGGCCTGAAGATCAAGGACGCCCTGGTGGACCGGCTGCGCGAGAAGCTCGGCGCGCGGCCAGACGTGAACACCCGGACTCCGGACGTGCAGGTGGTGGCGCACCTCGGCCGCGGCAAGCTCTCCTTGTCCCTGGACCTGTGCGGCGAGCCGCTCCACAAGCGCGGCTACCGGATCCGCACCACGCCGGCGCCCATGAAGGAGACGCTCGCCGCCGCCATCCTGCGCGCGGTGAAGTACACAGGCGACGAGTCGCTCCTGGATCCCATGTGCGGCTCGGGGACGCTGCTCATCGAGGCGGGCCTCATCGCCACGCGCAGACCACCGGGGCTGGACCGCGCCTTCGCCGCCGAGCGCTGGCCGCACGGGGGCAAGGCCGCCCGCGAGGCGCTGGCGTGGATCCGCGAGGAGGCGAAGGGGCACGTGAGAGAGGCCCCCTTCCCCATCTGGGGGCTCGACAAGAGCGATGAAGCGGTGGACGCCGCGCGCCGCAACGTGAACAAGGCGGGGCTCACCCGCTTCGTCCGGGTCGAAGTGGGAGACGCCGCCCACCCGCCGCCGCTCCCGGAGGGGAGCGGGCTCATCGTCTCCAACCCGCCGTACGGGGACAGGCTCGGCGGCGGACAGAAGGGGATGAAGGCCTTCTACTTCCAGCTGGGCAACGCGCTGGGCGGCAACCCCGGCTGGCGGATGGCCATGCTCAGCGGGAACGCCGCGTTCGAGAGCGCCTTCCACCACCGGCCGAAGAACCGCCGCCAGCTGTGGAACGGCCCCATCGAGTGCACGCTGCTCGAGTATCCCGCCCCGTCGCCGTCGCCGTCGCCGTAGCCGTAGCCGGGGCCAGCGCCCTCAGCGGCGGTCGAGCTTGTCGAGCCGGGGGTTCTTCGACCCGGTGAACGGGTTGCTGGGCGGCCTCTTCTTCCGCGTGGCCTCCGCCTGCTCCGTCTTCTTTGCGGGCTGCTTCTCCGCCTTTGCCGGAGCCTTCTTCGCCGACTGCTGGGGGACCTTCTTGACGGGCTTTGCTTTGGGCATGGCGGACATGTTCCCCGATGCCGCGGCCGAACGGGGACAAACCTTGGGGGCGACTGAACGCTGGTGAAGGGTCCGTCACCTTCGGGCTTGGCGGGACGCCGCTCGCGGGCCACAACGCGCGCCGCACATGGCGACCACTTCTCTCTTCCGCTACGTGGCGCTCGGGGACTCCACCGGCGTCGGCGTGGGCGCGGACGACGACGGCGGCTACCCCGAGCGGCTGTTCCAAAGGCTCAAGCGCGCAGGCGTCAACGCGGGCATCTTGAACCTGGCGAAGAGCGGCGCCACCTCGCGCGACGTGGCCCATGGCCCCGCGCAGAAGGCAGAGGCGGCGCGCCCGGCCCTGGTCACGCTCGGCGTGGGGACCAACGACGGCTGGCGGATGGTTCCCACCACGCTGTTCGCGCGGCACCTGGGCGACATCGCCGACTGTCTGCAGCGCTCCGGCGCGCAGGTGGTGGTGTGCAACCTCGTGGACCTCTCCCACGCGCCGGCCGCTGCCGCCGCCCGGGCCTGGCTGGGGGTGACGCCGCAGGTCATCGGCGCGCGCATCCGGGAGCTCAACGCGGTCATCGACAAGCTGGCGGAGCGCCCGGGCTTCTCCGTCGTGGATCTCTTCGCGTTCAGCCAGCGCGAGATGCCGCAGCACCCCGAATACTTCTGCCCGGATGGCTTCCATCCTTCCGCGACGGGGTATGACCGCTGGGCGGACCTGATGTGGCCGCACGTGGAGCGCGCCGCGCAGACCTTCAGACCTTCCGCTCCGAGCGCCGGAGGAGCCGGCTGATGTTGCCCCGGTGGGTGAACAGCATCATCCCGAAGAGCCCCGCGGTGAGCAGCGCATAGGCGTCCTCCCGGGCGGTGTAGAAGGCCACGCCCACCGCGACGATGCCGCCGGCCAACGAGCCCACCGAGCTGATCCGCAGGATGAGGATGCAGGCCACCCAGACCGCCGCGCCGGCGAGCGCCGCCCAGTGCACCAGCACCAGCAAGACGCCCAGCGCCGTGGCCACCCCCTTGCCGCCGTGCAGCTTGAGCCACACCGGGAACACGTGGCCCAGGAAGGCCGCCAGTCCCACCGCCGCGTGCACGCGCGCCGAAGCGGGCATCACCGCCATGGCGGCGATCACCGGGACGGCGCCCTTGAGCGCGTCCAGCACCAGCACCAGCGCGCCGAGCCTCTTGCCCGCCACCCGCGCCACGTTCGTCGCGCCGATGTTGCCGCTGCCCCCGGCGCGCACGTCCACCCCGCGCCCGAGCCGGGTCACCAGCACCCCGAAGGGGATGGAACCGGAGAGGTAGCCGCCGAGCACGAGGAGCGCCGGCAACATCAACTCCCTCCGAGCAGGTCCGGAAGCCGCATCCGCGCTGCCATCCAGCCCCAGTTCACCACCACCGCCACCAGCAGCCCCCAGCGCAGCCGCGAGGCGATGGGGTCCCCTACGAACACGTTCGGGTACGGCACCTTGAACGCGAGGTGCAGCACCGACCAGACGATGGCCACCATGAACGCGAACGCGGCCAGCGCGCCCAGGGGATTGGCGTCCAGCGCGCCTGGGAAGTTGAAGTGGCTCATCCGGTCCGCCACCCGCGTCAGCCCACAGCCCAGGCACGGCCACCCGGTGAGGTCCCGGAACGCGCAGCCCCAGAACGGCAGCCGCGCCACCGGGATGAACCTCGCCACCAGGAAGCCGCACAGGCCGGTGATGGCCAGCGCGTCCACGAAGCCGAAGCGGCGGTTGGGGGAAGGCCAGGTGAGGTGCAGGAGGCGGTTCACGGCGCGGGGCGATTGTTCGAACGACGGGCGACTAACCACGGAACGAGGAGGCTGCCCCCATGATGGCGAAGAGGGCAATGCCGCAGAGGCAGCAGCACAGAAGCACCGGGAACGCGATCACCGCAAGGGTGGCCCGGGCGGGCGTGGTCTCCTGCACGCGGACCAGGCCCCAGCCCTGCAGGATGTACATGTAGATGGCCGCGCCGAAGCCCACGCAGGGGACCGCGGCCAAAACGGACGGGCCGGACGCATACGCCACCACGCGGAAGGTGGCCCAGAAGCCGTTCTTCGCGCAGCCGAAGATGATGCAGAACAGGTGGAGGATGGCCGCCTGGATGATGATCAGCAGCGGGTAGAGCACCGCGGTCGCGCCCACCGAGATGAGGCTGAACAGCAGCATCCCCGTTGGCGTGAAGAGGTTCTCGAAGATGCGGCGGACCTCCGCAGGCAGCTCCGGCATCTGCTGGAACATCTGCTCCAGCTGCGCGGACTGCCCGGCCATCTGCAGGGCCTGCATGGGACCCTGGAGCAGGCCCGCGAGCACCGCGATGATCCATCCATAGAACAGCGCGTCCTGCGCCCGCTCGGAGGGGAGGACCTTCTGCCAGAACGTCTCGGGCGTGATGACCGACTGCTTCCAGGTCAGCCACAGCCCCTTGAAGAAGCCCAGCTCGC
>CAZQVZ010000499.1:0-3959 GCA_964596895.1 uncultured Myxococcaceae bacterium
CGAAGCCGCACAGCTCCACCCGTCCCAGGCGGAGGTTGCGGTTGACGAAGATCTGCCGGGCGCGCACGTGCTGCGGACGCTCGGAGGTGCGCAACAGCAGCTTCGCCAGGTCCTTGTCCCCCAGCAGCGCCTGCGCGCGCTTCTCCGCCTCCAGCGCGCGGGTGCGGTCCACCTGGTTGGGAGCGCCGCCATGGAGAGGGGAGAGGCCACCGGGGATGGGTGCGGATTCGGAGAGGATCGGAGCCACGGTCGAAGACCCATAACACGCCGTCAGAAGGCCGGCCAAAGCGCGGCCGGGCCCGGTTCGTCGGGCCTCTGCTCGCCTGGTCGCATTCTTGCGGGGCCGGCTTTGGGCGTGGCACTCTTGCGCGCGAATGCGGCCGCGGAAGGGACAGATGCCTCCGGATGAGCACCTCGCCCTCCTCGAAGGGAAGGTGCTGGCGCTCGAAGACCGGGTCCGGCTCCTCGAGGCGAAGCTGCGAGATCTCAACGCGCTCGGCAGGCAGGCGGACGAAGCGGCGAAGGCTGCCCTCAAGGGCCCCAGGGCCGCCCGCACCCGCCCCCGTCCGCGCTGCCCCGGCTGCACCCTCGAGGTCCCCAAGGGCCGGCGCGGGGAGACCTGCGTGTGGTGCGGGTTCATGTTCTCCGCGGTAGGGGGCAGGTCGTCCCGGTGACCGCGCTCCAGTACCGGCTGACCGGCAGGCTCGAGGCCGGCGAGCTCGCGGAGCTGTACGAAGCGGAGGTCACCTCTGCGCAGGGCGCCCGCGAGAAGGTGGTGGTGAAGCTCTTCCACCCGCGGACCTCGGACGAACGCTACGCCCGGCTCATCGCCGAGATCGCCGGGAAGCTGGAGGGCGTGGGCCCGGATGAGGCCATCGTCCGGCCGCAGGATGCGGGCATGGTGGACGGCCGCCTGGCGCTGGTGCGCGAGTGGGTGGACGGTCACACGCTGGGGGCAGCGCTGCAGCGGCTCGCCACGCGGGACGTGCTCATCACCCCGCCTTTGGCGCTCTACCTCGTCATCCAGCTTCTGGACGCGGTGGGCCGCGCGCACGCGCAGGGCGCGGTGCACGGCGCCATCACCCCCGGCAACGTCCTGTTGGGGCGGGAGGGGCGGGTGGCGCTCGCGGACTTCGGCGCGCTGGCGGCGCTGCAGGCGGTGCCGCAGCTTCGGCCCTTCACCCAGAAGGGCCGCGGGACCTACCGCGCCCCCGAGAGCGCGCACGGGGACGCGCCCTCGCCCCTGACGGACGTCTATTCGCTGGGCGCCATCGCCTACGAATTGCTCACGCTGCGAGAGCCTGTCCGGGGCGGCGGCGGCAAGGCGATGAGCACCCGCGCGGAGCTGCTGCCTGCGCCCTCCCGCATCGACAGGCGGATCAACGGCCGGCTGGATCCCATCATCCTGCGCGCGCTGGAGCAGCACCCGTCCCGCCGCTTCAGGAGCTGCGCGGACCTGTCCATGGCGCTGCGCAACTTCCTCTCGGCCTCGGGCGGGATGCCGTCACGCGCGGATCTGGCGCGGCTTCTGGGAGAGCTCTTCCCGCAGCCGCCTTCGGCCCCGTCCGGCAAGGACCTGCCCCTCACCGAGCCCTTCACGCTGGAGCCCGTGGCCGGCGCGCAGCTGGGGGCCGTTGCGCCCGCGCCTTCGGTCCTGATGCCGCGCCCGTCGTTCAGCGGCGGTGGGCTGCCGGCGGTGCTGCTCGAAGATCTGCCCCCGGGCGCAGAGACGGTGGAGGCGATGCCGGCCTTCTCGCCGTGGGAGCCGGAGAAGACGGTGGTGCCGGACCGCCCCGAGCCTGCGCCCAGGTGGGACGAAGGGACGGCTCGGGGCGCCGCGTCCGTCATCCCTGAGAAGGAGCCCGAGCCGGAGCGCACCTCCGCGCCGTCGCCTGCCGCTTCGTCTGCAGCGCAGGGCTGGGACGCGCCGCCCGGGGCCGCACCCGTCCGCCGCAAGCCGCTCGCGCAGGCGCCCCCCGCGCCCGGCAGCCAGAAGGGCCGCGTCCGCGTCATCGAGGACTTCAGCGACCAGACGGTAGACGACCCCACGGATCCGACGGCCGCCCAGAAGCCCGCCGGGAAGCCGCCCCGCGCCAGGGCGCCCACGCCGCCGCCGTCCCAGCAGCAACCGCAGCAGCTCTCGGAGCCCGGCGTGTTGAGCGGCCCCTCCGACGTGCCGTTGGTGAAGGAGCCCGGCGGGCGCAAGCGGCGGATGTTCACCGAAGAGGTGAACCTGTTTCGGGCCGCGCAGAAGCGGAAGCACTTCCTCGCCATCGCCGCGGCGGTGGCGCTGGTGGGCGTCTTCTGCTTCGTGCTGGTGGTGTGGCGCTTTGCGGGGGCGGGGGCGGGCAGCGCGTCTTCGAGCGCCGTCCCGCCTGGGCGCTCGCCGCCGCCGCCTTCGGCCACCTCCGCGTCGCAGGTGGCGGGCGCGAAGGCGGAGGCGGCGCCCGGGACCGAAGCGCCTGCGCGGCCTGCGCGAGCGCCCGGGGCCCCGTCCTTGGGCACCCCGGTGCGCATCGAGGCGGAGCCAGAGGCCACGACCGGGCACGCCTTCCTCACCATCACCTCCAACGTCCGCGCCCGCGTGTACGTCAACGGCAAGGCGCTGCGTGGCTACACGCCGCTTCGGCGCAAGAGGCTCGAGCCGGGGACCCACAAGATCGCCGTGGTGGCGGTGCGGACCGGCGAGCGGCGGGAGTTCACCCAGCGCTTCGAGGCGGGTAAGACCGTCACCCTCACCGAGCGGTTCAAGGAGCGACGGCGCTAGATCATGGACCGCACCCGCATCTTCATCGTCGAGGACCAGGCGCCGCTTCTGCGCGCGCTGGTGAAGTCCCTGGCGCTGTACCCCGAGTTGGAGATCGTCGGCACCGCCGCAGATGGCGAGCGCGGGGTGGACGGCATCGCCTCGCTCGAGCCGCAGCTGGTCCTGCTGGACCTGGAGTTGCCCGGCATCGACGGCATCGAGGTCACCCGGCGGGTGAAGGCGCGGGCGCGGGAGGTGGAGATCCTCATCCTCACGTCCTTCGACGACGAGCAGAAGGTCTACGAGGCCATCCAGGCGGGCGCCTCGGGGTACCTGGTGAAGCGGGTGGGGCCGGAGAAGATCCGCAGCGGCATCGCGGAGGTGATGGCGGGCGGCACCGTGCTCGAGCCCATCATCGCCCGGCGGTTCTGGAACTACTTCGAGTCGCTCAAGCAGGCGGCGGACAAGAAGGCAGAGAACCCCTGGGGGCTCACCGAGGCCGAGTTCGACGTCCTGCGCTTCGTCACCAAGGGGCTGTCCAACGCCGAGGTGGGCAACGTGATGTCCATCGAGCGGCGCACGGTGCGCACCCACCTGGGGCACATCTACCGGAAGATGGGCGTGAACTCGCACGTGGAGGCGGTGGTCCTGGCCATCCGCGCGGGCATCGTGGAGATCTGAGCGTGCGCGCCGCTTCGTCGCCCGCGCGCCAGGCGGTGGTGCTGACGCTGGCGTTGACGCTCTTCGCTCCACTCGTCTCGAGCGCGCAGCCCCTGCCGGAGGGCGGCGTCTTCCGGCGGCGCATCGTCGCGGAGGACGGCGTGGGGCTCGCCCTCTACCGGTACCTGCCGCCCGGTGGCGGGGGCCACCGGCCGCCGGTGCTGCTCGTGCCGGACGTGGGGATGACGCGCGCCATGTTCGACTTGAACGGCCGGGGCCTTGCGCCCCACCTCGCCGTGCGTGGCCGGGAGGTCTTCGTGCTCGAGCCGCGCGGGCATGGGCGCTCGGACGCCGCGCGGGGGTGGCGGCTCGCGGACCTGGTGACGAAGGATCTGCCGGCCGCGCTTTCGGCCATCGCCCGGACCCGCGGCGTCGCCGGGGACGGGCTGCAGGTGGACCTGGTGGTCCACGGCTACGCGGGCACCCTGGCGCTCGCGGCGACCACCGGGGAGTTGCGCGGGCGGGTGCGCCGGGTGGTGGCGCTCTCCACGCC
>CAZQVZ010000500.1:0-3954 GCA_964596895.1 uncultured Myxococcaceae bacterium
GGTCTTCCGGAAGAAGACGACCATCGACTTCACCGACGTGTCGGTCGAAGGCGAGCTCACCAAGCCCGAAGGCAGCTACTCGGTGTCCAAGAAGAAGACCCGGTTCGACTCGCTGATCAAGGTCCGGGACAACTTCAACCCCGAGCTGCAGAAGTCCGTCGAAAATCTCTAGTAGACCCGGCACGAACAAGGGGCGGTCATGTCGTCGAAGAACAATCTGATCCTGCGAATCACCGGGCCTGACGGGTCCACCACCGAATCCAGCTCTGATCTGGAGTCGGTGATCCTCGGCTCCGGCGCAGGCGCCGCGGTCAAGCTGACGGACCCCCAGGTCTCCAACCTGCACGTGATGATCCGGGTTGAGAAGAACGGGGATGTCACCGCCATCGATCTCGGGAGCGAACACGGCACCCGCGTCGGTGACCGGGTGATCAAGGACCCGGTGGTCATCTCCAACGGGGACACCCTGGTGGTGGGCGGCTCTCAGGTGAAGGTGCTCTTCGGGGACGCGCTCTCGAAGGCGGCGCCCAACCAGGCCATTGCCCAGGCCATTGCCGAAACCGTGGGCTCAGCGCCTTCGGCGAAGTCGGCTGCGCGCGGGCTGGCCGGCACCGGCAAGAACGCGGCGGCGCTCTTCAATGAGCCCCTGTCTGCCGAAGCCACCCCCACCGACGACAGCAAGATCCTCCAGGTGGCGCTGTTGTGGGGCGACACCCTGATCAACGTCCAGCACTTCGCGGACGGGGTGCCGGTCACCATCGGCGAGGCGCGGCACAACAAGTTCAACGTCTACTCGCCGGGCGTGGGTGACAGCTTCACGCTCGGGTCCACCAGCGGCTCGAAGATGCTGGTGAACGTCCCGGCTGAAGCGGGCCTGGTGGTCTCCGCCCGCGGGGACACCTACAAGTCGAAGGAGCAGCTCAAGAGCGAAGGCAAGCTCCGCGCTTCGGACGGGGCGACCCGGGCGGACGCCATCGAGGTCGGGCTGCACGACAGGGTGCAGGTCTCCTTCGACAGCGTGGCCTTCATCCTCCGCTACGTGCGGCCCACCGCGGCGGTGCGCGCGGGCGGGATGGAGGAAGCGGACTTCAGCTTCTTCAAGATCACCTCCATCTGTCTGCTGGCGTTCCTCGCCTGCGTGGCGGCGTTCCTCCTCAGCCCGGCCATGGACGGCGGGATGGGGGATGACATCTTCGCCAACCCCTCCAAGTACGTGAAGCTGCTGGTCAAGCCGGAGAAGAAGCCGGAGCTGATCGAAAAGCTCTCCGGCGTGGAAGAGGGCGCCAAGGCGGAGAAGGAAGAGGGCAAGTTCGGCAAGGTGGAGGAGAAGAAGAAGGAAGCGGACCCCTCCAAGAAGGGCGCCCCCCAGGTGGACGCCAACAAGCGTGAGCAGGACCGCAAGAAGGTGATGAGCGCGGGTCTGCTCGGCGCCATGGGGAGCAACGCCGGCGCGGCCTCGGACGTGTTCGGGCCCGGCGGGCTCGGCACCGGCATCAACAACGCGCTCGGCGGCCTGCAGGGCGGCGCGGGCCTGGGTGATGCGCACGGCGTCGGCGGCCTCGGCGCCCGCGGCACCGGTCCCGGTGGCGGCGGCACCGGCCTCGGCCTCGGCGGCCTCGGCACCAAGGGCGGTGGTCGCGGCCGGGGTGGCTTCGGCAGCATCGACCACGGTGGCCGCGCCCGCGAGGGCACCCGGGTCATCCCGGGCCGCACCACGGTGGTCGGCGGTCTCGACAAGGACGTGATCGCCCGGGTCATCCGGCGTCACCAGAACGAGATCAAGTACTGCTACGAGCAGGAGCTGAACAAGGAGCCGAACCTCGCCGGCAAGGTGGCGGTGGCCTTCACCATCGACCCCACGGGCGCGGTGAGCGACGCGCAGGTCTCTGAGACCTCGCTGAACAACACCACCACCGAATCCTGCATGCTCTCGCGTATCCGCCGGTGGCGGTTCCCGGAGCCCAAGGGCGGCGGCATCGTGTCGGTGACCTTCCCCTGGATCTTCAAGCCGGCGGGCGGGGAAGACTAGGCCCCAGCTTCGCCAGGCATGGGTTGAACCCGAGGCCCCCGACGCGTCCTGCGCGCCGGGGGCTTCGTCCTTGCGGGCGTCGCCATCCGCGCGCAGGGAGGGGCATTTGTGGATTGCGACATGGTGGACAGGCGGGTAGGCTCCGCCGCCTTTTCAGCCCCTCTTCACGGAGGCATACGTGCGCAAGGTCGTCTTCGCCCTCTCTCTGGTGCTCATGCCCGGTCTCGTGGCCGCCGCCACCCCGTCTGAAGGCGTGGCGCTGGAGGTCCGCCGCGGCTTCTTCACCGAGACGGACGTGGGGGTGTTCTTCTCCCTCGGCGGGCAGAACCAATACTCCAACGGCCAGACCTATCTGCAGTTGGGCGTGGGCTACGACGTGACGGAGAACATCGCGCTCGGCGCGCACTTCGGCATCGGGGCCAACGCGCAGAACTGCTTCGCCACCATGGACCCCGGTCCCTGCCAGGCGCGGCACCCCACCAACAACACGCTGGACGCCTACCCGGACAGCTTCACGGTGACGTTCTTCAACCTCACCGCGGCGTACCTGTTCGAGGTCACGGACCGCTTCTACATCGCCCCCAAGCTGACGGGTGGGTACACGCTGCTGGGGCCGGCGCCGCTTCCGGGCGTGACCTCGGGCGCCAACTTCGGCGGTGGCGTGGGCGTGGAGTACGCCACCCACATGGATCACTTCACGATTGGCGCGGACGTGCTGTTCCGGTTCATCGCGGGGCCGAACATCCCCACGATGTCCATCTTCCCCCGGGTCAAGTACACGTTCTGATCCCCTCGGGCTGCAGGGCCCAGCGGGTGGAGCAGGTGCGCGACGCGAGCGCTGCGTCGTGGGTGACCAGCACCAGCGCGCCGGGCCAGCGCCCGAGCAGCGCCTCCAGCCGCTCCACCGAAGGCAGGTCGAGGTGGTTGGTGGGCTCGTCCAGCACGAGCCCCCACACCCCGCCGCCCATGGCCAGGGCGAGACACAGCTTGCGCGCCTCGCCAGGTGACGGCGCAGGGCTGTGGAGCAGGTGGTCTGGATCCACGCCCAGCGCCGCCACCAGCGACAGCACCCGGCCCTTCACGTCCTTCGGCAGCGCGCGGAGCCGGGCGAAGAGCGCTTCGATCTGGGCGCTCTCCAGCTCCTGCGGCAGGTAGAGCAGCGGACCGTCGGCTGAGGCGGACAGCGCGCGCAGCAAGGTCGTCTTGCCTGCGCCGTTGGGGCCCCACAGGTGGATGCGGTCCTCTCTGCCCACGTACAGGCGCAAGGGTCCCGGCAGGAGCCGGACGTCCCCTGCGAAGAGGCCGTCCTCCCGCTCCAGCTTGAGCACGTGGGCCCTGGGGCAGGGGACGTAGTCCGCGAAGACATCAGCGCCCAGGCTGGGCTCGACGTGGAGGGAGTCGAGGGCGACGGTGGCCTTCGCCTCCGCCCGCTTCAGCGCCGCCTTCTGGCGGGAGAGGCTCTTCTCCGCCTGCTCCGCGCTGTAGTCCGCCATCAGGGAGCGCGCGTCGCTGTCGTATTTGTCCTTCATGCGCCGGCCGGCGTTGCGGTTGGCGGTGGCCCCCTCGAGCGCCTGACGCGCCCTGTGGAGGCTCTGGCGGGCCTTCCTTTGCGCGGCCTGGACCTGGACCTGCCGCTCCAGCAGCGCGGCCCTGTCGGCCTCCCAGGCGGCCCTGGCGGCCTCGTACGGGCCGGGGAAGTCCTGCACGCCTTCCGGCGCCACGGACACGGTGCGCGTGGTCAGGGCTTCGAGCAGGCCACGGTCGTGGGAGACGACCACGCCCACGCCCTTGAACCGGCGGAGCGCGCGCAGGAGGAGCGCCTTGCCGTCTGCGTCGAGGTGGTTGGTGGGCTCGTCGAGCAACAGGACGTCGGGCTCGGCGCCGAGCGCCTGGGCCACCTGCCAGCGCTTGCGCTCGCCAGGGGA
>CAZQVZ010000501.1:0-3932 GCA_964596895.1 uncultured Myxococcaceae bacterium
TTCGTCTTGCGCGACAGGCAGGACTTACAGCCGCGGCACTCGGGCGTGTACAGCGGGATGACGTGGTCCCCCGGCTTCACGGAGGTCACGCCCGCCCCCACCTCCCGGACGATGCCCGCGCCCTCGTGGCCGAAGATGACCGGGAAGAGCCCTTCGGGATCTGCGCCGGAGCGGGTGAACTCGTCGGTGTGGCAGACCCCGGTGGCCTTCAGCTCCACCAGCACCTCTCCGGCGCGGGGTCCCTCCAGATCCACCTCTTCGATGACCAGCGGCTTGCCTGCCTCGTAAGCGACTGCGGCGCGCGTCTTCATGGTGATGCCCTCCTCCACCCGGGCGATACCGGGCGAGAGGCGCGCTGTCACCCGCCGTGCGCACCCGCCGGTGCGGCGTGAACACCCGCCCCGCGGCGTGGTGCAAGGTCCGGTGAACGCCCACCCGGCATGCAGCCGAGCCCTCGGCTCCCGGAAACCGCGCACGGGGCTGCCCGAGCGTGTTACTGCGGAGGCGACTCTTTGGGTTCCAACGGTCGCGCGCTGGCCTTCTTCCGCCGCCGGCTCGCGTGAACCCTCGCGGCTGTCCTGTCCCCTCTTTGGCAAGGTCAGCGAGAAAGGCCTGGGCGCGTGGTGAAGGCATCGAAGTTCGAGGTGGAGTTTCCCAAGGTGGAGCCAGGACACCTCGACCAGCACGAGGAGTGGTGCGTCGTCGCCACGGACGGAAACAGGGTTCGCGTCCGCTTCCACGACTACGCGCAGATCTTCTCCATCCCCGGGCTGTACGAGTCGCTGTTCTACGACCGGCTGGCCTGCACCTCCCCCGCGACGATCGCGCGGCTGCTGGTGGCCGAATGGGAGAAGGCGGGCGTCGCCGTCGCCGACGCCCGGGTGCTCGACGTGGGCGCAGGGAACGGCATGGTGGGCGAAGCGCTGCGCCAGGCGGGCGTCCCCACCGTGGTCGGCGTGGACCTGCTGCCGGAGGCAAAGGCCGCCTGTGAGCGGGACCGGCCGGGGGTGTATGCGGACTACCTCGCCGCGGATCTCACCGCGCTGGACGCGGCGCAGACGCAGCTCGTGCGCGGGCACCGGCCCAACGTGCTCACCACCGTGGCCGCGCTCGGGTTCGGGGACATCCCGCCTGAAGCCTTCGCCGCCGCCTGGAACCTGCTGGAGAACCCCGCGTGGGTGGCGTTCAACATCAAGGACGCCTTCTTGAGCGACGGGTTCCACTTCGGCTTCTCGCTGCTCATCCGCCGCCTCATCGACTCGGGCCTGCTCGAGGCGCGGGTGCAGCACCGCTACGCGCACCGGCTCTCGGTCGCCGGAGACCCGCTGCACTACGTCGCCATCGTGGGGAGGAAGACCGGGCCCATCCCTCGGGAGTGGCTCGCGGAGCTCGGCGCGCCCGAGTAGCGCACACACGGTTCGGCACAGGGACCTACGCGCAATGAATCCCGAAACGCTTCGGTCGTCCGGTCCGCGGCTGTTCTAGTCGTCTCGTTCGCAGTCCGGGTGGCGGGCGTCTGCAGCGGTGCGGGCGTCCGGCGTCGGCTCTTTTTCAGCGCCTGGGGGAAGAGATGAACCCTTCGACTCGCGTCGCACCCTTGCTCGTTCTTGCCGCGCTGGCCGCCTGTGAGGGGGATCCGCCGCCGCCCCCCGAGCAGGACACCACGCCGCCTCCACCGCCGTCGGTGCTCTCCCTCGCCCCCGAAGGTCCCTCCCACCACCGCTCGCCGGTGCTCTCCGGGACGTCGGAGGCGCAGGCGCAGGTGGCCCTCTACGGCAACGACACCTGCGCGCAGCCGCCGCTGGGCAGCGGCGCCGCGGATGACGAAGGGGCCTTCTCCATCCAGGTGACGGTGCCGCCGAACGCGCAGACACACTTCTTCGGCACCGCGACCGACGTGGCGGGCAACGTCAGCGCCTGCGCCGACCTGGGCGTGGGATACCTGCACGACGATCAGGCCCCGCCCGCGGTGGTCATCCATTCCAGCCATCCCCAGAGCCCGTCCTCCTCGAACACGGTGAACGTCACCGGGAGCACCGAACCGCTGGCGCAGATCGCCTTCTTCGCGGACGCGGCGTGCGCGCTCGAGGCGGGCAGCGCCCAGGCAGACGACCACGGGGACTTCACCGCCACCCTCACCCTTCCGGAGGACGCACAGACGCGCGTGCACGCGACGGTCACCGACGCCGTGGGCAATGCGTCCGCCTGCCTCTCCACGTCCTTCGTCTACCTCGAGGACAGCACTCCGCCGGACGCGCCCGTGCTGAGCGGCCTTCTGCCGTCTTCGCCCAACACCGAGCCCTCGCCTGTCATCAGCGGCGCCGGCGAACCGGGGACCACGTTCACGGTCTACTCGGACCCCGCCTGCACCCAGGCGCTGGGCACAGGCGACGTCTCCGAGGCGGGCAGCTTCAGCTTCACCTCCCCGCCGCTCGAAGAGGGAGAGCACCTCTTCCACGCTGCCCTGACCGATGCGGCGCAGAACGTCTCCGCCTGCTCGAGCGAAGGGCTGACCTACACGCTGGACCGCACCGAACCGGCCTCGCCGACGATCACCGGCGTCATCCCGGACTCGCCCTCGCAGACGAACACCCCCACCCTCAGCGGCACCGCCGAGCCCGGAGCGTCCGTGCACGTGTACGCGGACGCCGCGTGCACCAGCGCGCTCGGCACCGCGGTGGCGAACGGCGCAGGTCAGTGGAGCCTGCAGGTCACGGTGGCCGAAGACTCGGTGACGTCCTTCCACGTGCGCGCCGAGGACGCCGCCGGGAACCTGACCGCCTGCGCCGACGGCGGGGTCACCTACGTAGAGGACAGCACGGCGCCGGCTGCGCCCACCGTCTCCGGCATCTCCCCCGCGTCGCCTTCGAACGACCCGGGCCCCACGGTGACCGGCAGCGGCGAACCCCAGGCCCAGGTGACGCTGCACTCGGATGCCGCGTGCACCCAGCAGGTCGTCTCCGGGACGGTGGACGGGGGCGGCGCCTTCTCCCTCACCACGCCGCCGCTGGCGGATGGGAGTCACGCCTTCTACGCGCAGCTCACCGACGCAGCGCAGAACGTCTCCCCCTGTTCGACCACCTCTGCGGCCTACGTCCTGGACACGCAGGCGCCCGCCGGGCCCGTGCTCACGCAGGTGGCGCCGCCCTCCCCCGCCAACGAGAACGCGCCCACCCTTTCCGGCACCGCGGAGCCCGGCTCCCAGGTGAGCGCCTTCTCCGAGGCCGCGTGCACGCAATCCCTGGGCACCACCGGCGCCTCTGCCAGCGGCACCTTCGCGCTCACCGTCAACGTCCCCGACGACTCGACGACGCCCTTCTTCCTCCGGGGGATGGACGCCGTCGGCAACGCGGGCGCGTGCGTGGCCACCGGCCAGACCTATGTGGAGGACAGCACCGCGCCCCCGCCGCCGGTGCTGAGCGCGGTGAGTCCGACGTCGCCCAACCAGGACTCCGCCCCTGTGCTCACCGGCTCCGGCGAGGCCGGCGCGACCTTCCGCGTCTTCGCCGACGCCGCGTGCACCGGGCAGCTCCATACCGGCACCATCAATGGCGCAGGCGCTTTCACCGCGCCGCTCGCGCTCACGCAGGACGGCACCTACACCTTCCATGCGACGGCGACGGATGCGGCCGGCAACACCTCCGCCTGCTCCACCCCGGCGCTCATCTACACGCTGGACACCGCGCCGCCGGCGGCCCCCGAGCTCAGCAGTGTCACGCCCGCCTCGCCCGCCAACGACAACGCCCCCACCCTGTCCGGCACCGCCGAACCCGGCGTGCAGGTGAGCGCCTTCTCAGACGCCGCGTGCACGCTGGCGCTGGGCCAGACGACGGTGAGCAGCGCCGGTGCCTTCTCCTTCAGCGTCACCGTCCCTGACGACTCCACCACGACCTTCTTCCTGCGAGCCACCGATGAGGCCGGCAACGCCGGGG
>CAZQVZ010000502.1:0-3922 GCA_964596895.1 uncultured Myxococcaceae bacterium
GGACCATTTTCTTGAGAAGTTGGGGCGGACGGAAGGTGGGAGACCCCAATTCCGCAAACAAGTACTCAGCGATGGCCAGGCGCACGTCCAGGCCCACCAGGTCGGTGAGCTTGAGCGGGCCCATGGGGTGGCCGTACCCGAGCTCCATCGCCCGGTCGATGTCCTCGGCCGAAGCCACGCCCTCCTCCACCATCCGGATGGCCTCCATCCCCAGGGCAATCCCCAGCCGGCTGGAGGCGAAGCCCGGGTGGTCCTTCACCTCGATCGTCTGCTTGCCCAGCCGCTCGCCCACCGCGCGCACTGCCCCGAGCGTCTGCTCGCTCGTCTGGTAGGCGCGCCCCAGCTCCAGGAGCTTCATCAGGTGGACCGGATTGAAGAAATGCATGCCCACCACACGCTCTGGGTGCGTGGCCGCGGCGGCGATCTCGGTGAGCGAGAGCGACGAGGTGTTGGTGGCGAGGATTGCCTCCGGCGCGCAGATTCGGGACAGGTCCCGGTAGAGCGCCTGCTTTTGCGCCAGGTCCTCCGGGATGGCCTCGATCACCAGCTGACAACCGGCCAGGTCGTCAAGTTTGCTTGACGTCTTCAACCGCGCCAGCGCCGCGTCCCGGGCCTCGGCGGTGACCTTCCCCTTCTCCACGCCCTTGGTGAGGTTGGCGGCGATCTTCTCCTTGCCCTTCGCCGCAGCGGCGTCCGTCACGTCGTAGAGGGCGACGTCGTAGCCGGCGGCGGCCGCCACGTGGGCAATCCCGTGCCCCATGGTCCCCGCGCCCACCACGCCCACTGTCCAGATGTCTTCGGGCTTCATCCCTTCCTCTTCTCCAGAAACGCGGTCATCCGCGCGTGCTTGTCGGGCGAGTCGAACAAGAGCGCCTGTCCCAGCCGCTCGATGCTCCCGGGGTCCGCGCCGCGGGCGAGCGCGTTGAGGGACACCTTCGCCACCTGCACCGCCAACGGGGCGTTCTTCGCGATCTGCGCGGCCACGGCCTTCGCTTCCGCCAGCGCGGCTCCGGGCTCCACCAGCCGCTCGAAGATGCCCAGGGCGTAGGCCTCCTCCGCGGCGAGGATCCGCCCGGTGAAGACGAGGTCCTTGGCGCGGCCCAGGCCCACCACCCGCGGGAGCCGCCAGGTGCCTCCCGCCGCCGGATAGATGCCGAGGCTCACCTCCGGCAGGCCCACCTTGGCGGTCTTCGCGCCCACCCGGAGATCGCACGCGAGGGCCAACTCCAGCCCGCCGCCCAGCGCGTAACCCTCCACCGCGGCGATGGCCGGACGGGGGAAGTCCTCCACCTTCTGGAAGAGCGCGGCGTTGAGCGCGAAGAACGCCTCCTTGTGGGTGCGCTCCCGAAGCTGGGCGATGTCCGCGCCGCCCGCGAAGGCCTTCCCGCCGGCGCCGGAGAGCACCAGCGCGCGCACGTCGTCCCGCACCGCCAGCGCGTCCAGCGCGGCATGCAGGGCGTTGATCATCTCCAGATTGATGGCGTTGCGGACCTCGGGCCGGCAAAGCTCGAGGTGCGCAACCCCCTCCTCCACCGTCACGTTGAGCGTGGACATGGAGGAGGGCTCTTAACAGACCCGAAGCTTCGGCCAAACCGCGGCGGCCGGCGCCCGGTCCCTACTGGGGCTGGACCTCGCCGCCCACGAAGTCGTCGCAGCTGTCCGGGTACAGGACCATGGTGAAGCCAGCGTCCGTCCCCGGGATGTGGCCCGGGTCGCGCGGGAAGCAGTTGTTCACCGTGCCGCCGTCAGTGCACGGAGCGTGGGTGTAGCTCTCCCAGGTCCCCTTCACACCGCCGGTGAAGACGACCTTCTCCCCCTGGGTGCCCGCGTCGAGCGCCACGTCCCGCCACGGGCAGCCGCCGTCCGAGCGGAAGGTCTTGAAGTTGTTCACCAGGATCCCGCCGGTGAGCTCGAAGCCGTTGGAGCCGTCGATCTCGCCGTTGTGGATGCGGGTCATGGCCTGGGGCGACGGGTCCACCAGCTCCAAAGGCCCCTGCACGTGCACCCGGGCGCCGGCCTTGTCGAGGTCCGCCCTCTCCTCGCCCCCCTGCGCGTCGCCGAAGGTGCCCGCGGTGACCGCGAGCTCGGTGGGCGGCGTGGCCGATGAATGCCGGGTGAGCTCCAGGGGACGCCCGGGGCGCTGATTGGAGGGGAGGAAGTCGTTTTCGCCCTTCACCACGCGGCGGTACCCGCTGCGGTCGGTGAACTGCGACTCGGTGCCGAAGAAGCCGTGGACCGTGAGCACGTCCCCGCGGTTGACCTCGAGCTGGTTGGGGAGGTCCTGGTACCGCTTGCGGATCCAGATGCCCTGGTCGGGGTTGGCCGGGTCCACCACCCAGAACTCGCCGAGCCAGTCACCCTGGCTGCCCTGGAACTTGTTGAAGACGTCGGACACCACCACGTCCTCGAGCAGGACCTCGGTGCCGTAGGGGACGTTGGGCCCGCGCAGGTCCTCGACGGTGACGGTCCAGACCCCGCCGTCGGTTCCGCCATCATTCGTGCCACCGTCGTTGGTGCCGCCGTCCGCGCCGCCGTCCTGGTTTCCAGGCGGGCAGATGCCGTTCGGGCAGGGATCGATGCTGGCGTCCACGCCTCCGTCGTTCCCGCGGCTGGGCTCACACGCCACCAGCATCAACCCCGCCACCAACACCGCTGCAGTCTCGAGCAACCCGTTACGCATGAAGCATCTCCAGTGGATTTTCGCGCACGGCGCCCCTACAAGTTCAGGGCGCGCGCCTGCCGGCCACGACGTCGCGGCTTATACGGTGGCCCCCCGCGGCGCACAAGCGCAGGTCGGGTGACGCCTCCGTCACGGCGCGCGCGAAAAGGAGACGTGGAATGAAGGCGGTGGTCTTTCGCCAGCACGGCGGTCCCGAAGTCCTCGAACTGGCCCAGTTGCCCGAGCCCGTGCTCGGCGCGAAGGACGTGCTCGTCCGGGTCAAGGCGGTGGCGCTGAACCACCTCGACGTCTGGGTCCGCAAGGGTTGGCCGGGGCTGAAGCTCGCCCTGCCGCACACGCTGGGCAGCGACATCGCGGGCGTGGTGGAGAAGGTGGGCGCCGAGGTCGGTGACATCGCCCCCGGCGCCGAGGTGCTGGTGAACCCCGGCCTGTCCTGCGGCGCCTGCGAGAAGTGCCTGGGCGGCGAGGACAACCTCTGCCGGGGCTACAAGATCATCGGCGAGCACGTGCCGGGCGGCTACGCGCAGTTCGTCCGGGTGCCCAGGCAGAACCTGCTGCCCAAACCTCCGGGGCTCTCCTTCGAGGAGGCGGCCTGCCTGCCGCTGACCTACCTCACCGCGTGGACCATGCTCACCCGCCGCGCGCTCCTGCGCCCCGGCGAGACCGTGCTGGTGCAGGCGGCCGGCAGCGGCGTGGGCAGCGCGGCGGTGCAGATCGCCAGGCTGATGGGGGCGAAGGTCATCGCCACCGCGTCGTCGGAGGCCAAGCTGCAGAAGGCGCGCGAGCTGGGCGCAGATCACCTCATCAACTATGCGGAGACGGACTTCCTCGCGGAGGTGAAGCGGCTGACCGACCGCAAGCTCGTGGACGTGGTCTTCGAGCACGTGGGCGGCGAGACCTTCGAGAAGAGCGTCGCCTGCCTCCCCTACGGCGGCCGCCTGGTGACCTGCGGCGCCACCACCGGGCACGACGTGAAGCTCGACCTGCGGGTGCTCTTCTACAAGCGCATCTCGCTGCTCGGCTCCACCATGGGGTCCAAGGGAGATCTCTTCCGCGTCCTGCAGCTGGTGGGCGAAGGGAAGCTGCGGCCGGTGCTGGACCGGGTGCTGCCGCTGGAGGCCGCCGCAGACGCCCACCGGCTCCTTCAGGATAGGGCGCAGTTCGGAAACGTCGTCTTGAGAGGTGAAGCGTGAACGGGGTCTTCATCGTCGATGCAGTCAGGACGCCCATCGGCAAGCACCG
>CAZQVZ010000503.1:0-3913 GCA_964596895.1 uncultured Myxococcaceae bacterium
TCCGCGCGTACATCACCCGCTACCTCAAGGACAACCGCAGCCAGGTGCGCGGCGGGGAGTCCGAACGCGGCGCCATGACCGACTTCTCGCTCGACGTCGCCATCGACGAAGACGGCGAGACCACCTGGGTGGAGCGGCTGGAGGACTCGGGCCCCGGGCCCCAGGACACCTTCCTGCGGCAGGAGCAGGACGGCGAGGTCTCCGAAGCCCTGCTCAAGGTGCGCAAGCGCATCGGTGAGATGGGCTGGGACATCCTCCAGGAGCGGCTCACGCAGGATCAGCCGCGGACGCTGGAGGAGCTCGGCCGCCGGTGGGGCGTCTCCCGGGAGCGGGTCCGCCAGGTGGAGCTGCGGACCAAGGCGTTCCTGCAGCGCTACCTCTCCGCGTTCAACCAGGACGAGGAGCTCCCGCTGCAGCTCGACCGCGAGCAGGACGCCGCCTAGGTCCGCTCCCGCCCGGGAGCGGACCCGGGCGGCGGTCGTGGGGGCGGCCGGTCCGCCTTGTTGCCCTTCGACCGGGCGTGTTAAGCCCCCCCGCCATGCGCACGTGGCTTTGGGCACTCGCCCTCATCGTGCCCGCGGCGGGGTGGGCAGGGGGGTCGGGGGACGTGACGGCGCAGCTGGACGCGCTGTACTCGCAGCGGCACGACAAGCAGAAGCACCAGGAGCTCGAAGGAGCGGTGGAAGCCGCGCTGGCCGCGCACCCGGAGGACTTCGGGGTGCTCTGGCGCGCCTCCCGCTTCTATTATTGGCAGTGTGACGGGGCGTCCGCGCCTGCGGCGAAGAAGGCGCTCGGGCAGAAGTCCACCGAGCTCGGCCAGAAGGCGCTCGCCAAAGCGCCGGACCGCATCGAAGGGCACTACTTCGCCGCCATCGGCATCGGCTGCTACTCGCAGGCCATTGGCATCCTCGCCGCGCTGGGGCAGGGCGTAGAGGGCAAGTTCAACAAGTGGCTGGACAAGGCCATCTCCCTGGATGCCGGCTACGACAACGCCGGCCCGCTGATCGCCAGGGGGCGCTACTACTTCGAACTGCCCTGGCCCAAGCGCTCCTACGGGAAGTCCGCCGAGTTCCTGAAGAAGGCCCTCGCCGAGAAGCCGCAGGCGCTCCGGGCGCACCTCTACCTCGCGGAGACGCTGCTCGCGGACGGTGAGGAAGCGGACGCAAAGGCCGCGGCGCAGAAGGCGCTGACGGGCGCTGAGTCGTATGACGTGGCCGAAGCACGCCGGGTGAAGGCGTGGGCCAAACCACTGCTGGTCAAGATCGAGGAGGAGCTCAAGTGAGGGCAGAGAGCCAGATGGCCGAGGCGAGTGCGAAGACGCTGGTGCAGCTCCTGGTGGAGCGGGCGAAGGAGCCCGCCAAGGTCGCTGCCCGGCACAAGCGGGGCGGGGTGTGGCAGGACGTCACCTGGGGCCAGATCCTCGAGGACGTGAAGAAGGTGTCCGCGGGGCTGGTGGCCGAAGGGGTCAAGCCCGGTGACAAGGTGGCCATCTTCGGCGGCACCACCCTGCAGTGGGTGGTGTGCGATCTGGCCGTGAGCGCGGCGCAGGCGGTCAGCGTCCCCATCTACGGGTCCAACACGCCGGAGGAGGCGAAGTACATCCTCGATGACTCCGAGAGCGTGGTCTGCATCGTCGACAACGACGTGGCGGACGGGAAGAGCCCGGGCCGGCTGACGCGGCTGCGCCAGCGCATTTCGCAGCTGCCGGGCCTGCGGCGGGTGGTGGTGATGGAGGGCGAAGCCGGCGGCGAGCGGGAGCTGGCGCTCTCAGACCTCATCGCCAGGGGCGGGGACACTTCTTCGTTCGACGTGCGCATCGCCCAGGTGAAGCCGGAGGATGCGGCCTGCTTCATCTACACCTCCGGCACCACCGGCAACCCCAAGGGCGTGATCCTCACCCACGGCAACTGGGCGTACGAGGCGGAGGCGGTCAAGCAGATCGGCCTGATGGAGAAGTCGGACTCGGTGATGCTGTTCTTGCCGCTCGCGCACTCGTTCGCGCAGGTGGTGAAGGCGGCGTGGCTGGGCACCGGCTTCGTGATGGTCTTCGCCGAGTCCGTGGACAAGCTGGTGGCGAACCTGGGTGAGACCCACCCGTCCATCCTCCCCGCGGTCCCGCGCGTGTACGAGAAGGTCTACAACAACGTCGTCGCCAACGGCTCTTCGGCGCCGGGGCTCAAGGGCAAGCTCTTCCGCTGGGCCTTCGGGATGTTCGACGAGTACGTGGACGCGAAGAACCAGGGGAAGGAGTACTCGTCCCTGGGCTTCACGCTGGCGCAGAAGCTCGTGTTCTCCAAGGTGAACGCCACCTTGTCGGAGCGGCTCGGCGGCAACATGCGCTTGCTCATCTCCGGCGGCGCGCCGCTCTCCCGGAAGATCGCCTACTTCTTCGACCTGTTGGGCATCAAGGTGCTGGAGGGCTACGGCCTCACCGAGACCTCCGCGGCCACCACCATCAACCTGCCGCGGAAGATCAAGATCGGCACCGTGGGGCCGGCGGTGCCGGGCACGGAGATCAAGATCGCCCCGGACGGCGAGATCATGATCCGCGGCCCCGGCGTGATGAAGGGCTACTTCAAGAACGACGAGGCCACCCGCGAGGTGCTGGAGGCGGACGGCTGGTTCCACTCCGGTGACATCGGGGAGTTGGACCCCGACGGGTACGTCCGCATCACCGACCGCAAGAAGGACATCATCGTCACCGCGGGCGGCAAGAACGTGGCGCCGCAGAACATCGAGAACGCGCTGAAGACCTACCCCATCGTCAGCACCGCCATGGTCTACGGCGACAAGCGCAAGTACCTCACCGCGCTGGTGTGCGTGAGCGAAGAGGCCGCGCGCAAGATGCTGCAGGACAAGGGCGTCGCCGCGCCTGCGAGCTACGCGGACCTGGCGAAGGTGCCGGAGGTGAAGGACGCGGTGCAGCAGGCCATCAACTCCGTCAACGCCGAGCAGCCGTCCTACGCCACCCTCAAGCGCTTCGCGCTGATGGACCACGAGTTCACCCAGGAGACCGGGGAGCTCACGCCCACGCTCAAGGTGAAGCGGAAGTTCGCCACCCAGAAGTACCAGTCCATCCTCGACGGGCTCTACGACGGCGAGAAGGTGGAGTAGCCCCGGGGCCCGCGCCCTCTCCCTCTGGGAGAGGGCAGGGTGAGGGCGCCTGGCGAACGAAGGGCCGGTCCGTCACCTCTGCGAAGAGGGGCGGCACCGGCCCTGGTTCCTTTGGAAGCGGCGAAGGCGAAAAGCGCTACGCGTCCCGCGCGACCTTGGCGGGCTCCTTGGAAGCCGCGCCGGCGTCCGTCGCGGAAGAGGTGGCGGCGATGGTCCCGCCCTTCTTCTCCGCCTCCGGCTCCGCGTCGGTGTTGAAGCCCTTCTTGAAGTTGCGGATGGCCGAGCCCAGCGAGGACCCGAGCTGGGGAAGCCGCGTGGCGCCGAACAGCAGCAGCAGCACCCCGAAAATCAGCAGAATCTCCATGCCCTTCAGGCCCATGACTTAGAACTCCCTTCCAGCGGAAAACGGTGGTGAGCATACGCGGCTTGCGCGCCCCGTGCCACCGAGGACGTCAGAGGGACGGGCGCCTGCAAGCTGCCCGTCCACCGGCGCAGCTTTTTCGCCCGCTTGACCGAACCACGCAATGTTCTAGAAACGACGCGGCCTTCCGGCTGGAGTGCGAGCACCCAAATTTGATGTGGGAGCCTGCCGCGCGCCCAAGGCAGAGTGCCTATTGGAAGGGGAGACGTGCCAGAGCCAGAAGAACAGCCCCAGTCGGGCCTCGTCCTCGTGGTGGACGACGACCCCGACATCCTGGAAGCCCTCTCGGAGATCCTCGAGGCCGAGGGTTACGCCGTCTCGCGCGCGCGCAACGGCCAGGAGGCCCTGGACCGGCTGGAGCAGTCCTATCCCGCCCTC
>CAZQVZ010000504.1:0-3900 GCA_964596895.1 uncultured Myxococcaceae bacterium
CACGTTCTGCAGGCTCTTCACCACGTGGAAGGCCACCTTCGGCTCCGGGCGCGCGGAGAGCGTCTGCGCCAGCGCCCCGGCCACGCGGGCGCGGCGGCACTCTCCCATGCCCGCCAGGACCGCCAGCTGCTTCGGCCCTTCCGTGCGCGCAAGGCCGATGAGCTTCGCGGCCGCGGTGTCGGTGCCCATCCGGCCCAAAGCCTCGGCGGCGGCCTTCATCAGGAGGAACTCCCCGTTCGGCCCGTCCACGAGGGCGGCGAGCACCGGCTCCGCGCGCACGTCCCGGAGCATGCCCGTCGCCTCCACGAGCCCCAGCCGCCACGCCAGCCAGGCGTCGTCGGTGAGCTCGCCCCGCGGCGCCGCGTCCACGGCGATCTCATTCAGCAGGGCCGGCACCGCCTGCACGCCCATCGCCTTGAGCGCCGGGGTCAGGGGCGCGAGCCGCCCGCGCTTGTTGGCGTCCAGGTCCGGCAGCTCCGCGCGGATCCGCTGGAGCGTGGCGAAGATCTCCGGGTGGGAGGCCTTCGCCGCGGCGATGTCCGCCCCAAGCTGCGCCCGGGCCTTCACCGACAGCCTCGCCGGCGAGGTGACCGCGCCGCCCTGCTCCTGCGCGAGCGACGCCTCCGTCCACAGCCCGGCGCACAGCGCCACCCCAACCCACGCCACCTTCACCTTCGTCCCAGCGCTCATAGCCCGCTCTCCCACCACTTGATGTTGGCCGGCACCACCCGGGTCGTGTTCGAGCCGCAGTGCACCTCGCCCGACAGCCGGTGGTACAGGTCCCAGTTCTCTATCCAGCGCACGGTGATGCCGTGGGGCGAGAGCGCGGACTCCATCTGGTGCCGGAAGAGGTCCTGGCCATTGATGACGGGCCCATGCGGCCTGGGTGCGCCGAAGTCGGTGTCCGACAGGTAGATGCCGTTGACCATGCCCGGCTCGAACGCCAGCGCGTAGCCGTAGGACGGCTGGAACAGCCCGCCAATGGCGACGATCTCCGAACCCTGCAGGCCCGTCTCCTGCTGGATGGCGTTCACCTGCGCGTCAATCTCCACCGCGGCGGTGGCGCTGATGTTCATCACGTCCGGGTCATTGAGGACGTTGTTGATGCTCACCTGCGCCGGGCTGCCGCCCGACCAGTACTTGCCCACGAACATGGGCGTGGTGCCGTAGCCCTGCGCCTGCGCGGCCTGCAACTCCGCCTTCGCCCCCACCGGGTCTGTGGCCAGCATCACCCAGCCCCTCGGGGAGTTGGCCTTCACGAAGCTCACCGTCTCGTCGATGTGGGCGACCGCCAGCCAGGAGGTGTCCACGTAGAGCAGGCCCTGGACGCCCTGGGCGGCGACCATCGCGTCGAAGGTGGGGTCTGTGTAGAAGCTCGGCACCGAGCCGCGGATGACCTTGCCCAAAGGCCGGCTCACGCCGTTGTGGGTGTACGGCGGGAGGGTCTCCAGGTTCCCGAACGAGTTCAGGGTGTCCATCTGGTTGTTGTGGGTGGTGCTGTACGAGGTGGCCCCCGCCACGTCCGGACCGCGCAGCAGCGTGTAGACCACCTTTCCGGCCGCCCGCAGCGAGCCGGTGTAGTTCGCCGAGCGGAAGTTGACGTGGATGACCTTCTGCCCACCGCCGGGTGCGGGCATCGACATGTACGCGGTCTCGAAGAAGTCCTGAGTCCACTGGTCACTGACGGGGAAGGTCATCAGCGGGTTTTGCACCCCGGCGGCGGTGATGGCGGCCGACAGGTCCTGGCGGAACACCTGCGAAGCGGTGCCCGAGAGCGCGGTGGCGTAGACCCGCTCCGCCTCGTCGAGGTGGTGCCGGAAGATGACCGGGGCCTGCTTCATCCGCACCGTGTCGCTGCCGTTCGGGAGCGCCTGGCCGCCAGGGCCGGTGCCCGCGACCACGTTCAAGGTGAGGTCCACCACCCCGTCCCAGGTGTTGGCGTTGCGCAGGAGGTCCTTGCCTTCGATGGCGAACTCCACGCCCGCCTGCAACTCCGCGGAGGAGAGGGGGGAGCCCGGCGTGAAGAGCACGAAGTTGGTTCCGGACTTCTTGAACAGCCGCACATGCGCCGCGCCGGGGGAGCTGACGGTCAAGGTGGCGCTGGCGTTGGCGGGGGCGTCCGGCCAGGGCACCGTCTTCAGCCGCGCGAGGTCCAGGAGGTCCGCCGCGCCGTTGACCACGTTGTCCGCGGCATCGTGGCAGGCGGCCAGGGCCGAGTCGCTCACGTTGGTGGGGCAGGCGTCCTGGTCATCGTCGATGTTGGCGAGGAACACCGCCCCGTGCGTGGCGGTGAAGGTCTCCTCGTTCGCGTCCTCGGTGGGGTCCTGCAGGTCCACCACGCCGTTGCGGTTCACGTCCGCGCGCAGGTCGATGATGGGGACCTGCGCGTTGCACGAAGGCGTCTGGCCGTCGCAGTTCTCGTCTTCCGGGGTCTGGCAGTCGTCCACCTGCGGAGTGACCTCCCCGGTGCAGGGGCCCCACGCGGTGCCCAGGGCGTTGCACGCCTGCCCGCCGCCCTTGCACACCCCCACGTCCAGGGTCCCGGCCGGGCCGGTGTAGCAGCCGCGCACGTCCCCGGGGATGCACACGCAGCCGGCGCCGCCTTCGTTCAGCTGGCCGTCGCAGTCATCGTCGTCCGGGGTGTGGCAGGTCTCTTCGGCCGGGGTCACCTCACCCACGCAAGGGCCGTAGTCGTTGCCCTGGGCGTTGCAGGTGCGCACGCCCGCAGCGCACAGGCCCACCCCTTCGGTGCCAGCCGGGCCGGTGTAGCAGGCCGAGGTCTCGCCCGGCGTGCACACGCAGCCTTCGCCCTCCTCGTTGACGAGGCCGTCGCAGTCGTCGTCGACAGGTGTGGCGCAGGTCTCCTCCTGCGGCAGGACCTCGCCTTCGCAGGGGCCGAAGCCGGTCCCGGACGCGTTGCAGGTCTGGGTGCCGGCGGTGCACGGCCCCACGCCGATGGCGCCCGCCGGTCCCGAGTAGCAGGAGCGGACCTCATTGGGGGTGCAGCCGCAGTCCGGCCCCTCTTCGTTGACCTGCCCGTCGCAGTCGTCGTCCACGGGCGTGGCGCAGGTCTCCTCGGAGGGGAGCACCTCGTCCTCGCAGTTGCTCCAGTGCCCGGCCACGCACGTCTGGGTGCCGGGCTGGCAAGCGCCGATGTTCAGGGTCCCTGCGCCCCCGCTGTAGCAGAGGCGGGTGTCGCCTTCGGTGCAGCGGGGGGGCGGGGGTGGGGGTACATGGATCCAGGGGTCCACCCCTGCATCCGGCGGGTCCACCCGGCCGCCGCCGCACGCCGCCACGGCCACGCCCGCTCCGAGGATCAGGACGGCCAGGCCCCGCCGCCTGCCCACGCCCTGGGAAGTCGATGTCGTCAAAGCGCTCACCCGCGGCAGCATGCCCGAGCGCCGGGCGGAGTTCCAAGCCGCGCCGGTGGACGAATGGGCGCTGCCGGGGAGATTGGCGCTGCCTTCGGGGCGGGGAGCGGGTAAAGGGCCTGCGCGGGAGGATTCGTGGGTTCCACCGGGATGAGCATCCTGAGGTTGACGTTCCTCGGGACGAGCGCCGCGCAGCCGACCATCCACCGGAACCTGTCTGGGCTGGCGGTGAAGGCGGATTCGGATCTGCTGCTGTTCGACTGCGGCGAAGGCACGCAGCGGCAGATGGTGCGCTTTGGCACCGGCTTCACCGTGGACGCGGTGTACTTCACGCACTTCCACGCGGACCACTACCTGGGGATCATCGGCTTTCTGCGCACCCTGGGCATGGGCGGCCGCGAGCACGGGCTCACCCTCTACGGGCCGCCGCCGGCGAAGCGGCTTCTGCACCAGGCCATCTACCTCGGCACCGAACGGCTCGACTTCCCGGTGGACATCGTGGAGCTGCGGGACGGGGACCTCCTGGACC
>CAZQVZ010000505.1:0-3898 GCA_964596895.1 uncultured Myxococcaceae bacterium
TCTTCCCTTCCGAAAGCCAGCGGAACGACACGTCGTGCGCGGCCTCGAAGACCTCCTTGTCCTCCACCCGGATGCCGGCGAGGTCATTGATGTCGAAGAAGCGGCGGTAGTTGATCTCCTCGCCCGCCACCCGCCAGTGCGCGAGCCGGTAGGCGCACGCGGAGAGCACGCGGTCCAACAGGTCGAACGAGCGCGGCTCTCCCGGCTGGCCATTGAAGGCCTCCACGGTGGCGTCGAGGTACGCGCGGACCTTCTCGCTCTGGGCGTAGAGGTTCCCCAGCCGCCGCTTGACCACCTCCTTCTCCCGGTTGCGCTCCGCCTTGCGCGCGTCGTCGGTGACGCTCGGCGAGGGCAGGTGGTCCACCGCGGTGAGGATGGAGAGGAGCTCCTGCAGGTCCAGGTCCTCCGTCCCCAGCTCTGCCTCCAGCGCGCCGAGCCGGTGGCGGAGGATGAGCGAATACGCCCGCGGGGCGACGGGGAAGGTGTGGTCGAAGTACTGGATGCAGAAGCCGCCCTCCACGAACGCCAGCTCGAGCTCCCCCCGCTCCAGCACCTGGCCGTACTGGTCCCCGAGGATGGGGAGCAGGACCTTGTTCTTCAGCTCCTCCTTCACCGGATCCCAGTCGACGTCGAAGTAGCGCGCGTAGAGGGACGCGGGGCCGTTCTCGAGGACGTCGTTCCAGACGGCGTTGTGGCCCTTCTCGATGCCCATGTGGTTGGGCACCGTGTCCAGCAAAAGCCCCATCCCGTGCGCCCCGAGCGCGTCCGCGAGCGTCTTCAGGTCCTCCTCGGTCCCGACCTCCGGGTTCAAGACCGTGTGGTCCACCACGTCGTAGCCGTGGGTGCTGCCGGGCTGCGCCTTCAGCAGCGGCGAGGTGTACAGGTGGGTGACGCCCAGCTTCGCCAGGTACGGCACCAGTGCCGTGGCGTCCGCGAGCGTGAAGCCCTCGTGGATCTGAACGCGATAGGTGGACAGCGGCGTGTCCCGCTTCGCCGCGAGCGCCCGGCTGACTTCCTCGAACAGGTCCCCTTCCATGCCGGCTGTGGCTTGTAGCCTGCCCTCCGGGGCACGACGCGCCGGAGTTTTCTGCCGGTGTCCGGGCTTCGACGGTGGGGCGCGGAAATTGACCTCCGCACGGTCCGGAGGACGATGCGCGCCATGTCCCGCTCCCGCTGTCGGGTAACCCTCTTTTCCCTGCTCGTGGCCTGCGCCGGCTGCACCTCGGTGGAGGCGGTGCGGCTGCCGGAGGGGCGCGGCCGCGGCACCGTCTTCGTCACCCAGCAGGATCATGACGGCCCCTACCAGAGCCTGGGCCCCGTCCAGGTCACCCGGCGCGGGTCCACCCTGGTGGGCGGGTTCGTGGACCCGGCGGGGTTGACCCTGGAGGAGGCCCTCGAGGACCTTCAGGTGCAGGCCCGGAGCGCCGGCGCGGACGGCGTCATCAACGTCCGCTACCAGCGCGTCCTGCACTCGGTGCCCACGCGCGTGCTCTTCACCCTCCTCTTCTTCATCCCTCTGCCCGGCGAGGTCACCATCACCGGGGAGCTGATCCGGCTGCGGCCTGTCTCCGCCTCCAGCTCTGCGAGGGTGGCGCCATGAGCCCCCGTATCCTGACGGCGTGCGCGGCGCTGCTGCTGGGCGTGGCGCTGACCGGCACCGGCTGCAGCGTGGCGGTGCGCGGCTCGAAGTTGTCTGACCGGCCCTTCGTGGACGACGGCCGGATGTACCTCTCCACCGGCACCGTGGACCGGCCGTTCCGCACCCTGGGCTTCGTGCAGGTGCGCGGCTACGGCGTGGAGGTGGGCGGCGTGGCGGACGTGGGTGACGCGGCCCTGGACACCACCATCCGGGGGCACCTCGCCACCGCTGCGGGCCGCATGGGCGGAGACGGGGTCATCCACATCGAGTTCCTCGACGAGAACCCGTCCACCCCCACCGAGCGCGCCGGCGCCGCGGCCCAGTCCATCCAGAACGTGGGCGCAGGCCAGGGCGCAGGCGGCGTCCAGACCAGGTCCCGCTACGTCACCGTCACCGGCGAGGTCATCCAGTTCCTCGACGCGTCAAACCCCGGAGGCACCCCATGAGCCTGCGCCACGTCCTCGTCTTCGCCCTCACCGCCGCCTCGCTGTCCACGGGGATGGGCTGCACCGTCATCAACACCGTCACCCTCCCCTCCGACCCCCGGTCGGACGAGCTGTTCATCACCGCCGGGGACCTGCAGGAGCCGCACGAGACGCTGGGGCTGGTGCAGGCCACCCGCGCGGGGGTCACCCTGTTCGGCTACTGGGACGTGGTGGGCACGGACCTGGACGCCGGCTTCCGGGACGCGCTCATCCCGCAGATCCGCGAGATGGGCGGCGACGGCGCGGTGCGGGTGCGCTTCCACCAGACCCAGTACACGCCGGTGGCGCGCGCCCTGGGCGTGCTCTTCTTCTTCGTGCCGCTGCCCTCGCAGGTGACGGTGACCGCGCAGGTCATCCGCCGCACCGGAGCGGCCGCGCCGCAAGGGCCGCCGTCCTCCGTTCAGGAGGCTCCCGACGAGGAGGCGCCGCCTTCCGAGCTCCCCGCCGCGCCGCCCGTGGCGCTGTAGGCAGGGCCCGCCCTCAGGGCGTGCGCGACATGTCGATGCTCTTGAGGGCCTCCAGCTCCGCCTGAAGCTCGGCGATGAGCGCCTCGCGCCCGGCGAGCTGCTCCTCCAGCTCCCGCACCGTCCGCTGCAGCGCCGCGCGCTCGTCGCGCACGGCCGTCAGCACCTCGCCCAGCTCCCGGGCGATCTTCTCGCCCCGCTCCACCGAGGCCTCCAGCTCCGCCACCCGGCGCTCGAGCCCGGCGAGCTCCGCGCCGGACCGCTGCAGCGCCCAGCGCAGGGCGTCCACCTGCCCCATCTC
Organism: uncultured Myxococcaceae bacterium; assembly: GCA_964596895.1. GTDB lineage: Bacteria > Myxococcota > Myxococcia > Myxococcales > Myxococcaceae > JAFAFL01. Next base: position 2,890 of record CAZQVZ010000505.1, read on the forward strand.
GTCCGCGAAGAGCCCGGCGAGCCGCGCCCACGGGCTGTGGGGCGCGGAGACCGCGAAGGTGCGCAGCTCCACCCTCACCGAGTCCACCCCGTCCGCGTCGCTCTGCGCCCTTCTGGCGAGCAATTCGAACAGCTGCGCGCGGTGGGCGGCGTCTTCGCTGGACGCCTCGGCGCGGGCCTCGCGGAAGGTCTCCTCTGCGCGCGCGTCCTCCCCCTTCGCGAAGGCGGCCTCCGCGCGCGTCTGCGCCGGGAGGGGGCCCGGGTGGGCGCAGCCGGTGGCCAGACCCGTGACGGAGCCCAGCGCGACGAGCGCGAAGAGGCCGCACGGCAGGCGCGCGCTCACGCCGCCTCCACCGGCAGGGCCACGCAGACGGAGGCGCCACCCAGCCTGCCGTCTTCAATCCAGATGGCGCCCCGGTGCGCGTGGACAATCTCCCGGCAGATGGCGAGCCCCAGCCCCACGCCGTCCGCGGACACGCCCTGGCGGCGGAAGAACTTCTCGAAGACGCGCTCCCGGTCACACTCGGGGATGCCGGGGCCGGTGTCGTCCACGCGCAGGAGCGCCAGGAGCCGGTCATGCGCGCGCTCCGGCCGCAAGGAGACCTCGATGCGCCCTTCGGGCGGCGTGTGCTTGATGGCGTTCACCACCAGGTTCTGCACCACCTGGGAGAGGCGGGCGCGGTCCACGGTGAGCGAAGGCAGGGCCCCCTCCTTGCGGACCTCGAGGGCGACGTTGCGTTCGCGCGCGCGCGCGTCGAGCTCCGCCACCGCGTCGTGCACCACCGGGGCAAGCTCGGTGGGCGCCATCTCGTAGCGCATCCCGCTGCGGACCACCGACAGCTCCAGCAGGTCGGAGATCATCCCGGAGAGCCTGCGCGCCGCGCCGGCGTTGAGGGTGATCATCCGGCGCTGCTGGTCGGTGAGGGGACCTGCCACGTCGTCCAGGAGCGCCTCGTTGGTCTCCACCATGGCCACCAGCGGCGTGCGCAGCTCGTGGCTGATGCTGGAGA
>CAZQVZ010000506.1:0-3891 GCA_964596895.1 uncultured Myxococcaceae bacterium
AGCCCGATCCGGTCCCGCGGCCCGATGGCGAAGGTCTCCTCGTCGAAGAGGACGCGGTCCCCGAAGGCGAGGCTCAGGTCTTGGACCGAGAGGATGCTCATGGTGCGGGGGGACACATAGCTGGCGATGGGCGTGCCCGGTAGGCCATCCTGCGCGTCATGCACGGTCCTTCGCCCCCGCCGGGCAGCCCCGGGATCGCTCCGCCCCCGCGGTTCGCTTCCATGGAGCGCCCGGCGTTCGGTGGGGGCGCAGCAGTTCCTGCCGCCGGCCCGGATGGCGCCCGTGCAGCCGCAGAAGGCGCGTCACGCGGGCGTCATCGGCGTGAAGTTTCTGCATCCTGCCCCATGCGAAGAGCGGGGAGCTGAGGTAGCCCGAAGGCCCATGAGCCCACGGCTTCTCCCCACGCGCTTTGCCGCTCGCACCCTGCCCGCCCTCCTGGTCCGGACCGCGGAGCGAGGGGGCGACAGGACCTTCCTCCGCTTCATCTCCCCCACGCCCCCGCACGCGGTTCGCGAGGTCACGTTCGCGGGCTTCGCCGCCGGGGTGGGGCGCGCCGTCCGTCACCTTCAAGCCTGTGGCGTGGGCGCAGGTCACCGGGTGCTGATGCTCGCGGAGAACACGCCCGAGTGGCAGATGTTCGCGCTGGCCACGCAGTGCCTGAAGGCCGAGCCGGCGGCGCTCTTCGCGAGCCTCGGCGCAACCCAGGTCCAACAGATTGCCCGGAGGGTGCGGCCGCGGGTGCTCTTCGTCTCCACCCTGAAGCAGTGGGAGAAGCTCGCGCCCATCCTCCCGGAGCTGGTCGCCGCGGGGCTCTCCGCGGTGGTGGCGGAGGAGGACGTGGGCCCTGCAGACGGCCTTTGGAAGGAGGCTGCGGCGCAGCTCTTCGCAGCGTCCTCACCAGGCCTCGGCGCCCCCGAGCTTCAGGCGCTCGCCGCGACCGTGACGGAAGAGGATCCCTTCCTTCTGCTCTTCACCAGCGGGACCACCGGGCGGGCCAAGGGCGTCCGGCTGCCGCAGCGGAGCATCGTGCACGCCATTGATGCGGGCGCTTCATCGGTGGGGACCGGCGAGGACGACGTGGGGCTGCACCTCTTGCCCTTCGGCCATGTCGCCGGGCATGACCAGTTCGCGCTCGCGCTGGCGCAGGGGCACGCGCTCATCATGGTGGCCGGCAGGAGCGAGCTGGAGCAGGCCCTCTCGCTGGGGCCCACCTACCTGTTCTCGGTGCCGCTCATCTACGAGCGGATCCGGGACGGCGTGGAGCACAAGGTGGAGGGGCTGCCCGGGCCTGTGCGCAAGCTCGCGCGGGCTGCGCTGGCGGCGGGCGCGCGGGTGCGGGTGGACGGGTCGCGCGCCTTCGCAGACCGCGCGCTCACGAAGGTGGGCGACGTGCTCCTCGGGCGGGCGGTGCGCAAGAAGCTGGGCGGGCGCATTCGCGGGCTCTTCGCTGGCGGCGCCCCCACCGCGCCTGCGCTGTTCCGCTTCTTTGAGGGGCTCGGGCTCCCCTATGTGGAGCTGTACGGGATGAGCGAGACCGCAGGGATGATCTCCTCCAACCTCTTCGCAGGCCCGCGGCGCCCCGGCAGCGTGGGGCTCGTCACGGCGGATCACGACCTGCGGCTGGGTGAGGGCGGCGAACTGCAGCTGCGCGGGCCGCTCATGCTCGAGGGCTTCCTCGAGCCGGAGGACGCCCAGGACGCGTTCACCCCCGACGGCTACTTCCGCACCGGGGACATCGCGCGCATCGACGAGGACGGGATGCTGCACGTCACAGGCCGGAGCAAGAGCATCCTCGTGCTCTCCACCGGGAAGAAGATCTCACCCGAGCCCATCGAGCAGGCGCTCGCCTCGGATCCACCGGTCTTTGGCGCCATGCTCCTGGGTGAAGACAGGCCCTTCGTCACCGCGGCGCTCTTCGTGGACACCGACTGGCTGTCGAGGCTGGAGCGCGAAGGCAAGCCCGTGGAGGGGGCGCTCCTGGCGCTGGCGCGGGAGCGGCTGGGCGCGTTCTCCGACTACGAGCGGCCCAAGCGCGTCGTCGTTCTGCCGGGGACGCCCATGGACCATCCGGACCTGGTGACGCCCACGCTCAAGCTCAAGCGCGAGGCGGTGCTCGCGCACCTCGGCGAGAAGGTGGCTGCGCTCTACGTGCCGCGTGGCTGAGCCTGGACCCAGGGCTCGAAGGCGGGCATGGGCCCATGGAGCGGGCCGGCGAAGCGCGGTGGCCCCGCCGGCCCTCCCCTGCCCCTACTGCGGCTGACCGCTGCGCAGCTGCAGCTGCGTCATCACGCTCTCACCGAGGACGAGGTGCACCTGCCCCACCTTCGCCGCCAGGTCCTTGTAGGCCTCCAGCTCCTTGAGGCGCGCCAGGAGCGGCTGCTCGGCCATGACCTTCGCGGTCTGCGCCATGGACCGCACGGCGGCGGTCTCCTCACGACGCAGGATCACGTTGGCCTCCGCCTCCTTCTGCGCCTCGATCACCCGGTTGAGCAGCGCCTTCATCTCCCCCGGGAGGATGAGGTCCTTCACGCCGAACGACGTGAGCCCGAAGCCCAGCGCCACCGCCCGCTGCTGGAGCGCGCCCGTGATCTCGTCGGCCAGCGCCTCCCTTTCGGTGAGGAGGACGTCCAGCGTGCGCGCCGCCACCGCCTCCCGCGCCACCAGCTGCATGGCGAGGTACAGGAGCTCATCCGGCGCGCGGCCCACCGTCGCCAGCCGCCGCGCGTCGGCGACGGAGAACGACGCGGAGAGGTTCAAACGCAGGGACACCCGGTCCCGGCTCATCACCTCCTGGCCGTTGACGTGGAGGAGGCGCTCCCGCAGGTCGATCACCGCGAAGGTGACGCTTCGCGTGGTGGTCCACGCCGCATGGCGGCCGGACGGCAGCACCGCGTCGAGCACGCCGTCCACGTAGCGCACCGCCACCGAACCCTCCGGCGCGGTCACCTCCACGTAGTCCGTCGACGGAACCAGCGCGCGCACCTCGTCCGCGAGCGGCGTGGTCGCCACCGCGCTGGTGTCAACCTGCTCGATGCGCACCGCCGGGCCCCTGGTGCGCTCGGCGGTCCAGATCTGGTGCTCGCCCGCACGCAGCCAGAGCGCCGGACGCCCGCGCCGAAAGACCACGGCGCGCTCGTTCCGCGCGAGGGTGAAGACGCTCAGGTCCGCCGCCGGCACCCGCGCCAGCGCGTCCGCCTCCAGCTCCACCGCCAGCCGCGCCAGGTCGTACCTGGCGACCTGCACCCTGGAGAACGGACGGAAGACCCGGTGGCGGCCCGGTCCGAGGTACTGCACCGGCCGCTCGTTGATGAACAGGATGACCCGCTCGCGCAGGCCCACGTCGATACGCATGATCCACCTCCCCTTTCGAGCTGCGACTGCCACTGCGAAGAAAATGATGCGCCCGCCGTTCGCGGGTGTGCCTGCCGGGGGGGCTTCCACCGGGAGGCTCGGCGCTCGCGCGGGGCCCTCGCCCTCGCCGGGCGGCCCGGTGCGCGTGCAGAAGAGACCTGCGCGCGGCCTCCGGCCGATGGGCGAAGAGAGGGCATCCTTTGCGACGCTTCACCTTGCGCGGTGACGACAGGACACGCCGGCTCCCGACGGGCGCATCCCTGGTGCCGTTCCAATGGGCGTTTGATCGGAGGATTCGAACCTCCAACACGGAGAGTGACCGTCTCCTGCTCTACCTGGTCGAGCTGGATCTGTGGACAGTTCGGCTGCCCGCCGGGTGAGGCCCACAATGGGTGAACCAGCGAAGACGACGGTGGCGAAGCGGACGCGCCCCTTCCAGCAGCGCGCGCCCCACCGGCCCCCTGGAGCCCTGAAGCATCACCGCGCCTGCTGACGGCGTCCTCACCTGCGCCCTGACGACGGAACCTCCACGAAAGCCAC